>JAWOCZ010000175.1:0-10645 GCA_046483565.1 Nitriliruptoraceae bacterium
AGGACCAACGCACTTCGAACGTGGGTGACGGGCACGTCGAGCAGGTGCTGCGAGGTGACGTCCTCGAGGTACTTCAGGCGATCGCTGCCGGTGACGTCGACGCGCTGCATCGGCGTGGGCGCCACGAACGTGTCCACAACAGACCCTCTCGATCGGGTGAGCGGCTGGGGGCGGGGAGGGTACGCAGACGCGGCGGACTCGACATGCGGCCCGACCACCAGGATCCGGCCACCACGCCAGCAGCGCTACGGCGGCGACGGCGACGTAGGACACCGAGTTGCCGTCGATGACGATCCGGTGGTTCCCCCGGTCGAACCTGCGACGGCGGCGCCGACAGTGCAGTGCGGCGTTGGCCGGCGAGAGTCTCCTTCGGTGGGCTCTGCGTGCACACGCTGCGCGTTCATCGCCTCCGCGTCGACGCGGCTTCGCCGCCGCTCCCCGACAGGGCGACGCCGCCGTGGCCGGCACCGCTCTACCCTCGCCCCTGAGCGGGTGTGGCGGAGTTGGCAGACGCAGAGGACTTAAACTCCTCGGGGCCGCGAGGCCCGTGTGGGTTCGAACCCCACCACCCGCACGACGCCCTTCGGCCCTCGGCCATCAGCGTGTGGCTTCAGCCTGGTCGGGTGTCCCAGCATCCGTGGCGGTGGCGCCGACGGTCAGTCGGACCAGAGGACCCCGCTCGAACGGTGACCGCTGGAGCAACGAAACGCCGGCACCCCGCCAGACCTCCGGCGGGATCCCCAGGTCGGCGAGGTAGAGGTCGCCCACGTAGGCGTGCGTGATCGGCGCCTGCAGTCCGACCAGCGGGAGCCCGAGCGCCACCGTGACATCCGCTGTGACGCACGGACCCCGCAGTCCGGTATCGGCGGCCATGCCGCTCGGCAGCTCGAGCGCGACGACCGGGACGTCGTGCCGCCTCAGCCAACCGTTCGCCACCGCCGGGAGGTCGGCCAGGGGCGGCTCGGCACCGATGCCGAGCACCGCGTCGATCACGACCTGCCCCGGGGAGCAGCCATCGTCCAACCCCTCGGGTGTGATGGTGCGCACGCGTACCCCTGCGGCGGTCAGCAGCGAGACCTGAGCCGGCAGGCGGGGGTCACCGACGACCAGCACGTCGACGTCGGCGCCGGCCGTGGCCAGCAGCCGTGCGGCGGCCAGGCCGCCCGCGCCGTTGCTCGACGGACCGGCCAGCACCGTGACGCTGACCTCGGAGAGCGACAGGCCCAACAGCCGACGCACCGCGTGTGCCGCAGCGCGACCGGCCTGCTCGGCCCGCGCCTCGAGGGCGACCCCGTGCTGGAGGAGCCACTTCCTGACCACACGGACCTGTTCGGCGGTGACGTGCGGGACCTCCTCCTGCCCGATCGCGGGGAGCGCCCCCTCGAGGCGTGGTCCGCGCCGGGTCACCGGCACGGTCTCCCACGGCCTGACCGCCCGCTGCGGCCCGAGCTGCTCAGGTTCACGACCGCCGTGCCATCCCGGGACCGCCGTGTCGAGGAGGACCGCGAGCACCGCCGCCGTAGCTCCCCAGAGCAGATCGTCCTCGAGCTGCCACGCCCAGCTGGAGCCTTCCAGCGACAAGGGCACCTGCCGCCACCGCTCGGGATCGAGCAGCCAGGTCAGCGGGACCCGGAGGATCTCGTCGACCTCCCACGGGTTCTCCTCGAGCGCGTGCGGTCGGGCCCATCGGGCGAGAACCGGCGCGACCCAGAACCGGGACGGCGGTAGGTAGAACACCCGACCGATACCCACCACCTCGGTGCTGTCGGGGTCGAGACCCACCTCCTCGTGCGCTTCGCGCAACGCCGAGTCCTGGAGGGACTCGTTCCCTTCACGACGGCCGCCCGGGAAGGACAGCTGCCCGGGGTGGGAGCGCAGATCGCGACGACGCCGGGTGAGCACCACGCTGAGCCCGTCGTCCGATTCCTCGATGAGCACGAGGACCGCACCGACGCGGGCCTCGCCCGGAGGCGTGCGGGCGTCGGCTGGGACCGTCTCGAGCGCATCACGCAGGCGTTCCCAGAAGGCAGCCGGCTCCAGGGCGCCGGGAAGTACGGGGGCGGTGATGGGCTCAGACATCGGCTCAGACATCGGCTCAGACATCGGGAGTGCCACCAGGCCGCACGCGCAGGCGTCCACCGAGCCGACCCAGCCGAACGAGCCGACCCAGCCGACCGCCGCCTTCGGCCTCTTCCTCGCTGCACCGGTGCTCGGACATCGTGCGCAGGTGCACGTCGTCGCGCGTACGTGGAACGCTCATCGTGGCCTTCTGTCCCTCCGCAGCACAGCTCTGCAGCACTTCCTCCCGCAGCCTCGCTCCCGCGGAACGTCCGCGGCGACCCTACCGCGAGGCCTTCCCATCAGCCTGACCGCAGCGTCCCACCCCGCCGTCCGCTACCGCGCTGCAGAGCGGCGATCTCTCAGGCCAGCGATGCCGCCAGACCATCGAGGCTGTCCGCCTCGCTGATGACGACCTCGTCCAGTCCCGTCCGCTCCAGGGCGGCATGGAGCACCATGGCCCCGCCGTGGATCACGTCCTCACGCCCGGGCTGGATCGGGCCGAGCTCGGCCCGCTCGGCGGTGGTCATCGCCGTCAACCGGTCGGCGAGAGCGCCGAGCGCCGCCACGGGGATCCTGGCCCCGTGGATGCGGTCCTCGTCGTAGCGGTCCAGGCCGAGGTGGAGCGCCCCCAGGGTGGTCGCCGTCCCCGCCACGCCCACGAGCGAGGCCGCATCGCTCATCGCCACGCCGGAGCGGCCCAGCACCTCGACGGCCCCGTCGAGCTGTGTCTCGATCAGGTCACGGGCGGCGGCCAGCTCGGCGGCCGAGGCGGGATCGGAGGCCAGATGGCGCTCGGTGACCCGGACGCAACCGAGCTGGAGTGAGACCGAGCCCACGACCTCGCCCGACGGGTCACCGACGATCACCTCGGTGGAACCGCCCCCGATGTCGATCACCGCCGTGGGCCGGGGCACCTCGACGCCCCCGGTGGCACCGGCGTAGGCGAGGACGGCCTCCTGCTCACCGCTGATCACCTCGGCCGGCACACCCGTTGCGGCCAGGACACCGTCGAAGAAGCGATGGCGGTCACTGGCGTCCCGGACCGCCGAGGTCGCCGCGATCCGCACCCGATCGTCGACGCCGTGGGTCGCCCACAGGTCGCGGAACCGCGCGATCGTGCGGAGCGTGCGGTCCAAGGCGGCATCGTCGAGGTGACCGGTCGCATCGACCCCGGCGGCGAGCCGGGTGATCGCCATCTCGCGCCGCACCCGCGCTCCGGCCGGGTCGACGATGAGGAGCCGGACGGAGTTGGACCCGACGTCCACGGCGGCGCGAGGGGTCGTCACGGGGCAGGCTCCTGCGCATCAGAGGCGCCGCTGGGGAAGCTGTCGGTAGCGGGAGACGTCTCGGCGGGGGCCAGCAACTCCTCGGGCACGCAGGGGCCCGGGCAGGGTGCCGGCGTGGCGTGCTCGACGGTCCACGCGCCGACGGGGTTGTCCCCGGTGGCGAGGTGGTGCGCAGCGTGGACGTGCAGGCACTTGACGTGCTTCGGCATCCCACCGGCGCTGGGATCGCCCGGGAGCGGGGCGCCGAGCTGGTCGCGGAACGCCACGTACCGCTCGGATGCTGCCGAGTAGGCGGCGGCGAAGGCCGTATCCCCCGCCAGCCGCTCGTTGCAACCGACCATCGCGTGATCGGCCTCGAGCCGACCCACCCGCGAACGCAGGACCGGACAGCTCAGCCAGAACACGGTCGGGAACGGTGTCCCGTCGTCGAGCCGCGGCTGGACCCGCACCACCGTGGGCAGGCCATGGACGCACCGGTGCACGACGGCCGGGCGTCCCCGCGCCGGGCGACCGAGCTGCGCCGACACCACCGCCACCTCGCGGTCGTCGGCCGTGGCAGCCGCCGCCGCGGACACGTAGGACGCCGCAGGATCGACCCGGATGGCGTCCTGACTGGGGACGGGCAGGCGCTGCCCGTCCTCACCAGCCACCGCAGGCGCGGGGAGTGACTCCCCGCCGGCGGACGTCACGACTCGACGCGACCACGACGCTGACGACGCGCTTCACCCTGGATCATCTGGGACTTGTGCATGAAGCGGCGTAGGCGCTTGTTGAAGTCCTTGTCCAGCTTCGAACGGAGGTTCGGCGTCTCCTCGTCCTGCCAGTCGGGGTCGGCACGCTTGATCGACAGGTCGACCTTGCCGTCCTCCTTGACATCCAGGATCTTGACATCCACCTCGTCGCCCTCAGCGAGGTAGGCGTAGATGTTCTCGACGAAATCGGCATCCACCTCCGAGACGTGGACGAGACCGGTGACGACGCCACCGTCCTCGGTGGTCACCTCCACGAACGCGCCGTACTCCTCGAGTCGGACGACCTTGCCCTTGACGATCGATCCCTGCAGTGCGATCAACTCCTCGCGGACCGGTGGGCGCCCGCGCTGGCACCGGCGATCCGTTCCATGCCACCCGAGGGCTGCTCGGTCGGCGTCTGAGAGCCCGCGATCGTGGACCGACCGGGGCGCGCGGCTGAGCACACGGTACGGAGCCGACGGACGCAGGGCAACACAGGGGTCGCTAGCCGGCCAGGCGCCCACGGAGTTCGTTCCACATCCGCCGGTACCACGGCTGGTCGTCGGCGGCATCCGCACCGCGGGGTGGAGCGATCAGCGGGCGGCCCTCCTCGGGCGGGATCAGCGTGTAGGCGACCTCGCCCGGGCGCACGAGCCCGAGCTGCTCGCGCGCGAGCAGCTCGATCGTGTCGTCCTCGGCCAGGTCGGTGGCCCGCTGCTCGAGCTGCGCGTTGGCCTCGTCGAGCGCCGCAGCCTGCTGTTCGAGATGGTCGACACGGGCGCGACCATCGAGGTAGCTCTGCATCGGGGCCGAGAGGACCACCACCGCCAGCGCCAGCACCGCGATCGTGGCGACCATCAGCGGCCGGTCGCCCTGGATCGCACGCCGCAGACGTCGGTCGTTGCGCGCCACCCATCCGCGGACGCCACGCGCGGTCCGCTGGACCATCACGGGGCCGCGCTGGTGCCCACCGCGACGCCGACGCCGCTCCAGGCGGCGCAGACGACGACGTTCGTCCCAGCGGTGGCTCGCGGTCACGTGATGGTCCCCCTTGCGACGGCCGGTCAGGCGCGCGGGAAAGCGTCCTTGCCGGCATAACGGGCGGCGTCACCGAGCTGCTCCTCGATGCGCAGCAGCTGGTTGTACTTGGCGACGCGGTCGGATCGCGCGGGTGCGCCGGTCTTGATCTGACCCGCGTTGGTCGCCACGGCGATGTCGGCGATCGTCGAGTCCTCGGTCTCACCTGAGCGGTGGCTGACCATCGTCGTCCAGCTGGCGCGGTGCGCCATCGAGACCGTCTCGAAGGTCTCGGTCAGCGAGCCGATCTGGTTGACCTTGACCAGCACGCTGTTGGCAGCCTGCTCGTCGATCCCGCGACGCACGAACGCCGGGTTGGTCACCAGCAGATCGTCGCCGACGAGCTGCAGGCCGTCGCCGAGCCGCTCGGTGAGCAGCTTCCAGCCGTCCCAGTCGCCTTCGTCCAGGCCGTCCTCGATGGAGACGATCGGGTACCGGTCGGTGAAGTCCGCCCACAGGTCCACCATCTCGGCCGAGGACAGCACGCGCCCCTCGCCCTCGAGGTGGTAGGCACCGTCGCGGTAGATCTCGCTCGTGGCCGGATCCAGCGCGATCGCGAGGTCGTCCCCGGGGGTGTAGCCGGCCGACTCGATGGCCTCGACGAGCAGGTCGAGCGCAGCGGCGTTCGATGCGAGGTCCGGCGCGAAGCCGCCTTCGTCGCCGAGACCGGTCGACAGGCCGCGGTCGTGGAGGACCTTCTTCAGCCGGTGGTAGGTCTCCGCCCCCATGCGCAGCGCCTCACGGAAGGTCGGCGCCCCCACGGGTGCGATCATGAACTCCTGGAAGTCCACGTTCGAGTCGGCGTGACTCCCGCCGTTGAGGACGTTCATGCAGGGGACGGGCAGCAGGTGGGCGTTGGGGCCACCGAGGTACTGGTAGAGCGGGAGTTCACTGACGATGGCGCCGGCCTTCGCCGCGGCCATCGACACACCGAGGATCGCGTTGGCCCCGAGTTCGCCCTTGTTGTCGGTCCCGTCGAGGGCGATCATGAGCGCGTCGATGTCGCGCTGGCGGGTGACGTCCATGCCCAGCAGCTCGGGCCCGATCCGGTCGTTGACGTTGGCGACCGCCCTGGTGACCCCCTTGCCGAGGTAACGGCTGTCGTCACCGTCGCGCAGCTCGACCGCCTCTGCCTCACCGGTGGAAGCACCGGAGGGCACCCCGGCGCGGCCGGTGATCCCGTAGCCGACGCTGACCTCCACCTCGATGGTGGGGTTCCCGCGGCTGTCGAGGATCTCGCGGGCGTGGACGTGACTGATGTTGGACATATCCATGGGTCCCTCAGTGGTCAGGCACGTTCGTGTGCCACCTCATCGGTCACGTCGGTCTCACCGGCGGTGACCGTACGGCACAACCGTGCGCTCGTACAACAACTTCAACATCGGCAACAGGGACGACCGGAAGGTGGCGGAGATGGTTCCGCCGCCCCGTCATGGTCGCAGCTCCCAGACACGCCGAGCCGCGCCCGCCGCGACCGCGCCGCCAAGGACGCCGACGCCGGCGCCGAGGGCACGGCGACGGTCGGAGACCGCGCTGCCGAGGACCCCGCCGAGGACCGCGACGACGGCCACGACCACGGTGTCTGCCGGGAAGGGGCGTCGGTCGAGGCGCCACCCGGCGATCTCATCGGCGGTGACGTCGACGTCCCACCCCGCCAGCACGTCGTCTTCGACGGTCTGCACCTCGCGTGGGTCGAGATCCGGCGGGCGGACCGAGGCCCCGACACGGGCTTCCTGCGCCTCGTGCACGTCCACCGCTGCCGCCGAACCGACGGCTCCGGCGGTGACCGCCGGCTGCGATCGCGGACCGCCCCGCGCGCTGCTGCCGCTCCCCCCGACGACCGTGTCGGCGGACAGGGGGGTGTCACAACGTGGGCAGGGGACGCTCGACGAGGCCAGCGACGCGACCAGCTCGTTCGAAAGGAAGCGCCCGCACTCGGGGCAGCGCTTCGGTGGCACGTGGACCTCCCGCTGACGTCGGGGATGATGCTAGTGGGAGGCGTGCGCAGCGGACAGCGACCGGTGCAGAGGACCGCCTCGCCATCGGCCGGCACCGCTGCCTACCGGGCCTCGAGGTCGTCGCCGACCGCCTCCCACCACCTCTGCCAGTGCACCGGATCGACCGAGTCGACGTCCTCGCCCTGGCCGCGGCCGTGGTCGAGGGCCGCCTCGGTACGCCGGCGTTGGTCACGGGCAGCGGCGCGTGCCGCTGCCTCCGGGTCGACATCGAGGCTGCCGGCCAGACCGACGACGGCGGACAGCAACCGCCCCACGGCAGCTTCCCGATCCTCCTCAGGAGCCTCGGTGCAGGCACGCGCCGCTGCCTCGACCGCACCGACCGAGGGGGCGGCACCCGGTGGCGACAGCCCTCGCCTGGCCGCCTTGCGCTGCAGGGTCCGCAGGAGCTCCAGCCCGGGCCCGGCGGCCGGGACACCGTCGAACGGACCGGTGCGCCCCTTCTCCTGCGCCTTCAGTCGATCCCAGCGGTCCTGGACCTCGGCGGCGGTCGAGGCGTCGCCTTCAGCGAAGACGTGAGGGTGTCGGCGAACCAGCTTGTCAGCGATGCCCCGCGCCACCTCGTCGATGCCGAAGGCGTCGCGATCACGGGCGATCCGGGCGTGGAAGACGACCTGCAGGAGGACGTCGCCGAGCTCCTCGAGCAGATGCGGATCGTCCCCGGTCTCGATCGCCTCGACGAGCTCGTAGGTCTCCTCGACGAGGTGCGGCAGCAGCGTGGCGTGGTCCTGCTCGAGATCCCACGGGCAACCTGTGGCGGGGTCGCGGAGCCGACGCATCACCTCGACGAGCCGCAGCACCTCCGCGCCCGCGGGCTGCTGGGCGAGGAAGACCAGTTCGATCTCCAGATCGTGCTCGGCGGCCATCCCGGCGAGCGCCGCCGCCAGTCGTTCGTCCTCCGGACCGAGCAGGTAGACGACGCGACCCTGCCGACGGGCGCGTTCGACCAGCGCCTTGGCCATCCTCCGATCGTCCGGTAACCCCGGCCGGCTGAGGTCGAGATCGTGACGCTCCAGCGCTGCCGGTGCGAGCGTCTCCAGATCCAGGCCGGCGAGGTGGAGGTGGCTCGCAGCGGAGTGCGAGACCGCATCGCGGACGAGGATCTCCTCGGCCGTGCCGAGGACGTCCCAGGCCTGGAAGGGCAGCAGCCCCGGGAACAGCTCTGAGGTCTCCACCAGGGCGACGCTCGGCGATTCGCCGTCCGCGGGACCGGCGGTCATGAGCCCTCCTCGAGCTCCTGGCGGAGCTCCTCCAGCTCCTCGTCGGTCAGACCGAGACCACCTGGTGCCCCTCCGCTCGGTGCCTGGCCGACCGGGGTGGTCGGCTGCAGCGACGGAGCCTCGGCATCGCTGCTCCACACCCCGAAGGCAGGGTCGACCCGGACGTCGGTCTCGTTGACGGCAGCCAGGAAGCGAGCGTCCAGCTCAGCGCCCACCAGCTGCTGGACCTGCTCCTCGGGGAGCTCGTCGGTCGCCAGCGTGGCCTCGTCGACGACCTCGATCAGGTGGAAGCCGGCCTGCGTCTGGACGGGACCGACCACCTCGCCGATCTCCGCGGTCCACACCGCATCGTCGAACTCGGGCAACCACGCCCCACGTGGTGCCGCCTGGAGCGCGCCACCCTGCGGTGCGCTCCCGGGATCCTGGGAGCGTGCCGCCGCCAACTCAGCGAAGTCGGCACCGGCCGCCAGCTCAGCGCGGAGCTCCTCGGCCTCCTCCTGGCTCGCGACGAGGATGTGCCGTGGTTCGCGGACCTCGAGCTCGGCGTCGGCGAGGACGACGCGCCGCAGTGCCACCAGCAACGCCTCCTGCTCGACGATCACCTCCTCGAAGACCTCCTCGCTGAAGCCGGCCTCGGCCAGCACCTCGGGGAGGGCTTCCGGCCCGCCGACCGAGGCGATCAACGCCTCCCTGGCGGCCTCGCGGTCGGCGGTCGAGGCCTCGACGCCGACGTCCTCGGCGACGATCTGCACGATCTCACGTCGGATGTACAGGTCGAGCACGCGGCGCTGGGTGTCGAGGACCACCGCCGCCACCTGCTCCTCCACGGCCGCGGCGCGTGCGACGCCCTCGAGGTCGGCGGGCAGGCCGGCGTCGAGGCCGGCGCGCACGTCGTCGAGGTCGAGACCCGCGATGGCGCTCTCGATGGCCGCGCGGGGGATCCGGGTCCCCTCGACCACGGCAGCGGCGGATCCCGGAGGCAGCGGGCTGCAGGCCGCCAGCAGCAGGGCGGCGGTCACCGACGCGGTGAGGAGACGGACTCTGCTACGCACGGGTGGCTCCAGGGCGGCGGTGACGTGAGGTGCGGCTCGCGGACCAGCGGCGCGACCAGCGGCGCCGGGGACCGGGCACGCGAACGATCGCGGGAGATGAGTCTAACGGTGCCCGGCGGAGCCCCCGCCACCACGATCCCGGGCTGTTCCGAGAACGCACTAGGCTGCCTGCATGGCCAACGATGTGCACGACCTCGTCAGCGAGCAGCTACGACGGAGCCGTCAGCGGTACACGCGCGGTCGTCGACAGTTGGTCGAGCTGTTGGTCGATCTGGGGCGCCCGGTCACCATCCCCGAGCTGCTCGGACACGGTGCCGTCCAGTCTCAGAGCTCGCTGTACCGCAACCTCGCGATCCTGGAACAGTGCGGCGCGGTGGAACGGATCGCCTCGACCGACGACGTCGCTCGCTACGAGCTGACCGAGGAACTGTCCGGACACCATCACCACCTCGTGTGCTCCACCTGCGGGCGCATCGACGACGTGGTGCTGCCGTCGGCGGTGGAGCGGGCGCTCGCCCTGGCCGCCGGCGAGGCCAACGACCAGCGGGGCTTCCTGGTCGAATCACACAATATCGAGCTCGTCGGTACCTGCCGGTCCTGTGCCGCCGTCGACTGAGCCGCCGTGCGCCGATCCATGGCCGGGTAGTGCGGCCGCCGACCCCTGATGACGACCCCTGATGACGACCCCTGATCCTGGCGAAGGGCCTCGGGCGGTCAGTCGCCTTTGGCCATCGATCGGAACGGGGCGCGCAGCGCGAGGATCACGAAGAACAGCAGCACCGACATCCCGGCCATCGTCGCGCCGGCGGCGGTGTCGGCGTGCCAGCTGACGAGCAGGCCCAGCAGGATCGCCAAGCTCCCCAGACCCGCCGCCGTCAGCATCATGGTCGGCACCCGACGAGCGATGAGCGAGGCGGCCGCCGGCGGCGCCACGATGAGCGCGAAGACCAGCAGGGTGCCGACCGTCTGGAACGCGGAGATGATCGCCAGCGTGAGCAGTCCCAGCATCACCACGTGGCTCAAGCCGGGCCGCAGCCCCAGCAGCTCGGCCTTCTGCTCGTTGAAGCTCAGCACCAGGAACGGACGGTAGAAGACCGCCACGAGGACGAGCGTGACGACCGCAGCGACCGCCTGCACGCGGACGTCGGACCAGGTGACGCCGAGCGCATCGCCGAACAGGATCGTGGCGACGCTGGAGGAGAA
>JAWOCZ010000196.1:0-26387 GCA_046483565.1 Nitriliruptoraceae bacterium
GGGCTGGACCCGCAGCGCCTGCCGGGGCACGTCGCGCTGATCATGGACGGCAACGGCCGGCGTTGCGGGACAGGCCCCGCTTGTTCGCCCACCGGCCGTTGCCGTCCATGATCAGCGCGACGTGCCCCGGCAGGCGCTGCGGGTCCAGCCCGTGGGAGATGAGCAGGTCCGTTGCGCTCACCCGTTGCTCCCGGTCGGTCGATGCCGGGACCGACGGTAGCGGGGTGCCACGCCATCACGCGTGCGACCTACCCTGCCGCAGATGCGCGGCCCCGGGGTGATGAGCACGGCGCGACGCTGCGCGAGCTGCGACACGGCCTGGCGTCGGCGTCATGCCCGCTGGTGCGCCCACTGCGGGGCCCGGCTCGAGCGCACCGTGCGCGACCGTGGCCGCGCGCGCCGCCTGCGGCGCGGCCGACGGTCGACGAGCGGGGTCGGGATCGGCGGGCTGGTGCTGGGTGGGCTGCTGCTCGGTGGACTGGTCGCGATCGCCCTGGGTGGGGGCGGAGTGCAGCTGCCCGCACGCTCGTCTGCGCAGGCCGGCCAGGGCGCGGTCGAGCTCGATGGCACCGGTGAGGGCCTGCGACCGCAGCTGCGCGCGGTCGACCCCCTCCCGGAAGCCGGCGTCCCCGGTGCGGTGGCGCTGGCGGGCACGGGGTGGCAGGCCGAGCTCGGCGGCGTCAGCGTTGCGGCCACCGGCGACGGCGAGCTCGTGGTCACCGGAACCGACGACGGCATGGTGCACGCGCTGGACGCCGACACCGGCGAGCACCGTTGGGCCAGCGACCTCGGGACCTCGGCAGCCCAACTGGTGCTGCACGAGACGGTGGTCGTGGTGCGCCACGCAGGTGGGCAGGCCAGCGTGCTCGACCGCGGGGACGGAGGGTTGTTGTGGCGGCGCGGTCCCGGTCTGGAGGAGGATCGGGTGCTGGCCGTCGGCGCGGTCGGTGAGGTGGTCCTGCTGGCCCTCGGACTCCCCGACCGCCCCCGGCTGTTCGCGGCGGGGCTGCGCGATGGCGACCGCCGGTGGGAGCAGTTGCTGCGGGACGGTTGGATCGCCGACGCGCGCGGTCGTGTCGCCCCCGTCGGTGTGGTCGACGGCTCCCTCACCGGCTTCGATCCGACCTCGGGCGGGGTGCGCTGGCAGCTCGGCCTCGATCCCGACGAGCGGCCGATCGAACGCATCGGCGAGCTCGTGCTCGTGCGTGGCAGCGACGGCTACCTGTGGGTGGAGCTCGCAACGGGCCAGCCGGCCTTCCGCGCCAGCCGGGAGCTCGGGTCCTGGTTGCGCCACCCCGACGAGGGGCTGGTGCTGGCCAGCGCCGGCGGCACGTCGCTGCTGCTGTCGGTCGACGGAACCGGGATGCAACGCTGGGAGCGCTCCCTGCCGCGCCCCGGGGGGCGGCCGGCCTGCTGCATCGGCCTGGCGGCCACCACCTCCGGTGAGGTGCTGGTCACCGACCGCCGCGGACCGGAGCCGATCGTCCGGGTGCTGCACCGCGACGATGGCCGGGTGGTCACCGACCTCAGCGCGTTGGAGACCGTCGACGGCCGGCGGGTGCTGACCGTGACCGCGACCACGGCCGTGGTGGTCGGGCCCGCAGGGACCCTGGGCGTGGACCGCGACACGCGGACCCCGCGGTGGCGTGTCCCCGCGCGGACCGAGCTGCTCAGCACCGACCCGGTGCTCCTGGCACCGGTGCGCGGCGACGGCAGCCGCGGCACGGGTGCGACGGGGAGCCTGCTGGCGCCCCCGTGAGCACCACTGGCGGAACGTTTCGCGCGCGAACGTTCCCCTCAGCGTCGTGGGCACCTAGGCTGACCGCCGGGCGCCCGGCAAGGACAGGGCGGGGCGGTGGGGTGACCAGGGAGAGCACCGTGGCCGGACAGGATGGTGCGCGCCACGACGTGGACGCGGTCGTGATCGGTGCAGGTCCGGCGGGCCTCGCAGCGGCGAAGGCGCTCCGGGACCGTGGCCTGACCTACCGGCACTTCGAGAAGGGTTCGATGGTCGGTGGCCTGTGGCGGATCGACAACGACAACGGTGCCGCTGCCGCCTACCGCAGCCTCCACCTCAACAGCTCCCGGCACCGCACCCAGTTCCCCTCGCACCCGATGCCCGACGACTGGCCGGACTACCCCTCCCACGAGCTCGTCGCCCGCTACCTGCGGACCTTCGCCGCTGCCCATGGGCTCACCGAGCGCATCACCTTCCGCTCAGCGGTCACGGCGGTCACGCCCCTCGCCGCTCCCGGACGGGCCGGGCACCCGCAGGGGCCGCCCAGCACCCAGGACGAGCTGCCCGGCGCGCACGGCTGGCAGGTGCGCACCGACACCGGCGAGACGGTCACCACCGCCGCCGTGCTGGTCGCCAACGGTCACCACGCCGTCCCGCGGACGCCCGATCTGCCCGGCACCTTCGACGGCACGCGCTTCCACTCCCACGCCTACACCGACCCGGAGGTCTTCGCCGGACGGCGTGTGCTGGTCATCGGCGTCGGCAACTCCGGGATGGACATCGCCTGCGACGCTGCCCGGGTCGCCGAGCACGTGCTCCTCTCGACCCGCCACGGCGTCCACGTCCTGCCGAAGTACGCCTTCGGGCGGCCCATCGACCACCTCTCCCTGCCCGCCAGCGCCTTCCTGCCCTTCCCGCTGGAACGACGGCTCTACGAGACGATCACCCGGCTGGCCGTCGGCCGCCCGGAGGACCGGGGGCTGCCCCGACCCGACCACCGCCTGCTCGAGGCGCACCCCACGGTCTCCTCGCAGCTGTACGACCTGGTCGGTCACGGTGACATCGAGGTCGTGGGCGACGTGGCGGCGCTCGAGGGCGACGCCGTGCGCCTGGCCGACGGACGTGTCGAACCGATCGACGTGCTGGTGACCGCCACCGGCTACGAGATCGCGCTGCCCTTCCTGGCGCCCGAGGTGCTGGAGGTCCACGACAACCGCCTGGAGCTCTACCAGCGCGTGATCCCGCCGGACCGGGCGGGGCTCTACCTCGTGGGCTTCGTGCAGACCGTGGGTGCCAACATCGCCCTGATGGAACACCAGGCGGAGTGGATCGGCGACCTGCTCACCGGCCGCTGCGTGCTGCCACCACGGGAGGAGATGCACCGGTGGATCGCCGCGGACCGTGCTGCCATGGCCGCGCGTTACCAGCGTTCGGCACGGCACACCCTGCAGGTGGACTACTGGCGCTACATCCGCGCGATCGGTGCGCAACGGGCGCGCCGTCGCCGCCCGCTGCCTCGGACCGTCGCCCGTGCGCTGCAGCCGGTACGCACCCTGCGCGGGCGGAGCGCGTGAGCCCGGCGAGCGGACCCGGCGGCGCCGTGCTGATCACCGGTGCCCGGGGGTTCATCGGCGCGGCGGTCGCCGCCCGGTTGGCCGCACAGGGCGTGGCGACCATCGGGATCGACACCGCGGCACCGCGGACCCCCGCTCAGGGTCCCACGGCCCCCGTCCACCGCGGCAGCGTCACCGACCCCGCTGCCTGGGCGCACCTCCTCGCGGGCGTCGACACGGTGGTGCACACCGCGGCGATCGTGTCGAACGTGGCACCCCGGCGCCGCATGCACGAGGTCAACGTGGTCGGCACGGGTCGGGTCCTGGCCGCGGCGGCCCGGGCGGGCGTGCGGCGCTTCGTCCACCTGTCGTCGGTGGTGGTGCACGGCTTCGACCTGCCCGACTGGGTCGACGAGTCGCACCCGGTGCAGGTCAACGGCGACGCCTACGTCGACACCAAGGTGGCCAGCGAGCACCTGGTGCTGTCGGCGCACGCGGCGGGTGAGCTCGAGGTGGTGGTCCTGCGCCCCGGTGACGTGTACGGCCCCGGCTCGCGGCCCTGGGTGGTGCTGCCGCTGACCTACCTGGCCGCCGGGCAGGCGATCCTGCCGGCGGGCGGGCGGGGCGTGTTCAGCCACACCTACCTGGACAACCTGGTGGACGGTGTCGTGGCGGCCATCGCCACACCGGCGGCCGCGGGCAGGGTGCTCCACCTCACCGACGGGGTCGCCACCTCCTGTGCCGACTACTTCGGGCGGCTGGGCGCGCTGGTGGGAGCCCGCCCACGGTGCCTGCCCACCCCCCTGGCCACGGCGCTCGCCGGCGGTGTCGGGGCGGGGCTGCGCGCGGCACGCCAGGACAGCGAGCTGTGCCCGGCGTCGATGCGGCTGCTGGCCCGGACCGGTTCGTACCGCATCGACCGGGCACGTCAGGTCCTCGGCTACCACCCGGCGGTCGACCTGGACACGGGCCTGGAGCGGGTCGCCGCCTGGGCCGGGCAGGTCGGGCTGGTCCCTACCGGCGGCGTGGCACCCACCACCGCCCGGAGCTAGGAGGTCGTCGTGCGCGCCGTCGTCGCCGAGCTCACCGTCCCCCGCTACCTGACGACCGCTGCCAGATCCCGGTTGCAGGACGACGCCGGCTGGCGGCGTGGGGGTCTGCTGCGCGCCGAGCACCACGTCGCCCCGCCTGCGCTGCCGGGACCGGGATGGGTGCGGCTGCGCACGGAACTGGCCGGGATCTGCGGCAGCGACGTCGGGCTCGCCCACGCGCGCATCTCGCTAACGCTCAGCACCTTCTATCCGGCCCGCCGCATCATCCCGGGCCACGAGCTGGTGGGGGTCGTCGAAGCGACGGGCCCGGGGGTCGGCCGCCTGCGCGAGGGCGATCGCGTCGCGCTCGATCCCGTGCTGTCCTGCGTGCACCGCGGCTTCGACCCCGTGTGCGGCAGCTGCGCCCGGGCGCGGCCCTACACCTGCGAGCGCTTCGACCTGGCCGGCACCAGCGGGTGTACGGGGGTGGGCCAGGGCTTCGATGCACGGCTCGGTGGCGGGTTCGGAGAGCTCGTTGTCGCCCACGAGGATCAGTGCGTCCCCGTGCACGACCTCCCGTCACGCCGTGCGGTCCTGCTGGAGCCGGCGGCCGTCGCACTGCACGCCGCGCTGCGGTGGGAGGGCGGCGGTGAGCGGGCCGTGGTGATCGGCCCCGGCACGATCGGGCTGCTGACCACGGCCGCACTGCGCCGGTTGCACCCCGAGCTCCACCTCACCGTGGTCTCCCCCGACGAGTTCGGGGACGGGCGCGCCACCCGGGTCGGCGCCGACCGCGTCCTGCGTGGCGGTGCCAGCGCCGTGCACACCCTGGCCGCCGAGGACGGCGGACGGGTGCTCAGCCCCGACCGCACGGCGCTGCCGATCCTGGAGCGTGGTGTCGAGGTGGTGTACGACTGCGTCGGCACGCCCGCCACGATCGATCTGGCCCTGCACCTGCTGCGGCCCGGTGGGACCCTGGTGCTGGTGGGCGCTGCGGGCCGCCAACGTGTGGACTGGTCGCTGGTGTGGAACCGTGAACTGACGGTCCGCGGCACCATCAACGCCGGCCCGGAGGCCAGCCTCGATGGACGGAGGACCCGCCACGAGGTCGCCGAATGGCTCGCGGACCCGCACTATCCCGTCGATGGCCTCATCACCCACCTGGTGCCCCTGGAGCGCTTCGGCGACGGGCTGGCGGTGGCCTCCGCAGGCTCCCGTGCGCGCGCCGGCAAGGTGGTGCTGCGACCCGGTGACGACCCGCCGCTGGTCGGCACGCTCGACGCGTGCGTGCCCGTACCGGCCGCGGGCGCTCAGGGCCGCGGGACCGCCTCGTAGGCGCGCAGGCGCCGGTCGAGATGGTGCTCGACGAAGGCACGGGCGTAGGAGGCCGCACGTGCCCGGGCTGCCGGGTGCGCACGTGCCAGTCCCGGCAGCGCCGACCACTCCCCCGCCCGGGCGAGCAGCGCGACGGCCTCGATCACCTCCCGGTCGACGGCGCGGGTGCCCGTCGGTGCGCAGTCCGGGCACAGCACGCCCCCGGCCTTCACGCTCAGGAAGACGTGGGCACCGGGGGCACGGCACACGGCACAGGCCTCGGTGAACACGTGGAAACCCACCACCGAGGCGAGCCGCAGGAGGAAGGCGTCGACGAACAGTGCCGGGTCGTCGGGTCCGGCGTCGAGGGCCTGCAGCCCGGCCCGCAGGAGCAGGAACAGCCCGTTGTCCCGCTCGCCCTCCTGGGCGACGTGGTCGACGACCTCCACCAGCACCGACGCCGCCGCGGAGGTCGCGTAGTCCGCGCGCACGGTGGCGTGGGGTGCGAGCAGCTCGGCCTGGGTGATGGTGTCGAGGTTGCGTCCCTCGTAGAGCTGCAGCTCGACGTGGCTGTAGGGCTCCAGCCGACCGCCGAAGCGGCTGCCCGGGCGGCGCACCCCCTTGGCCACGGCCCGGACCTTGCCACGCCCCTGGGTGAGCAGGTGCACGATCCGGTCGGTCTCGCCCAGCTTGTAGGTGCGCAGCACGATGCCCTGGTCACGGTAGGTGGCCATCAGCCACCACCGGCGGGCACGACCGGGGCTGCCGCGTTCACAGCAGCGGCCACGGGTAGGGGTGGGCGACCTCGGGATGCGGGAAGCACGCCGCGTCCAGCAGCTGCACGCACCTGGCCTCGAGCGCAGCGACCTCCTGCTCGGTGAGCAGGAGCCCCAGCCGTGCCGCGAGATCACCTGCCAGGGACGCACGCAGGGCGTCGACGTCGGCCAGCAGCTGACCGGGGATCGGTTCCCCGGCACGTTCCCAGGCGACGGTCCGCAGCTTCGGCTCGGTGTGGAAGCACACCCCGTGGTCCACCAGCCAGATCCGGGGTTCCTCCGTGTCCTCGAGCAGCACGTGACCGGCCTTGCGGTCGGCGTTCTGCAGCAGCGCATCGAAGACCACCATCCGGTCGAGCTGACCGGCCACCGCCGCCGTGGCTGCCTCCTGCAGGGTGAAGTAGTGCTGCTCGGGATCGTGGACCACGAAGGCCTGCACCGACCCGTGCCCGAAGGGCCCCTCGGTCCGTCGCACGGTGGTCGGCACCTGCTCCCACCCCAGCGCCAGGGACACCTCGTAGGCCGCCACCTCGCGGCGGTGCAGCGTGCCGACGGGGAAGTCCCACAACGGACGCTCCCCCCGCTCGGGTTTGTAGACCACGAGGTCGCGGGGATCGAGGTCATCGAGCGCCGGCGTGCGACCGAGTGCGGCGCTCAACGCGTCGAGGCTCCGCGGATCGCGGTCGGTCAACCTCGCCAGCAGGGTGGCGTTGGAGGCGTCGGCGAACCGGCCCACCACCTCCAGCGGGGCCTCGCTGAGCCGCTCGGCGTGTCCTGCGCTCCCCGCCGACGTGCTCACCGGGTCAGGGATCCGTGGCCGTTGGTCGCCGGACAGACGTGCGCACCGTCCAGCTCGGTCGGACGGCCGCACAGCTCGCAGGTGGGGCGGCCCTGATCCACGACCTCGACCGCGTGGGCGGCCAGGCGACGGGCCTGGTCACGGTCCAACCACACGCTGGCCGTCGCCGCGGGCAGGTCGACCTCCTCGACCACCAGCTCGGTCAGTTCGATCAGGAAGCGGCCCTGGTCGGCGTCGAAGCCGAGCGAGAGCTCCCCCACCCGCCAACGGGCGTCCAGCGGTACCCGCAGCGCCATGGCCTGACGGTCCCAGTCGGTCGCGGGGGTGTCCTCGATCCGGGCCAGCAGCTGGGTGAGCAGCTCCCCGATGCCGCGAGCCTGGCCCTTCTCGAGGACGAACTCGACGCGCTCGCCCCCCTCCTCGGCCTGGAGGTAGAAGGTCCGCTGTCCCGGTACCCCGGTGAACCCCACGGTGACGTGGTGGGGTGCCTGCAGCTCGATATCACTCACGAGGTGGCCTTCGCCTTCAGGGGTGGACCGGCGGTGCCGGTGTCGTTGCAGGTCAGCAGCACGGGGTGGCCCTGACCGGGCAGATGCAGCACCGTGATCGACGCCGGCGAGATCACCAGCCGCTGGAAGGTGTCCAGCGGCATGCCGAGGTGGTGGGCGACCACCGCCTTGATGACGTCCGCATGGCTGACGCACACCACCTGCGCACCACGGTGCTCGACGGCCAGTTCCTCGGTGGCATCGACCGCGCGGGCCTGGGCACCGCGGATCGTCTCACCACCGGGGAAGGCCATGCGCGACGGTGTCGACTGGACGACCTGCCACAGCTTGCGGCGGCGCAGCTGGCCGAGGGGTTTGTCGGTCCAGTCGCCGTAGTCCACCTCGCCGAGCCCGCGCCGGGAACGCACCCGCAGCCCGTGGGCGCGGGCCACGATCCTGGCGGTGTCCTGGGTGCGTTCCAGCGGCGAGCTGTACACCGCCGCGATGTCCGCCGTGGCGAGCCGCTCGGCGGTCGCCTCCGCCTGGGCGACACCGGCATCGTCGAGGTGGACACCGGGGGTCCAGCCGCCGAGGCGCTTGCCCGTGGCCGCGGTGGTGGCGTGGCGTACCAGCACCAGGGTCGTCCCGTCGTCGCTGGCCACTGCTCGTCCTCAGGTCGCTGGTCGGGTCGCGGGCTGGTCGGGTCGCGGGCTGATCGGGTCGCCGTCGGGGACCGGTGCGTGGGCGTTCGCGGCCCGGCGCGCCCGCGGACGTGGTGTTGCCTGCAACCTAGCGAGGGAGCCCGCCCGACAGCGCAGGCCACCCCACCGGGCGGCCCCGGCGCACGCCGCAGTCGGCACCTTCCGTCGACGCTGCGGGTATCTGCCGAGGGTCGTCCACCACCAGGTCGACCCGCACGACGGTCGCGCCCACCGCGCCCTCGACCCGAAGGGCGTCGGCGACAGCGGTCACCAGCTGCCAGCCGTGCCCCCGGCACGCGAGCGGTTCGCAGCGGTGTCGGTCGCCGTCGGGTCCCTGCCACAGCCCGTCCACCGCGCGATCGGTGACCTCGATCCGGATCGTGTCACCGTGACCGCGCCGCACCCGCAGGTCGATCGGCAGCGCGGGGTCGCCACCGTGCCCATGCTCGAGGGCGTTGGCCAGCAGTTCGTGCACCGCGAGCGCCACCTCGCTGCGCCGGGCCGCACCGACACCCAGCTGCACGGCCCGGTCCGCCGCGCGCACGGCCGCCGGCCGAACGCTCCCCACGCCACCGGTCACCTGCCACCGCATCCCGGATCAGTAGGCGCGGGCGAAGGCGACACGCGTGCCGTGCGCGCTCGGTTCGCCGCAGCGCACGCACGCGCCCTCCTCCGGGGTGCCGTCGGTGGGGATGCAGCGGGGGGTTGCCCCGGTGGTGGCCTTGAGCTCGTCCTCGCAGGCGGCCTTCCCGCAGTGCAGGGCGTAGCTGAACCCGACCTTGACCTGCGCCGCGAAGGTGTCGAGGTCGTCGGCGATACCGCTGTGCGCGTCCCGATAGGCCCGCGCACGCTCCACCAGGTGGTCGTGGTAGGCGTCGAGGCGCTCCTGCACGCCCGCCAGGAAGGCATCGAAACCGACTGTCTCCTTGACGGCTCGCCCGCGGTCATCGACCTCGCCGATGCGCTGGGCGACCAGCACGTGACCAGCCTCGAGGTCGCGGGGACCGAGCTCGACCCTGAGCGGCACGCCCTTGAGCTCGAGGTCGTTGAAGCGGAAGCCCGGTGACGCGTCCCGGTCGTCGACCTGGACGCGGATGCCCTGGGCGATGAGCTGATCACGCAGCTGATAGGCCTTGTCGCGCACCGCCTCCGCCTGGTCACCTCGGCCGATCGGCACGATGGCGACCTGGACGGGGGCGAGCCGCGGCGGCAGCACCAGGCCCTGATCGTCGCCGTGCGCCAGGATCACCGCCCCGATCATCCGCGTGGACATCCCCCACGAGGTCGTGTGGACGTGGCGCAGCTGGTTGTCGCGGTCCTGGTAGGTGATGTCGAAGGCCTCGGCGAAATTGGTCCCGAGGTAGTGCGAGGTCCCCGACTGCAGGGCCTTGCCGTCCCGCATCATGCCTTCGATGGTGAAGGTGCGCCTCGCGCCGGCGAAGCGCTCACCGGGGGTCTTCTCCCCCCTGACCATCGGGATGGCGGCCACGTTCAGTGCGAACTCCGCGTAGACGTCGAACATCCGCAGGGTCTCCTCCATCGCCTCCGCCTCGTCGGCGTGGGCGGTGTGACCCTCCTGCCACAGGAACTCCGTGGTGCGCAGGAAGATGCGGGGGCGCAGCTCCCAGCGCACGACGTTGTTCCAGGCGTTGATGAGCACCGGCAGGTCGCGGTAGGAGGAGATCCACCGGTGGTACATCTCGCCGATGACCGTCTCGGAGGTGGGGCGCACCACCAGCGGCTCCTCGAGCTCCTTGCCGCCGCCATGGGTGACCACGGCGAGCTCCGGCGCGAAGCCCTCGACGTGGTCGGCTTCGCGCTGCAGGTAGGACTGGGGGATGAACAGCGGGAAGTAGGCGTTCTCGTGCCCGGTGTCCTTGAAGCGCTGATCGAGCTGTGCCTGGAGCAGTTCCCAGATCCGGTAGCCGTAGGGCCGGATGACCATCGTGCCCTTGGCAGGACCGCGGTCGGCGAGCTCGGCTCTGAGGACCAGCTCGTTGTACCAGGCGGACACGTCCTGCGACATCGGCGTGACACCGAGCTCGTTCTGCTTGCCCACGGGGGACCTCACGGGTGCTGGCAGGGGTGACGGGAGCGGGAGTCCATGCCGTCGTCGCTCTCGGTGCGTGGCGGCGCGGCGACCTGCGGCCGGACACCTCGCAGGCTAGCGAGCACGACCGTGGAGACCGTCGCGGTAGCGTGCGCGTCACCCGCAGCCGGGCGCGTCCCCGGCACGCCCCCGCACCAGCGGAGACCCCCGATGACCTCGCCTGCCGGGCCGGAGTACGACCATCGGGTGCTGCTGCTGGCCACCGCCGTCGCCATGGCGGCGATCGTGGCGCTGCCCCTGACGGCCGCGGCGGACCCGGCGGTCGCTGCCGCGTTGTCCCTGGCCACGCCCGTGGTGCTGCTCCTCGCGGGCCGACTGCGCGGCCAGCGCTGGATGGTGCTGGTCGGCACCGCCCTGCTGGTGGCGCTCGCCGGGCTGTTGGCGGCGGACCTGGCGGGCGTGGGCATCGGGCCACTGGCGGGACTGGTCGTGGCGGTGGTCCTGGTCGGGCCGGTGGTGGCCGTGCTCGCGGTCGGGCTGCCGCTGCGCGAGGTGGACATGGTCGCCGGCGGTGCGTTCCTCATCACCGCGACGATCGCGGTCATCTCGGGGTTCGCAGCTGCCGGCACCACCGGCGCGACCGCGTTGATCCTGGGCGTGGCCCTGGTCGGGTTCACTGCGGTGGCGTTCCGGTTGGGTCGTACCGCGCCCGACGAGCAGGATCGCCGCTGATCCCAGGCGCGGCCGTCACGGACCGCTACCGGGGTGGAAAAGCCCGTGCGGAGCCCGTAGGGTCCGCTCCGACGACGGCCCCGGCGGGCCGCCGATGGGGCACCATCCGCGGCGTTGAGACACCGCATGTCGCGGCGGATGGTGCCGCTCGCTGCGCTGCGCGCGTGGCCCCGCTGGAGGCCCACACGCCGACGGAAGGTGCAGTGAGATGGCAGCGATCGAAAAGGCCCGGGAACACATCCATCCGGTGGTCTTCCCGGTGTCCGCCGTGGTGATCCTCGGGTTCGTGCTGTGGGGCTCGCTCGCCCCGGACGGCGCCGGAGAGGTCCTGGGTGCCGTCCGCGTGTGGATCACCGAGACGCTGGGCTGGTTCTTCATCGCTGCGGTGGCAGCCCTGCTGATCTTCCTGGCCTACATGGTCCTCGGCCAGTACGCCAAGGTCCGCCTCGGACCGGACGACTCCCGGCCGGACTACTCCTACCTCACCTGGTTCGCGATGCTCTTCAGCGCCGG
The DNA here is from genome assembly GCA_046483565.1 of Nitriliruptoraceae bacterium. Classification (GTDB taxonomy): domain Bacteria; phylum Actinomycetota; class Nitriliruptoria; order Nitriliruptorales; family Nitriliruptoraceae; genus T1Sed10-7. The sequence continues at coordinate 11,696 of JAWOCZ010000196.1, forward strand.
GATGGGCATCGGGCTGGTGTTCTGGGGCGTTGCGGAGCCGATCTACCACTTCATCGACGCGCCCCGCACCGAGGGCGGCAGCGAGGCCGCGGCGCTCGATGCGATGACGCTGACCTTCCACCACTGGGGGCTCGGTGCGTGGTCGGTGTACGCCACCCTCGGACTGTCGCTGGCCTACTTCGGCTACCGGCACAACCTGCCGATGACGATCCGCTCCGCCCTGTACCCGCTGATCGGGAACAGGATCCACGGCTGGCAGGGCAACCTCGTCGACATCCTGGCCATCTTCGGCACCATGTTCGGCATCGCCACCTCGCTGGGGCTCGGCGTGGCGCAGATCAACGCCGGGTTGAACTCCGCCTTCGGCGTCCCCGTCGGCGAGGGCACCCAGGTGCTGCTGATCGCGATCATCACCATCGCCGCCACGATCTCCGTGGTCAGCGGTCTGGACAAGGGGATCCGCCGGCTGTCGGAGTTGAACATCACCCTCGCCGGTGTGCTGCTGCTGTTCGTGGCCGTCACCGGGCCGACCATCCTGCTGCTCAGCGCCTATGTGGAGAACATCGGCAGCTACCTGTTCAACTTCGTCGACCTGATGTTCTGGTCGGGCAGCTACTCCGCGGACGAGGCCGGCTGGCTGTCGTCGTGGACGATCTTCTACTGGGCGTGGTGGATCTCGTGGGCACCCTTCGTGGGCTCCTTCATCGCCCGTATCTCCCGTGGCCGCACCATCCGCGAGTTCATCCTGGGGGTGCTGCTGGTGCCCTCGCTGGTCTCCTTCCTGTGGTTCACCGTGATGGGCAACACCGGCATCCTGTTCCAGGGCGATGGCACCGCGGACATCTACGGCACGATCGTGGACGCCGGGTTCGACGAGTCCGTGGCGATGTTCGCCGTGCTCGACGTGCTGCCCTTCAGCCTGGTGACCACGGTGGTGACCATCTTCGTCATCACCGTGTTCTTCGTGACCAGTTCCGACTCCGGGTCCTTCGTCATCGACATGATCGCCTCGGGTGGGAGCCTCAACCCGCCCGTCGGTCTGCGCATCTTCTGGGCGCTGTCGGAGGGCGCGGTGGCAGCCGTGCTGCTGCTCGCCGGCGGTCTGGGCGCACTGCAGGCCGGGGCGATCGCCACCGGTCTGCCCTTCACCGTGGTGCTGCTCATCGTCATGGCGGGGGTGTTCAAGGGGCTGCGCTCGGAGCGCGACGGTGTGACACTCGACGATGTGGTCGCCGGACCCCTGTTCGAGGGGCAGGGTGAGACCGAGGTCCGCACCCAGACCCCGCAGCACGCACCCAAGCGCCCCGCAAGCGATCCGGACGAGCCCGCTGGACAGGCCTGAGACCGATCCCACACACGGACCGCGCCGCCACGGCTGCGGCCCCGCACGCCGGAGGACAACATGCAGATGCACCGCATCCTGGTGGGCGTCGACACCTCGGACGCCTCCATCCAGGCGCTGACGCGCGCCGCCGAGGAGGCACGTCTGCGCGACGCCATCCTCGAGGTGGTGTACGTGTTCCAGCCGCCCGAGCAGATCACGGCCTTCCCCGTGCCCCCCGAGAAGGGCAAGGACGAAGCCAAGGACCTCGAGGAGGTGCGCGCCCAGTACACCGAGAAGCTCGGCAACTGGCTCGAGGAGGTCGACGTCGATCTCGACGACCTCGACGTCGAGTGGTCGGTGCTGGCCGACCGGCGACCGTCACGCGCCCTGGTCGAGCGCTCCAGCGACGCCGACCTGGTGGTGGTGGGCTCACGCGGCCGCGGCGGGTTCCGCGGGTTGCGGCTCGGTTCGGTGTCCGAGCAGGTCACGCGCCACGCCCGCGCCCCCGTGTTGGTGATCCGCGAGAGCACCAGGGACTGACCGGCCCACAGCCGACGGTGGCCGCACCCGCCCGTGCGGATGCGGCCACCGGTGTGGGGACCCCGACGACGCGCTAGGGGGTCAGGGCGCGGGCCAGCAGCTGCGCCGGGTGGTGCACCTCCCAGCCCTCCCGGGCGATCTGCATGGCACAACCCGGGTTGCCGGAGACCACGCCCCCGGCCCCGGTGCGCTGCAGCGACGCGTGCTTGCTGGCGAGCAGGGCATCGCCGAACTCCGGTTGCACGTAGGAGTAGATCCCGCCGGAGCCGCAGCACTGCTGCTCGTCGTCGGGCTCGAGCAGCGTGAGACCGGGGATCGCCGCGACCAGTGCCCGCGCCTGGTCGGCGAGGCCCTGGACGTTCTTGAGGTGGCAGGGCGCCTGGTAGGCCAGGGTCAGATCGACCTCCTTGCCCCGCGAGGCCACCTCCTCGGGGCTGATCAGCTCCGAGAGATCCTTGACCCGGGCGCTGAAGGCCTCCGCCTCGGGGGTGCCGAGCAGCTTCCCGTACTCCTTCATGGCACCGCCGCAACCCGCCGAGTTGACCAGGATGGGACCCGTGGTGCCGGCGTAGGCTGCGATGGTCGCCTCGGCCATCGCGTGCGCCTCATCCTCGCGTCCTCCATGGGCCGAGAGCGCACCGCAGCAGGCCGGGGCCGGCTCGAAGCGTGGCCGGTAGCCCACGGCCGCCAGGACCTGCGCGGTCGCACGGTGGACGTCACGGAACATCCCGTCCATGACGCAGCCGCGGAACAGGTAGACGTCACCCTGGACCGCCGCACCGGGTGGCGGCAGCCGGTAGCCGCGCAAGGTGTCACCGAGGCGCACACGTCGTGCTGGCCGTAGCCGCGAGGGCAGGACACGGTCGAGCCGCAGCGTCTGCGCGACGGCCAGCAGGATCGTGCCCAGCCGCAGCAACCAGCGGTGCCTGAGGCCGGTGAACAGCACCTCCTGTGCACGTCCCTGCACACCCGAAGGTGGCTGCTGCTCGCTGATGGCGGCACGGGCGGTCTCCATCAGCGACCCGAACTCCACCAGCGACGGACACACCACCTCGCACGCCCGGCACTGCACACAGGTCTCGAGGGAGTCCACCACGTCCGGGTCGTCGATGGCGAGCTCACCCTCCTGGACCAGGCGCATCGCCAGGATGCGGCCGCGGGGGCCGTGCTCCTCGAGGTGGGTCGTCTCGTAGGTGGGACACGAGGACAGACAGAAGCCGCACTGCACACAGGCGGCGAGCTGGTCGGCGTCGAAGATCGACATCGGTTCGGGTTGGGTCATCGAGGCTGCCTCGCATCGAGCAGGATCTGGTCGGGATCGAGAGCGGCGCGGACCCGCAGGCCCATCGCGTCGAGGGCGGGGGCCGGTGCGCCCGGACCGCTGTGCGGGTCGAGATGCAGCAGGGCACCACCCAGTGCCTCCACCTGGCGCCCTGCGGCGGCCAGGGCGTCGGCATCGCCGTCGAGCAGGCAGACACCGACGCCTTCGAACCCCACTGCGGTCAGACCCGCTGCCCATGCCCACTCGGTCAGCTCCGACACGCGGGCCGGATCGACCGCAGCACGTGCGGTCGTGGGGAAGACCGGTGGCTCGGCGGCGCGCAACCCGGCGGTGGCGGCCTGGGCCGCCACGTCGTCAGGGTGCTCCTCGAGCCGGACGAAGGTGCCCGCGCTCGTGCTGACCACCGCTGCCGGACGGTAGAGCCCGGTCAGCACCTCGGACGCCGGCCGGTCGGTGGTGAACCACTCGCTGGTGACCGGGATCGGACGGAGCTTGAGGGTCACCTCGGCGATCACCCCGAGGGTGCCCCAGGATCCGGTCGCGAGCCGACACAGGTCGTAGCCCGTGACGTCCTTGACCGTCACCCCACCAGCGGTCACCACGCGCGCGTCGGCGGTGACCATGCGGACCCGGAGCACCCAGTCGCGCACGCGGCCGGCCTGCAGCTGCCGGGGGCCTGCCAGCGCGGTGGCGAGCCGCCCTCCCACGGTGGAGCCGTGGCCGGCCAGCGGCTCGATCGGGCACTCCTGTCCGTGGGCCGCCAGCAGCGCGGACAGCTCCTCGACCGGGGTACCTGCCCGGACCGTGACCACGAGGTCAGCCGGCCGGTGGTCCACCACGCCGGTCAGCGCGGCGGTGGACAGCACCTCGCCATCGGTGGGCGGCAGCCGATCGAGCACGCTGCCACCACCACGGATCACCAGCGTGCGCTGGTCGCGCCGCGCACCCTCGATGGCGTCCACGATCGGGGCCAGCTCGGCGGTCATGGTCGACACCTCGCTCATACCCACGCACCTTCCGGCACCATGCTGGCTTCCTGACAGCCGACGGTGGTCGGCAGCATCTTGTCCGGGTTGGCCAGGCCCGAGGGCTCCATCGCCGCACGCACGGCCTGCTGCACCGCCAGATCGTCGGCGGTGTAGACCTGCGACAGGAAGTCGCGCTTCTCGATGCCGACGCCGTGCTCCCCGGTGAGGGTGCCGTCGAGAGAGAGCGCGGTGGTCACGATGTCGTGACCGGCGGAGAAGACCCGGTCCAGCACGCCCTCCTCGCGACGATCGAAGAGCACGAAGGGGTGCAGGTTGCCGTCGCCGGCGTGGACGACGGTCAGGATGACCAGGTCCTCACGCTCGCTGATCGCGACCACGGCATCGAGCATCTCGCCCAGCCGTGACCGCGGCACGACGATGTCCTGCAGGAAGAAGTCCGGCGCCTGCTGGGCGATCGCGCCGGCGACCGCCTTGCGACCCTTCCAGATCCGGGCGCGTTGGTCCGCATCGGCCGCACGCACCACCTCGGTGGCACCGTGCTCGGTGGCCAGCCGTGCCGCGTCGTCGACGCCGGCGTCGACCCCCGCGGGCAGTCCCTCGTACTCGAGCAGCAGCACCGCCGCGGCGTCGGTCGGGTACCCCGCCTGGGCGTAGTTCTCGACCAGGCCGATGGCGCGGGCATCCATCAACTCGACGGCGTCGGGCAGCCGGTCGGAGGTGACCAGCGCACCGACGGTGGCCGCCGCCGCCTCCAGGGTGTCGAAGCCGGCGAGCAGGGTGCCGATGGCCGGTGGGGCGGGCAGCAGCTTGAGCCACGCACCGACCACGATGCCGAGGGTGCCCTCACCGCCGACGCTCAGACCGCGCAGGTCCAGCCCGGTCTGGTCGGGGAGTCGGCTGTCGAGCAGGTGGATGCGACCATCGGTGTCCATCAGCTCGACCGCCAGCACGTGCTGGCTCATCACCCCGTAGGTCAGGACGTGGATCCCTCCGGCGTTGGTGGCCACGTTGCCGCCGAGGGTGGCGGCGATCTGGCTCGCCGGGTCGGGGGCGAAGCGCAACCCCTCAGCCGCAGCGGCCCGGCCCAACCGGGCGTTGACCAGACCGGGTTCCACGTGGGCACGCCGGTTGACCACGTCGAGCTCCAGCAGACGGTCCATCCGGGCGACGCTGATCACCAGCGGCCGCACGCCCGCGACCCCCGTCGGCGTCGCGCCGCCGGCGAGCCCGGTGCCCGCGGCTCGGGGGGTGTAGGGCACGCCGTGGTCACGGCACGCCCTGAGCACCCCCGCGAGCTGCTCGCGGTCCGCCGGCAACGCGATGGCCAGCGGATCGGCGTTGAGGAAGGACGCATCGCGCCGGTAGGTCGCGCGCGACAGCGTCGAGGTCTTGAGGCCGTCGTCGTCGAGGACGCGCCGCAGTTCGGCCAGCAGCGCGGACTCCGCAGCGGTCGGGGGTACGTCCCGTCGGGCGCCTGTCACTGCCGTGGGCTCCATCAGCGCTCCTGTGGTGTCGAGGTGACACCGGGTAGCCGGCGGACCAGGTACTCGGCGAGGTGGAGCACCTCCACCTCACGTCCCGAGGCGTGCATACCACCGCGCAGATGCAGGATGCAGCCCGGGTTGTCGGTTATCAAAACCGACGATGCCGTCTGGTCGACACAGTCGAGTTTGCGGTCGAGGATCCCGGCCGACAGCTCGGGGTTGCGCACCGAGGTCGAGCCGCCGAAACCGCAGCACTCGCTGGCCTCCGGCAGGGGCACGACCGGCACACCTGCGACGTCGCGCAGGAAGGCCTCGATCGCATCCGTGCGGCCCAGGGTGTTGGAGGCCTGGCAGAACCGGTGCACGGTGACGGGGGTGCGGTCACCGTCGTCGAGGCTGCCGGCGGGCAGCCGTCCGGGGCCGCTGGTCAGGTAGCTGATCAGGTCGTAGGTCCGCCCGGCGAGTTCCTGGGCCCGCTCCACCTCGTCGAGGTCGTCGCGCAGCAGGTACGGGGCGTCGTGGCCGAGCATCGCCAGGCAGGACGAGGCGGGCGTGACCACGTCCGCACCGTCGGCGAGCGTGTCCATGGTCTGTCGCACCATCGACCGCGCCGTGTCCTGCTCGCCGCTGTCGTAGGCCGGCAGACCGCAGCAGTGCTGGTCACGGGGAACGGTGACCTGCGCCCCCGCAGCCCGCAGCAGCTTCGCCGCCGCGATCGGGATGTCGGGCGCCATCCGGTCCGAGACGCACTGCAGGAACAGCTGCACCTTGCGGCCCGCCAGCGGCTGCTCGGCGAGCCGGGGGGGCTCCTCCAGGCGGCCCGGTCGCAGCGTGTCCCGGGCGGGACGGGGCGGCACGGCCGGCGGGGTGCGCCAACCGACGCGGTCGGCCAGGGGCCCACGTTCGGTCAGCGCGGAGGGCAGCGCGGTCACGCCGTCGCGGCGCAGGGGCGTGGTGACCACGCCCACGGCACGCATCCCGAGGTCCACCAGCGTCGGGTGCTGGAAGGCCCGCAGCGCGGCCCGGGTCACCCGCCCGGCAGTGCCGGCCTCGCCGGCGCGTGCCACGGTCTCGCGCACCTCCAGGATCTGGACCGGCAAGGGGATCTCCACCGGGCACACCGTGGCGCACGCGCCACAGGACACGCACAGCGACTGCGGGCCGGCCGCGGCCTCGATGCCGTGGTGGAAGCTGGTGTTCACCAGCCCGATCGCACCGGTGTAGACGTGGCCGAAGGCGTGTCCCCCGACCACCCCGTAGGGCGGGCACACGTCGGCGCAGGCTCCGCAGCGGATGCAGCGCAGGGCCGCGGCCACGTCCGGGTCCTCGGCCATGGCGGTGCGGCCGTTGTCCAGCAGGATGATCAGCTGCTCCTGGCCGGGACGGGGCCCGCTCAGGAAGTTGGTGTAGACGGTGATGGGCTGGCCCGTCGCCGAGCGGCCGAGCAGGCGGACCTGCTTCATCGCGTCGGCGTAGGTGGGCAGCAGCTTCTCGATCCCGGCGGTGACCACGTGCAGCTTGGGCAGCGCGACCGACATGCGGTTGTTGCCCTCGTTGCACACCAGCATGATCGAGCCGCCCTCGGCGATGAGCGCGTTGGCGCCGGACAGCCCGACGCTGCTGGCCAGGAACCGTTCCCGCAGTTCCGTGCGGGCGACCTTGACCATGCGGTCGATGTCGTCGGGGGGGAAGGGCCGCTCGAGCACACGCTCGAACAGCGCCGCGATGACCTCCTTGCGCTTGTGGATCGCCGGCATCACCAGGTGCGAGGGCGTCTCCGCCGCCAGCTGCAGGATCCACTCCCCCAGGTCGGTCTCGACCGGGGTGATCCCCGCGGCCTCCAGGTGGCTGTTGAGCCCGATCTCCTCGGAGACCATCGACTTGCCCTTGACCATCAGATCCGCACCGGCGGCCTGCATACGCTCGGTGATCAGGGCGTTGGCCTCACCGGGTGTGGCGACCCGCACCACCTCGGCGCCCGCGGCGGTGGCGTTGGCGGTGAAGGTGTCGAGATGGTGCTCCCAGTCGGCGCGCACCCCGTCCTTGATGGCGGCGAGCTCGGCGCGCAGCTCATCGAAGCTGCGGCCCTCCTGCGCCTCCAGGTCGGCGATCGCGGCGTCGCGGCTCTCGCGCCATCCACGCTGGAAGGCGGTGAGCCCGGAGCGCACGTCCGGGTCGGCCAGTGCGGTGGAGTAGCGCTCCTCGAAGGAACGGATCTCGCTCATGACGTCGACTCCTCGGTCGCGACGACGGCACCGGTGAGGACGAGCACGTCGACCTCATCCGGTCCCTGGACGCCGATGGTCAGGCTGCGTTCGATATCGGCGGTCCGCGACGGCCCGGTCATCAGTGACGCGAAGGCGGCCTGCCCACCTCGTTGAGCGAGCCAGCCGGCGGCGTCCTCGAGCCGGTCGACGATGTCCTCCACCGCCACGACCTGCAGCAGCCGCTGGCACAGCATCGTGACCACCCGGTCACGCAGCTCGTGTTCGGCGACCAGCACACTGCCGGTCTCGGCCACGGCCATCACCCCGGCGACGATCGCGACCGGGACGTCGGCGACATCGGCTGCGGGATCGTCCACACCCGGCACGACCACCGTGCAGCCCTGTTCCTCGAGGGTCTCGGCGAGCGCCGGGAGCCGGGCGTGGAGGCTCGGCGCGACCGCGACCCGGTCCCCCAGGCTGGCGGCATGTGCCGCCACCTGCTCCCAGCCCTCCACCTCGTGGTAGGTGCTCGCCGCCGCCTCCACCTTGGTGCGCAGCAGCGCTCGCTGCGCACCATCGGCGTCGGGACCGGAGCGTGTCACCGCAGCACCCATCAGGCGTCCTCACTGGGGCGGTCAGCGTCGGTGCGCTGCGCCTGCCCTCTGGTCGTCGGTCCCTCGGCGGCCGCGCGCTTGCGCTCGCGGGCAGCGCTCACCAGCAGGGCGATCGCGGTGGCCGCCAGCAGGACGAGCACCACGGTGCCGGCGTTCGCCCCGAAGCCCCACACCAGCAGGTAGGTCAAGGTGCCCGCGGCGAGCAGGTAGTAGGCACAGGGGATGGCGACCTTGCGCATCAGGTCGCCCTCACGTCCGACCAGGCCGACCGTGGCTGCTGCGGCCACCACGTTGTGCACGGTGAGCATGTTCCCTGCAGCCCCTCCGACGGCCTGTGCCGCGACGACGGGCACGGTGGCGACACCGATGCCTTCAGCGGTGGCGAACTGGAACTGGGAGAACATGATGTTGCTGATGGTGTTGGACCCGGCTGCGAAGGCGCCCAGCGCCCCCACAACGGGGGCGACCAGCGGCCAGGCGGAGCCCACGGCGGTGGCCGCGCCCTCGGCGAGTGTCAGTGGCATCGAGGCCAGGTCACCGGTGGAGAAATCGGTCCCGGAGTTGATGAAGATCCGCACCAGCGGCACCGCGATCAGCATCGCGGGCGCGGCCTTGACGATCTGCTTGCCGGCCGTCCGCCAGGCCAGTGCGATCTCCGAGCCCTTCATCCGGTGGAGCGGGTAGCTGAACACCACCGCCACCAGGAACACGAAACCGGGCAGGTAGAGGAACTGGAATCCGGCGCTCAGCCCCTGGCCGAAGATGTCGGACCAGGTCGGGTTGACGCTCTGCAGCGCGGACTGGATGCCGAGTTCCGGGATGCGGGTGATGACCAGGATGGCGGCGAGCACGCCGTAGGGCGCCCACGCACGTGCCGTGCTGATGACCTGGCGGGGTGCGGTGTCGTCCGGGGTGAGGTCACCCATCCAGTTGTCCAGCCAGCTCTCGCGCGGGGGGAAGTCCCAGGGCTCCTTGGGCTGCAGGAAACCCTTGCGGGTGGCGGTGATCACGATCGCCAGGCCGATGAGGCCACCGAACAGCGACGGGAACTCCGGGCCGAGCAGCCACGCGGTCAGCCAGTAGGGCACGATCATCGCAGCGGCGGCGAACAGCGCGAAGGGCCAGATCGCCAGCCCCTCGCTGAACCGCTTGTTCGCCCCGAAGAACTTGGTCAGCAGGCTGACCATGAACAGCGGGATGAGCAGGCCGACGATCCCGTGCACGGTGGCAGCCGACAGGGCCACCTCACCGAGGTAGGCGTCCACGGTGCCGCCCCCGGAGGTGATCGCTTCCTCCGCGGCGGTCCCACTGAGCCCGGTGTTGACCCCGATGATGATGGGGGTACCGAGCGCACCGAAGGTCACCGGCGTCGACTGGATGATCAGACCGCTCATCACCGCTGCCATGGCGGGGAACCCGAGGGCCAGCAGCAGCGGTGCCGCCACCGCCGCAGGGGTACCGAAGCCCGACGCCCCCTCGATGAAGGAACCGAACAACCAGGCGATGATCACCGCCTGGACGCGCCGGTCGGGGCTGATCCGGGTGAAACCGGCCCGGATGGAGGCCATGGCGCCCGAGGCGTTGAGGGTGGCGAGCAGCAGCAGCGCGCCGAAGACGATGTAGAGGATGTCGAGGGAGATGCCGAGCCCCTCGATCACCGAGGCCGCGATCGCGATGGGCTCCACGTCCCACACCAGCCAGGCGACCACCGCGGTGACGATGAAACCGACGGCCATCCCGTCCCGCGCGGGCCATCGGAAACCGACCATCAGGACGCCGATCGTCAGGATCGGCAGGAAGGCGAGCAAGCTCAGTAGAGCGAGGTTCTCCACGGTTCAGCTCCCAGGTACGACGGCTCCGGTCTCTCCCACCCGTGATGACGTGCGGGTCGCACGTCGGGCTTGCCGGAGGTGGGCGGACCATGGAGCAGACCCCGCGCGGCGCATACGGCCGATATGCCCGGCTTGAGGGCTGAAGGTCCCGCGACCCACAAGGCCCTACCCGGTCCCTAACCTTCGGCCCCATCACCGTAGACGACCGGCCGCTTGCAGGAGGTTTTCACGCGTGACAGGGGCGGATCCCGACCTCCCGGCAGCGCGTGCGACCATCGCTCATCCTGCGCGTATCACCGCATAGGTGATATGGGGCGTGTCACGTCCGTGCGTGCCCCACGGCCGCTGCGTCCGCACCTCCAGCGGGCTCCGAAGCGCCCCCGTGACGGGCCGATGAGGAGGGCGTGTGCGCACGGTGTGGGTGTGGGGCGACCAGCTCAACGTCGATCTCGCGCACCTGCGGGGTTGCACCCCCGACGACACGCGCGTGCTCATGGTGGTCAGCACCGCCAAGCTGGCCGAGCGTCGCTGGCACGTGCAGAAGGCCCACCTGGTGGTCTCGGCCATGCGCCACTTCGCCGCCGAACTCGAGCAACGCGGTTTCGAGGTGGACCTGCGTCGTGCGGACAGCCTGCGGGAGGGGTTCCAGGCCCACGTCGCCGCGTACGCGCCCAGCGCGGTCCGGGCCATGGAACCCGCCAGCCTGCCCGGTCGGCAGCTCCTCGAGGGACTCGACGTCGAGGTGCTGGACAACGACCACTTCCTGTGCCACTGGCGTGACTTCGACGACTGGGCCGGTGACCGCCAGCGGCTCAAGATGGAGGACTTCTACCGCTGGCGCCGCCGCGCCACCGGCGTGCTGATGGAGGGTGAGGAGCCGATCGGCGGGCGCTGGAACTACGACCACGACAACCGCGAGCCGCCCACCGACGACCTGGCCGATCACGCGCCGCGCCCGGTGCGCTCCGAGCTCGACGACATCGACCGTGACACCCTGGCGCACTGGCTTCCGGAGGGACTCTACGGGGCACCCCCTGACGGCACCTGGGCGACGACCCGGCGGCGTGCGCTGGCGCGGCTGCGCCACTTCGTCTCCGAGGCGTTGCCACGCTTCGGCGACCATCAGGACGCGATGGTCACCGGTGCCTGGTCGCTCAACCACTCCCTGCTGTCCCACGCCCTCAACCTCGGCCTCCTGCACCCTCGCGAGGTCATCGAGGCCGCCGAGGACGCCTACCACGCAGGCCACGCCCCCCTCAACGCCGTAGAGGGCTTCATCCGTCAGATCCTGGGGTGGCGGGAGTTCATCTGGGGGGTCTACCACAGGTGGATGCCGGGCTGGCTGGAGGAGAACACCCTCGGCGCGGACCTGCCCGTCCCCCCGGCGTTCACCGGTACGGCCCCGACCGACATGGCCTGTGTGGCCGATACGGTCCGGTCGATCCACGACCACGCCTACGCCCACCACATCCAGCGGCTGATGATCCTGGCCAACCTGGCCACCAGCGCCGGGGTCGATCCGCGGGCCCTCACCGCGTGGATGCAGGGCGCCTTCATCGACGCCTACGAGTGGGTGATGGTCCCCAACGTGATCGGGATGGGCACCTTCGCCGATGGGGGGCGGATGTCGACCAAGCCCTACGTCTCCGGTGGCGCCTACATCGACCGCATGAGCGACCACTGCACCGGGTGCCGGTACGACCGCGCCGCACGCTCCGGCGAGGACGCCTGTCCCTTCACCACCCTGTACTGGGACGTCCTCGATCGCAACCGCGCGGTACTGGCAGGCAACCACCGCATGGGCCGGCAGTTCCACACCCTTGACCGGCTGAAGGATCTCGACGCCCTGCGCGAGCGCGCAGTGGAGGTCCGCCGGCGGCTGGCAGAGGGCTCGCTGTAGCTCCAGCTCACGCTCCCAGTTCGGCGACCACCTGCTCCCACTCCGCGGCGACGTGCGCGAGGACCCGCTCCGGGTCGGGGGTGATGGCCATGTCGGTGACCAGACCCGGGAAGATGCTGCCGTTGACGCTGACGAAGGCGGCACTGAGGTTGAGGTGGGCGGTCATCCCACCCCAGCCGATCGTGCCGAGCAGCTGCGCGCCGCCGATGTGCAGCGGCAGCTGGGGTCCGGGCACGTTGGTCAACACCCCGGTGGAGCGCAGCTGGTTGATGCGGTGGATGCCCCGCTCGACGACGGGTGTGAACATGGTGGTGGTGACCATCAGCAGGCGCGAGACCACCGGCGCCGGGGAGTCCTTCAGCTCCTGCATCCGGCGCTGCAGGAGCAGCAGCCGTGCCCGCGGGTCGGCGTCGGCCACGGGCAGCTGCACGGGCAACAGCCCGATGCGGTTGCCCAGGGTGCGTGGGAGCGGCCGATCGGGCGCACGGAGGTTGACCGGGATCATCATGGCGACGTCGTCGACCAGCGCGTCACGGTCGGCGAGGTAGCGGTGCAGCGCACCGCTCATCACCGTCATCATCACGTCGTTGACCGTGGCCTCGTTGCGCCGCGCGATGCGCTTGGCCTCGGCGAGCTCGAAGCCCTCCGGGTCCCAGGCCATGCGCTTGGTCCCCTCGGGCGTGCCCTGGAACACGCTGCGTTGCACCATCTGCGGCGCCAGCAGGCGACCTGCCCACTCGGCCATCCGGGCACCATCACGGGCGAGCTCAGGCAGCTCGCCCGGGTGCAGCGCGAGGTGCGCCGCCTTGCCGAACAGCTGCGTCCCTGCACCGATGGCGTTGCTGACCAGTGCAGCCACGGAGCGGTCCCGCACGGTGCTGGTCAGCGGGTCGAACTCGTCCACGATGGTCAGCAACAGCGCCAGCATGGCCAACCCGTCGCCGATGCTGTGGTGGATGCGCACGTGCACCGCACAACCATCGCCGCGGTAGCCCTGGAGCACGCTGACGTGCCACAGGGGTCGGGAGCGATCCAGGGGGATCGTGCGCTCCTCGCTGCACCACTCCTGGAGCACGGCCTGGTCACCCGGGGCGGGCAGTCGGTCCTCGCGGATGTGCTGGTCGAGGTCGAAGTCGTGGTCGTCCACCCACAGCGGCATCAGCCCGGGGAGCCGCGCAGGCACGATGCGCTGCCGCAGGATCGGGTGGCGGTCGAGCAGCCGTTCCTGCAACCGGGCGCGCAGCAGCTCGAGGTCCAGCGGCCGGTCGAACCACATGATCGAGGAGATCGTCATCGGGTTCGCGCGGTTCTCACCGAGGTACCACACCGCATCGGCCGGCGACATGCGACGCGACATGCACACCCCCGATCCGCCGGCCCGTGACCACTGGGCGTCCGGACCCTGTCATAGCACACCGCGCCCCGCGTCCCGCAGCTGACGCGACGGCGCGTGCGGTCGGTCACCGGGCGCCATGTGATCCCGTCATGGTGCCCCGGGGCCCGTGCACGGCACCGGTGGACCCGTGCCGTCGCGGACCGGTCAGGTCCGCAGCGCGGCATCCTGAGCCGGGCCCTGCGGCCCGTCGAGGGTCCGGGTGTCCTGCCACAACCGGGCACCGAGCCCCGAGGCCCGCTGGACGGGGCGCGCCAGGGCCTGATCCAGGGCGGCGTCGCCGGCCAGCACCGTGACCTGCCCGATCGCCCGGGTGATCGCGGTGTAGACCAGTTCCCGGGTCAGCAGCGGTGAGCTGCGCTCCCCGAGCACCACCACAGCGTGCTGGAACTGCGAGCCCTGGCTCTTGTGGATGGTCATCGCGTAGGTGGGCTCGTGCACGGGGAGCCGTGCGGGGCTGAGCAGCCGCACGCCGCCCCCGTCCGCCGCGAAGGCGACCACGGTGCGCTCAGGGGCGCCGGGATCGGGCACGACGACGCCGACGTCGCCGTTGGCCAGACGCAACGCGCGATCGTTCTCGGTCACCAGCAGCGGTCGGCCCACGGGGAAGCGACGGTCCGAGCCGTCCCCGTCGCTGCGGGCCGCGAGCGCTGCAGCGATGGCGGCGTTCCACCGATCGACACCGTCGGGTCCGCGCCGGTGGGCGCACAGCACGCGGATCCGTTCCAGTTCGGCGAGCACCTCAGCGGGCGGGTGTCCCTCCCGTGCGGTCCTGACCACCTGCGCGTAGGCGTCGGTGGCCATCGCCACGACCCGGCGCCGGGCACCGGGATCGGTCACCGGATCGACACGGCGCACCTGTGCGCTCGCGCCCGACGGGTGGAGCTCGGCAACCTCGGACTCGCCCCGCTGGATCGCGGCTGCGACGCGTGCGATCCCACCCTCGGCATCGAACCGCCGGAAGCGGCTGAGCCGGACCACCACGTCGCCGATGCCCGGCCGCGCCGCAGGTTCCACCTCGGCCGCCAACGCCCCACCCACCAGCGGGTCGAGGGCCGCCAGCGCGGGCGCGGACAGCTGCAGCACGGGACGGCTGCCGTGGGGCCCACAGATGTCGCCGAGCACCG
>JAWOCZ010000221.1:0-4400 GCA_046483565.1 Nitriliruptoraceae bacterium
GGACCATCACCGAGCGGCACGATCGCTACCGGGCCGAGATCATGGCGCAGGGTGGCGACGCGGCGGCGGCCTTCGAGGAGCGCGAGAAGCGGGCCGTGAAGCTGTACCCGCTCCGGAAGTTCGGCCGCCCGGACGATGTCGCCAACGCGATCGTCGGCCTGGCCTCGCCCGTGATGTTGGGACACGTCACCGGGCAGGTGCTCAGCGTCAGCGGCGGCTACTACGTCGGCTAGCGGTATCACCAGCGCACAGGAGCGTCACACATGAGCTACGAGACCCTGATCTACAACAAGGACCGCGGTGTCGCCCACATCGTGCTGAACCGCCCCGACCGGCTGAACGCGTTGAGCATGCAGATGCAGGAGGAGTTGTGGGAGGCCGTCGACGCCGCTGAGAACGACGACGAGGTCGCCGTCATCGTCTTCAGTGGTGCGCCACGTCCGGACGGGCGGGGCAACTTCTCCGCCGGTGTGGACCTGAAGGAGAAGGCGGTCATGGTCGATCCGGCGACCACCAGGGAGGGGCTCGCCGAGTACGTCCGCTCGATCATGATGCCCGAACTGATCCACAAGCCCCCGCTGCTCGCCCTGTGCAGCCGGCTCGAGACCATGCAGACGCCCTCGATCGCGGCTATCGACGGTGTGTGCACCGCTGGTGGCCTGGAACTCGCGCTGGCCTGTGACATCCGTTACGCGGCCGAGAGCGCTCGGATCACCGACCTGCACATCAAGAACCTCGGTCACATCGGCGGAGGTGGGGTCTCGGTCCGCCTGGCCCGGACGGTCGGGCCGGCCTGGGCGAAGCAGATCATGTTCACGGGCGTCCCCGTCGAGCCGCGAAAGGCCGAGGAGATCGGTCTGGTCAACGAGGTCTTCACGGCCGAGGAGCTGCTGCCTTCGGTCCTCGAACGCGCCCGGGTCATGGCCGAGCACCGAGCCGAGGCGCTCGCCATGGCCAAGGGCGTGATGTACGCGACGGCGGACATGTCGCTGGAGGCCGCCGTGCGCTACTCCGTCGTCGGCCGTGCCGCCCTGTTGGACCGCACGGATTGACCGACGCGCGTCCACCGCGGTCGATCGGAGCTGTCCGAGGTGTGCGGTCGCTCCGCCACGTCACGATGACCGTCCGCGATCTGCCCGGCAACGGGTGTCCGTCTGAGGCCCGCGAGGAGTCACCGCATGTCAGATGACCGGCACAGCTGGTCGGAACCAGGCGTCGAGCAGGTCGCCCCGGACGTTTCCCGCATCCCCCTGCCGCTCCCGGGAGACGGGTTGCGGGCCGTGAACGTGTACGCGCTGCAGACCCCCACCGGCGTGACACTTATCGACGGTGGATGGGCGTTGCCGGAGTCACAGGAGACGCTGGAGGTCGCGCTCGGTCAGCTCGATCTCGACCTCGGCAGCATCGAGCGGTTCCTGGTGACCCACGCGCACCGTGATCACTACGAGCTGGCGAGCAAGCTCGGCCAGCTCCTCGGTTCGCGGGTCGAGCTGGGTATCGGCGAACGGCCCTCCATCGAGTCCATCGTCAGCCGGGCCGGCAGGCACGACGACTCGCCGCTGAACGCGCGGCTGCGGGCTGCGGGCGCCGCTGAGATCGTCACGGAGATCGAGGCGGCCAGGGCATCCGGCGACGATGATCGTTCCGAGCTCCACTGGCGCCTGCCGGATGCCTGGCTGAAGGACCGTGAGGTCGTCGTGCTGGAGAACCGCCAGCTCGAGGTGCTCGCCACTCCGGGGCACACCCGTGGTCACGTGGTCTACGTCGACCATGCCGCCGGCCTGCTGTTCTCGGGCGATCATCTCCTGCCGCACATCACGCCGTCCATCGGGTTCGAGACCATCCCGTCGGACTCCGCGCTCACCGACTACCTGGCGTCGCTGGCTCTGGTGCGAGGCCTGCCGGACCTGGTGATGTTGCCGGCCCACGGGCCTGCGCGACCGTCGATACACGCTCGGATCGACGAGTTGGTCGGCCATCACGAGTCGCGCCTGCAGCAGATGCTGGCCGCCGTCCAGGGGGGAGCGTCGACCGCATTCGAGGTCGCAGGCGTCGTGCCCTGGACGCGACGGGCCACGGACTTCAGCGCCCTCGATGTCTTCAACCGTATGCTCGCGGTCAACGAGACGGTCGCGCACCTCGAGGAACTCAGCCGTCGCGAACTCCTCGCCGCCAGCACCGATGCAGACGGGGTCACCCGCTACGCCGTGTGAGCTTGGCCCCGGCACCGGGGCTCGGCGGGAGGTTGCTCTGTTGAGTTCTGCTTACCTTCCATCGGAACTGAGACTCGACCCAGGTAGCTCGTGACCGGGCAGTCACGGCTCCGATCGTCGCACGATGGCGGGCGGTGTTTGCAGGGGAACGGTCGTCCTATGGTGCCATGCGCACTGAACGCGCCGGATCTTCGTCGCTGGCTCCCCGCCAGCCGGGGTGGTTGGGTCCGAGCGCTGTCTGCTTCCCTTCTTGCGTTGTGAGTCTGAATCAGTAAAGTGCCGCGCAGTAGACCGGCTCGGGAGAGCCGGGGGTGGATGTTCGGGCAGCAAGCGGTCGCCGGGGTGACTGCGGTGGATCGCTGTTGACCGGTCGTCAGAGGCGTCCTGCGCGTCCCTAGCAGGGCGTCCCGAGCAGGTGCTCCAACGGTTGCAGACAGCGGCACGGCGGTCCGGCGCGCACAGGGGCGGCCGGCGAGACAAAGGTGAGAGCAGATGAGCCAGGATGACATCGCGTGGCTGCCCGCGTGGCGCGTGCGTGACAAGGTGTTGGCCAAGGAGTTGTCGCCGGTCGAGGTGACCCAGCACCAGCTGGAGCGGATCGAGCGGCTGGACCCGCAGGTCAACTCCTTCATCACCGTGGCTGGTGAACGCGCGCTGGACGAGGCCGAGCAGGCGGAGCAGGCGGTGTCACGCGGCGAATCGGTGGGGCCGCTGTTCGGAGCGTTGGTCGGGGTCAAGGACCAGATCTGGACGGAGGGGATCCGTTCGACGGGCGGCTCCCTGCTCTACGAGGACTTCGTGCCGACCGAGGACTCGGTGCAGGTCGAGCGGCTGCGCAACGCCGGAGCGACCATCCTGGGCAAGACGAACTGTCCCGAGTTCGGCATGCACCTGCGGACGAAGAACCGCGTCGCCGACGAGTGCGTGAACCCCTGGGACACCACCCGCACCTCGGGGGGGTCCAGCGGTGGTTCGGCCGTGAGTGTCGCCTCTGGGCTGGTGCCGGTGGCGCTGGGCACCGACGGTTCCGGATCGGGCCGGGTCCCGGCGGCGTTCTGCGGGGTGTTCGGTCTGCATGGCAGTGATGGTCGTGTCCCCAGAGGCGGGGCGTTCGGCGGGACGCTCTTCACCTCCGGGACGGGGCCGATGACCCGTGACGTGCGGGATGCGGCGACGATGCTCCAGGCGATGGCCGGCCCCGATCCCCGGGACCCGACGTCGATGCAGGACCCGGTCCCGGACTACCTCGCCGATCTCGAGAAGGGTGTCGCGGGCCTGCGGATCGCGTGGGCGCAGGACTACGGCTACGAGACCAAGGTCATCGACCCTGCGGTGCGTGACGCGGCCCATGCTGCGGCGCTGCGGTTCGAGTCGGACCTGGGCGCCCACGTCGAGGCGCCCGAGCTGCACATGACGGACCCGACCGTCGCTTTCGACATCATCCGGGGCGTGGACAAGTACTCGGTCTCGGGGCACCTCCTCGAGGACCCGGGGAAGCGGCCGCTGCTGTCGTTCGCCGTCGACAACCCCCGGTTCGAGCAGTTCCGCAACACCACGGCGGTCGAGTACTCGCGTGCCCTGCGGGTCCGCTTCGAGGTGATCGAGCAGTTCCGGCAGGTGTTCGAGCGGTACGACCTGATCGTGACCCCAACGGTCACGATGACCGCTCCGAAGGTCAAGCCGCCGGATACCGCACTGTTCTCGAACTTCGATTGGATCATCAGCGCGCTGGGGATCACCGGGATGATCAACTTCACCGGCCTGACAGCCGCGACCGTGCCCTGTGGGTTCGTCGACGGGCTGCCGGTCGGGCTCCACATCATCGGCAAGCGCAACGACGAAGCGACCGTGCTGCGGGCCAGCCGTGCCATCGAGCAGGCGCTGCCCTGGGCGCAGCACATGCCTCCGCTCGACTGACGTACCCGCAACCGGCGATCCAGGCGCCACCAGCACGATGTGCACACCTGGTCCGGGCAACACCGAACAACGATCACGACGATCGCAAAGGGAGAACCGCTGATGTTGTCACGTACACGCGTGGGCCGCGTGGCCCGGCCATGGCAGGTCGCCACGGCTGCCTTGGTCTTCGCCGTAGCCCTCGCCGGTTGCGGTGGCTCGACGGAGGAAGAGGATCCTGCACCCTCGGAGGACACCGAGGATTCGGGTGGGGACACCGAGGACTCGGGC
>JAWOCZ010000235.1:0-3709 GCA_046483565.1 Nitriliruptoraceae bacterium
GGATCAGCACCGCGGCCACCAGCAGGGCCGGCACGAGCACGGCCGGGAGCCGGGAGGGGAAGACGAGCAGCCCGAGCAGGAGGAACAACCCGATCTCGGCCGCGTTCGCGACGGCCTCGTGGAAGCCGAGGATCGCCCGACGCTGTCGTGGGACGAAGCCCCCGATCAGGAACCCGGCGAGGTAGACGGCCACGAAGCCTGAGGCGCCGACCAGCGCCGCGGACCCGTAGGCCACGCCAGCGATCGCCGCGGCCAGCACGGGGTAGAGCCCGCCGACACCGAGGTCCACGCGGCGCAGCAGCCAGACCCCCGCCGCGCCGATCAGCAGCCCGATCAGCAGCCCCCCGCCGAGCTGGACGACCGCGAACCGCAGCCAGTCCATCGCACCCGCCGGGTCGCTGGTGTAGGTCGTCAACAGTCCGACGGTCAGCAGCACCGCGATCGGGTCGTTGGCGCCCGACTCGATGCGCAGCACCGCTGAGACCCGGCGTGGCAACGGCGTGGTGCGCATCATCGAGAACACCGCAGCAGCGTCGGTCGATGCCACGACCGCGCCGACCAGCAACGCGGTCGGCAGATCCAGACCGAGCAGGAGCCAGGTCCCCACTCCCGTCAGCCCGGCGGTGACGAGGACCCCGAGCGTCGACAGCGCCAGGCCCGGGACCGCGGCCAGGCGCAGGTCGGTGGTCTTGGTCGTCAGCCCGCCCTCGAACAGGATCACCAGGAGCGCCACGATCCCGACGTCGCGGACCAGTGAACTGTCGGCGAGCGAGACCAGTCCGAGACCGTCGTCGCCAACGACCATCCCGATCACCAGGAACAGCAGGGCGCCGGGGATCCGGAACCGGCTGCCGGGCTTGGCGGCCAGAGCCGCGGTCAGTACAGCGCCCAGCAGCAAGCCGGAGACGAGCAGGATGAGGGGGTCGACGGCCAGCTCGAGGTGCACCGATCCTCCTGCGGGCCGCAGGACGGGACGTGGAGGGCGGCCTCGGGCACACCGAACGCTACCGACGTCGCGCAGCGTGGGCCGACGGCTGGCGGTGGCTGCACACCGTCAGCTCTCGGGCGGCTCACCCTCGGCGTCGAACAGCGGGACGGCACCCGGCCGGCGGGCATCGACCGCCGCGCCCGGCGAGGGAGCCGGACGACCGAGGTGGGCGTAGGCCCCCAGCGTGGCGACCCGCCCCCGGGGCGTGCGTTGCAGGAGGCCGCAGCGCAGCAGGAAGGGTTCGACGGCGTCCTCGAGCGTGTCGGGCTCCTCGGTCACGGCGGTCGCCAAGGTCGTCAGCCCGACCGGTCCCCCACCGAAACGGTCCACGAGGGCCTCCAGCACCCGGCGATCGAGCCGGTCGAGGCCCAGTTCGTCGACGTCGAACAGCTCCAGCGCGCGCCGGGCCAGGACGAGGTCCACCTGGCCGTCCCCCTCCACCTCGGCGACGTCGCGCACCCGCCGCAACAGCCGGTTGGCGATCCGTGGGGTCCCTCGCGAGCGGCTCGCGATCTCCACGGCGGCCTCCGCGGCGACCGGGACCCCGAGCAGCCCGGCCGAGCGGGTCACGATCCGTTCCAGCTCGGCCACCTCGTAGTGCTCGAGGTGGGCGGAGAAGCCGAAACGGTCACGGAGCGGTGAGGAGATCAGCCCGGTGCGGGTCGTCGCCCCGACGAGCGTGAAGCGCGGCAGGTCGAGCCGGATGGAACGCGCTCCGGGACCCTTGCCGATCACGATGTCGAGCTGGTAGTCCTCCATCGCCGGGTACAGCACCTCCTCGACGGTCCGCGGCAGGCGGTGGACCTCGTCCAGGAACAGCACGTCGCCGGGTTCCAACCCGGTCAGGATGGCCGCGAGGTCACCCGGTCGCTCGATGGCCGGCCCGGAGGTGGCCCGGAAGCTGGCCCCGACCTCGGCAGCGACGATGGCGGCCAGGGTGGTCTTGCCGAGCCCTGGCGCACCGGAGAGCAGGACGTGGTCGGCCGCCTGCCCCCGCTGTCGGGCACCGGCCAGCACCAGTTCCAGTTGGCGACGCACCCGGTCCTGACCGACGAACTCCTCCAGGCGGGCTGGCCGCAGGCTGGCATCCCAGCCGTCCTCACCCGGCAGAGCGGCGGGTCCGAGGACGTCATCGTCAGGCGCGTCACCGGTCACGACGGCACCGTCCGGTTGCTGCCGAGGTGACGCAGGGCGGCGCGCAGCAGCTCGGCGCTGTCCACCCCGGCGGTGGCGCCCACGGTGTCCAGGGCCGCGTTGATCTCGCCCGCGGAGTAACCCAACGAGGACAGGGCGTCGCGGACCTCCTCGAGAGCGCCGACCGGCAGCGGCCTCGCGCCGTCGCCGGTCACGCCCGAGGTCGCCACCGGCACGCTGCCCACCTTGTCCTTGAGCTCCAGCACCAGACGCTGCGCCACCTTGCGCCCGACCCCCGGGATCGTCGTGAGCGTCGCCTCGTCCCCGGTCGCGATGGCGGTGCGCAGGACCTCCGGACGGTGCGTCCCGAGCGCTGCCAGCGCGAGCTTCGGTCCGACGCCGGAGGAGCTCAACAACAGCTCGAACGACGCGAGCTCGGCGGCGGTCGCGAACCCGTACAACGTCATGGCGTCCTCACGGACCTGCAGCGAGGTGTGGAGCGTGATCTCCTGGCCACGCGCCGGCAGCTGCGCGCCCGGGGTGACGTGCACCAGATAGCCGACCCCGTGGACGTCGACGACCACGGTCGTGGCGGCCCGCTCCAGCAGCGTGCCCGTCAGTCGGGCGATCACGTCCGCCTCCTTCCGCGTGCGCCCGCCGACGGCTGGCCGCTCGCCGGGCCGGCCGACGCACCGCCGGGCAGCAACCCGCGGGCTGCCAGGTGTGCCTCCCAGCCACCCCGCTCGCTGCGACCTGCGTCGGCGTGGGCCGTGGCGACCGTCCTGGCCGCCGGGGTGTCCGCGGTCAGGGCCGCGATGCGGGTCCGGGCGAGGTGGGTCAGAGCGACGGCCAGGGCGTCGGCCACGTCGGCCGGCCGCGGGGCCGTGGCCAGACCGAGCTGGGCGGTCACCAGCCGTGTGACCGCCTCCTTGTCCGCATCCCCGGCACCGGCCACGGTCAGCTTCACATCGCTCGGGCTGTACGACGCGACCGGCACCCCGGCTCTGGCGGCGGCCAGCAGCGCCGCGCCTGCGGCCTGGCCCGTGGCCATGGCGGTGCGCACGTTGCTCGAGAACAGCACCCGCTCCACGGCGATCGCATCGGGGCGATGCGCCGCGATCACCTCGAGGATCGCGTCGTGCACCCGCAGCAGCCGCCGCTCCAGGGCCATGTCGGCTCCCGTGCGGATGCACTCCTGGAGGGTGACGGCGGGCCGGTCGGCAGGGCCGTTGACCAGACCCAGCCCGCAGCGCGTCAGGCCGGGATCGACACCGAGGACCAGCATCGCTCCTGCCACGGGACCTCCGGGAGGGGTGGGTGGATGTGGGCGGGGGCGCGGGGACGAACAGGCGTTCGCAACCTACCAGCCCACCCCGGGCGGACGTGGCAGGTCCCACCGGCAGCGGCACCCGGCAGCGGCACCCGACGGCGCCTCGGCCGCTTCGACCTACTGCTCGAGCGCGGCCAGCAGTTCCGGGTCGATGTCGAGGTTGGCGTAGACGTCCTGCACGTCGTCGTTGTCGTCGAGTGCCTCCAGCAGCCGCAGCACCTGCGAGGCCTCCCCCCGGTCGGTGATCGGCACCGTGC
>JAWOCZ010000265.1:0-9622 GCA_046483565.1 Nitriliruptoraceae bacterium
TCTTCGACGAACTGACGAGCATCGTGAACCCGGCGGAGACCCTGATCCGCGTCCACGATTTCTATCAGTTCCACACGAACGGGACGCAGGAGAACTTCGACCTCATGTATCCCTACTGGCGGGAAGCTCAGGAGTACGTCGAGGAGGTTGCCGGCCAGTACGGGTTGCCGGTCGCGCAGGTCTTCGCCGACTTCATGGGTACCGACGGTGCCTACATCGACCTGGTCGCCGAGGGCCTGGTCGAAGATGACGGCATACACCCGACAGGAGAGGGCGCCGAACGCATGGCCACGCTGGTGCACGATCTCGGCTACGACCTGGCGAGCTCCGTCACCGAGCCCGGCGACACCGAAGCGGTGTTCGACTTCGAGCAGGACACCCTCTGTGACTGGTTCACCGCCGATCAGATGGACCGCATCGTCACCGAAGCGCTGGATCGAGCCGAGCTCGACGCCGAGTTGGAGTCGTTCGCGACCAGCGGCTCCTGCCGCATGCTCTCGTCAACAGGAGCCATCTGGTCTACGCCCGGATGGGCCAGCCAGAGTGATGGCGGCCTCGGGATCACCCTGGCGCCGGTCGTCAACGACCCACGCGGTGAGGGCTATCGCGACACCGACCCGGCCGACTTCGAGCATCACGCCGTCCTGGATGAGGACGTCACGTTCGGGAACTACAGCTCGGGCTTCGCGTACTCGTCCGGTGCGCAGATCCAGTTCCGGGTCGCGGGCCACGAGGACGAGGTGCTGTTCCTCGGGTTCGGCACCGAGGGCAGCACCTTCATCGACACCTCGCCGCACGGCGCCGCCTTCGCTCTGATCATCGCTGACATCATGCTCGAGGAGATGCACTGGACCGACTGAACCCACAGCGCCCGGACCCGCCGAGTCGACGGCGTAGCTATCGAGGATCTCGTGCCGCTCGGCGCTCGCTTGGTGGAACCGTTCGAACACTGTGGCCGGCGGCCTCATCGAAGGGCATCGGTCGCTCGCTCTGTCGTTGCAGGCGAACAGCGGGACTGCCGCGAGATCGGCAGGCCCGTCTGCGCACGGCCGCGTCCGGTCGTCGCGCTCGCTGCGATGTCGACAGCTGGCAGGTCAGCCGTACGTTGGTAGCAGCCATCCCTGCGTGATGACGGTCGTGCACACCGGTCACCGCCCGGAACGCCGCCGCTCTGGCACGTGCGATGTTCGATGAGCAGGCACGGTGGGCGCCCGAAGAGGGAGCGGACCGCCTGACGGGGAGGGACGCACGTCGGGCCTGCGAGTGACTTGCGACCCGTCCGCCGGCAAGCCGTCGTCGGTAAGGTCGAGGATCGCCGTCGAATGCTCGGAGTGCCGGGTGGCAGCCTCCTCGCAGCATCATCAGGCTGCAGTCAAGGGGGTGCGGCACCGCGGGTGGCGTCAGTTCGGTCTGTTCGTCGTCGTGACGTTCGCCACGTCGTGGAGCGTTTGGGTGATCGCCGTCCTGTGGCCCGACAGCGGCGCCGGACAGCTTGCCCTTCCTGTGGGGACGTTCGGGCCGTTCATGGGCGCGCTGGTCGTGATCTCTCACAGCCACGGGCGCCATGGGGTGGCACGTGCGCTGCGTCGCCACGTTCGGTTCCGCGATGCGACGATCGCGATAGCGCTAGCTGTCCTCATACCCGTGGTCTTGCTCCTGGCGGGCCGCGGGTTGCACCTGCTCACCGGGGGCGACGAGGTGAACGGTGCGGGATGGGCTGCGGAGGTCCTGCCGCTGGTCATGTTGTACGTCCTGGTGTTGGGCGGTCCCCTCGGGGAGGAGCTGGGGTGGCGAGGCTTCGCTCTACCGTGGCTCGAAGCTCGGTGGCACCCGGTCGTGGCCACGCTGGCCCTGTGGGCGGTTTGGGCGGCGTGGCACGTGCCGCTGTTCCTGGTCGAGGGCAGTGCGCAGGCGGCGGTCCCGCCATGGTTGTGGTTGCTACAGATCCTGGTGCTGAGCTTCCTGTTCACCTGGTTGCAGCATCTGGCACCCCACACCCTGGTGCCGGCGCTCGTGCTGCACACGGCGTTCAACGTCGGCGCGGGCGTGCTGTTGATCGACCCGGACGCGGGTGCGTCAGTGCGGGCCATCCTCGTGGCGTTGCTGCTGGGGGCGGCATTGGTGGCGGCGCTGGCCACGACGAGGACGTTCCGGGAGGGGCGTGCAGAGCTCGCCAGCGCGGACGCAGCCGGGTGAGGGGCTCACCCACGAGCTCGAGTGGGCCGCCTCATCGGGCCGCGCGTCGTCAGAGGCGGCGCGGCGGGTCGGTCGGTCGTGGAGACGGTTCGGCCATGGGCTGGCTGTGCTCGGAGCTCCGTAACACACTCCGCCGCCGGCACGGCCCGCGCAGCCCCGCCGCGAACGCGACCGCAGGCCTTCACGGCCACCGACGGCGACCGCTCTCGAAACGACGAAAGAACCCCGCATGCGCACGCTCCTGCACCGATACCTCTCCGAGGGCGTCTACGGCAGCAACGACGGCCTGGTCACCACCTTCGCGATCGTGGCCGGCGTCACCGGTGCGGCCCTGGAGAACAGCGTCGTCCTGATCCTCGGGTTCGTCAGCCTCCTCGCTGACGGCTCCAGCATGGCCGCGAGCGACTTCCTGTCGCACCGCTCACGGGAGGCACGGGACGGCGGCGCCGATGAGGAACCGCCGCCGCTGCGCACCGCGGCGGCGACGTTCGTGGCGTTCGTCATCGCAGGTTCGGTCCCCTTGATCAGTTACCTCATCCCGATGCCCCAGCCGTGGCGCTTCCCGATCGCCGCCGTCCTCACCGGGCTGACCCTGTTCGTGATCGGCGCAAGCCGATCGTTGGTGACCTCACGGTCATGGTGGGCGAACGGAGCGGAGATGCTGGGAGTCGGGGCCGGAGCGGCAACCATCGCCTGGGTCGTCGGCCGACTGCTCTCCGGGTTGACGGACTCAGCGGCCGTCTGATCGCTCCATCGCACTGCTCTCCAGCCAGGAAGGTTCCCACCGGCCGGAGCAGGAACTCCAGCGCCCGCGCGACGTCTCGCGGCGAGCGCGAGTCAGTGGGTCATGCAGGAGCACACACGTGAGTCGACCGATCCGCTGATGGCCACCGTTCGTGGCCACCTCAGCGGGATCGAGGTGAGGCGTACACCCGGCCAGGGATCTGCCGCGTCTCGGCACCGCCGGTCTCCACCCTGATGGCGCCTCGCGTCGTTCGGAGACGTGTCACCTCACCGCTGAAGTGGGACAGGAAGATGTCACCGTCGGTCGTCACCACCTCGATGTCCCCCGCGAACCCATCGACCCGGACATCACCCGTCGCGAGTTTCAGGTCCATCGTCTCGATCGTCGCTCGAGGGATGGCGATCTGATGGTCCGCGGTCGCCTTCGACGCGAGGCAACGCCGCTCGCAGTCGGTGGTGATGCGAAGGGTGCGCCCGGAGACCGCCGGCCGGCTGGCGATGCGGCCGAGAGCCGAATCCGTGAGGCGTGTCGTCACGGCCACGTCCCCGCGATCGACGACCACGATGGTGACCGGACCCGCGCCTCCGTCGATCCGCAACGCGTCGATGCTGGTCGCCGGAAACCTCTGCTCCTGTGTGGTGATCGACCGCGTCGCCGCGCCGATCGTCCACATCACTCCCGTCAGCAGCGCTGCAGCGAGGACGAGAGCGATCACGACCCGACGCACCAGTGGACGCCAGGCGACGGGGGTCCGACGAGCCGCAGCCCGCCTGGCCAACACGTCGGGACCGTCCATGGGTGTCAGCCGTACCACCTCTCCATCCGAGCGCAGGTTTCGGCCCGCGAGCCAAGGTACGGGTCTCGGCCAGCTCGGAGGTCACGTGCGGGCTGCTGCAGCGGATGCGGGCGACGACCCTGCATCGACCGGTAGGCCGCGACGCCGGTCGGCGGTAGGGCGACACCAACCCCACGATCCAACGCAGCCAGAGAACCCACCGCAGTGATCGCGGCCTGACTGCCGTGTCGTCGTCGCCCATCGTCGCCCCTGTTCGTGTTGCCGCCGGCGGTGGACGGTGCTGTCCTCCGGGGTCGACCTCCGACGTTCCGTCCTGTCGCGGCAAGCTCGATACGTCCTGCGAACATGTTCGGAGGATCCCTGTGCCGGATCCATGAGGGTTGTCCCCCAGACCGCATCGGCTGCGCGTCAGGACGGCGTGGGCCCGGGCGTCGCGCAGCAGCGGTGCGACGTCGAGCGCCTCATCAACCGCGCACCGCCGAGGCCAACTCGTCGGCGTACTCCTCGAGATCACCGGTGTCGAACGCGACGAACGTGTCGTAGCGCAACTGCAGGAACACCCCGTCGTCGGACTCGGCCAGCGTGAGCTCCAGCGGGGCGCGTTCACCACGCAGGGTCCACTGCGTCCCGTCGCGCCGCAGCAGGACGTGTGCCGGGTTGCGCACCACCTGCTCGAAGCCCTTCGCCTCGACGCGCTCCACCGCCGTATCCAGCAGCACGGGTTCGTCGACGGTACGCACGACCGCCTTCCAGCCGTCCATCAACTTGCTCATCGATATGCCCTCTTCGTGGAGATCTTCGTGGAGGTCCATGTGTCGAGGCGACGGTACGACGCTCGATATGCGAGTCAATGTGCCTCCGACCAGGTTCGCCGCCTCCTCTGCCGGCGGCGCGACCGAGGGCAGCATGCTGCTCTCGCTCGACCCGAACGCAGCTCGCGGGCGGAGCAGCTCTCAGCTGCCGGCGCCGCCGCGCATCGACCCCGCAACTCTCGGCGACCGGCGAGACCCCAGACCTGGTTGCGCTGGCGGTCGGTAGGGCTGCCGGTGCGGACCGCCCCCAACGCGGATGCAATCGGGACGGTGCCCCTCGTCGAGGGCCACGACCAGCTCGAACACCCCGTCCGGGGAGGCCACCGGCGTGGCCGCGTGTCGAGGCGCGGAGATGAGCTGGAGATGCGGGTTCCCGGGGCGGAAAGCCTTCCCTCCGATCGAGGCTCAGGGTTTGCGCGCTCGGACGATCGCGCCGTGCAGGCCGTCGGCGACCTCGTGGGTGAAGGTGATCTCCACGTCGGTGAAGCCGGCGGCGGTGAGGCCGTCGCGGAACTCGGTGACCGACAGGGCCCCGGCGATGCATCCGACGTAGTCGCCACGCTCAGCGCGTTCCGCCGGTTGCAGCCGGTCCTCGGCAACGACATCGCTGACGCCGACCCGGCCACCGGAGCGCAGGACACGGAACATCTCCGCGAGGGTCGCGGGCTTGTCGAGCGACAGGTTGATGACGCAGTTGGAGATCACCACGTCGACGTGGCGGTCGGGGAGCGGGACGTCCTCGATACGGCCCTGGAGGAACTCGACGTTGGTCGCACCGGCTTCGGCGGCGTTGCGGCGGGCGAGCTGCAACATCTCGTCGGTCATGTCGAGCCCGTACGCCTTGCCGGTCACACCGACGCGCCGGGCGGAGAGCAGCACGTCGATGCCGCCTCCGGAGCCGAGGTCGAGGACCACCTCGCCCTCGCGCAGTTCGGCGACTGCGGTCGGGTTCCCGCAGCCCAGGCTCGCCAGGGCGGCTGCGCCGGGCAGCGACGCCTGTGCACCTGCGTCGTAGAGATCGAGCCCGAAGCCGTCACCAGCTGTGACGGCCGTGGCGGCTGCGGTCTGCGGCGCGCAGCAGGAGCTCTGTGGCGTGGGGCCGCAGCAACCTGCTACCTCGACGTCCTCCTTGGCTGGCGCGTCGACGGCAGTGGCTGCCGCGGCGTAGCGCACCCGGACCTGCTCGAGCAGGTCGTCGCCTGCGTCGGTCGTGCTCATCGTGATGCTCCTTGGAGGTCGGTTCCCAGCGCGACGACCTCGGCGAGTCGTCGCATCGTGTCGGGGTTGAGCGAGTAGTAGGCCCAGGTGCCGCGCTGTTCGCGGTCGAGCAGCCCGACGGTGACCAGCTTCTTGAGGTGGTGGCTGACGGTCGGCTGGGTCAGCCCGAGCGGTTCGGTCAGGTCGCAGACGCATGCCGGCCCATCGCTGGTGGCGAGCAGGTTGACGATGCGTACCCGGTTCGGGTCGGCGAGCGCCTTGAACAGGGCTGCCGTGGCGGTGGTCTCCTCGTCGGTCAGCGACGGCGCGCCGAGTGGCGCACAGCAGACAGCGGGCTCGGACACTGATGGTGTCTGGGCCATCACAGCAGTCCAGCCGTGGAGGCGCGGCCGACAACCGCCTCGCGGGCTGCCATGGCCCGGCAACCGGCGTCGCCTGCGACCCCACAGGTGTCACACACGTCGATGCGGACAGTCCGCCGGCGCTGCAGCGTCTCGCGCAGCTTGACGATCATGTCGTTCGTCTCCTCGTGCCCCGTTCCGCGGCGGCCATCCGCGTACCGAGGTAGCTATTCATCGACGGACGTCGATGTTGTCCGCGACGGGAGCTTGGCATAGGCATCGATGAACGTCAATAGATGGATCCGCCGGTACTCGAGGAGCGGCCTGCTCACCAGGGCACCGGCGCTGATCGGACCAAGCGTCCGTCCAGGGTCAGCAACGTTGCGTTGAGCGTCTCGGCGCGCGCGATGTCGAGCCCACCAAGCAGAGCGACGTTCCCGCGATGGTCCGTTACCGTCGGGGCCTGCCAGGACCGGGCAGCAACCGGAAGGGCAAGTATGGCCAGCCGACGGCCGTTGATCGCTCGCGGGGAGCGGGCCCCCGACTTCGCGCTGCCCGTCGACGGGCAGGAGGGTGCGACCCGCTACTACGGGCTCGTGGGCGGTCGCCCTGCCGTGCTCGTGCTGGCCGGCGAGCCACGCGACGGGGCGGTCCGCGACCTCCTGGCTCGCCTGCCGGCACTCGTTGCCACCGGCCTCGACGTCCACGTGGTGGTCGCCGGGTCGTCCCCGGGCCAGGGCGCGACGTCGGATCTGCCCGCCGGCACGTTCCACGACCCGGGCGGGCAGGTGCACGAGGCCTACGGCGTGACCCTCGAGGACGCCCCAGTGGTGGTCGTCCTCGACCCGAACGTGCGCGTCCTCGGCGCGGGGCCGGTCAGCGACGTCGATGCGGCGCTGGCGGAGGTCGCCGACACCGCGCCGACGCCGAAGGACGACCATGGTCAGCCGGCGCCCAAACTGGCACCGGTGCTGTTCGTGGCCGACGCTCTCGACGGTGACCTGCGTGAGCAGCTCATGGCACGATGGGAGACCGAAGGTGCGGTCGAGACCGGGGTCGAGACCGTTGTCGAGGGCGAGCGGGCAGAAGCCACCGATGTGCGACGCAAGCGCCGACGTGACATCGTGATCACGGACCGAGATCTGCAGCGCCGCCTCACCCAGCACATCGGCGCACGGCTCTTCCCCGAGCTCGAGAAGGCGTTCGCGTTCCGCGCCGGCGGCTTCGAGGGATTCAAGGTCGGCTGCTACACCGCTGAGGACCGCGGCTACTTCGAGGCCCATCGCGACAACCTCAGTGCCGGCACCGCCCACCGCCGGTTCGGGCTCACCATCAACCTCAACGACGACTACGACGGTGGCGAGCTGCGCTTCCCCGAGTACGGGTCGGCCCGCTTCCGGCCGGCCGCGGGGGAGGCGCTGGTGTTCTCCGGGTCGCATCTGCACGAGGTGCTACCGGTGGAGCGGGCACGGCGGTTCGTGTTGCTGTCGTTCGTGCTCGCACGCAGCCGCGGTTCCTGATCAGTTTCCGCGGGAAGCCGCAACGCTGGTCGGCACAGCCACGTGTGACACCTGCTCACGCCCCTGTCCCGGCGCAGGGGATGACGACTCGAAGCGAGGCAAGCGCTACGGCAGCCGAAGGCGCATGACTGGAGTCATAGGACCGGGTCGCAACGCCGGTGTGATCCACCCGGCCGCGGTGGCTGTTCCCCGCTACTGAGCCCGGCCCTTCGGGCTGCGACCGCTTTGGTTGTGATCGTCGCGCCGTCGGGTGCCGTGAGCAGCACCTCGAAGCCGGCGTCCGTCCTGCGTCACCCGGGCGATCATCGTTCCGAGCTCGGGCAGCGGGTTCGGGTTCGGGCTCTGGTTCTGGCTCTGGTGGGCCCTGATCGACGATCGGGGTGTCGGTCGGGTGGGGCAGCAGCCCGTTCATACACACCACCACGACGCCGACCCAGGCATCGCTGGGGGCACCCCCAGACGCGGCTGGGGGCAACCCCGGGTACCGCAACAGAGCGCCGCCGCCGACGCTCGACACCGAAGACCGGCCAGCCGGTGGTCGACGAGCCCGTGGAGGTCGCATGGAAGCACCCGTGCTGCAGACGGTCGAGCCGCCGTCCCCACCACCGGACGGCCGACGACGCGAGGCGATGACGGGAGCCGTGGGGCCGCTGGTTGTCGCCGTGATGGCGTCTGCGGTGCTGCTCGCCGCCGGGATCGCAACGGGTCAGCGCAACTGGCCGGTGTACGCCACGGCGATGGTGCTCGGCGGCGGGATCGTGGCGGCCGTCCAAGTGCGGGTGGGCCTGTCGAGGCTGGCACGGTGGGGGCTGGTGGTCTTCGAGGTCAGCCATCTCGCTGGGGGCATGGTCCCGGTCGTGGGTGTGTGGATGGCTCGACGCGGACGGAGGGAGCAATGAGCGGGTTGGCGACGCCGGATGCGCAGATGGCGGTCTCGGTACGGGGGCTGACCAAACGCTACGGCGGCCAGGTCGCTGTCGATGGGCTGAGCTTCGACGTGCCCGCCGGGCGGGTGGTCGGCTTCCTGGGCCCCAACGGGGCCGGCAAGTCCACGACGCTGCGCATGATCGTCGGTCTGACGGCGCCGTCCGCCGGTACCGCGACGATCCTGGGACGCCCGCTCCGGGAGCACGATGAACCGGCCCGCGCGGTCGGTTCCATCGTCGATGGGGTCGGGTTCCACCCGGGTCGGCGCGCCATCGAGGAGCTACGGCTGTCCGCCCGCACCGTGGGGCTCCCTCGCGAGCGGTGCGAGGAGGTGCTGGCCCTGGTCGGGCTCAGCGACGCCGCCCACAAGCGGATCGGCACCTACAGCCTCGGCATGCAACAGCGGCTCGGGATCGCCCGTGCGCTGCTCGGTGATCCGGCCGTGCTCCTGCTCGACGAACCCGCCAACGGTCTCGATCCCGGAGGCATCCGCTGGATCCGCACCCTGCTCCGTGACCTCGCCGACCGTGGGCGGGCCGTGCTCGTCTCCTCACACCTGATCGGGGAGATGGCACGTCTCGCCGACGACGTCATCGTCATCCATCAGGGACGGATGATCGCCCAGGCGCCCGTCGCCCAGATCACGTCCACCGCAGCGCTGGGATCCGTGCGGGTCGCCGGCCGCGACGACGAGGCACTCGCGGCCGGGCTACGCGCCCGCGGTGCCCAGGTGGACATCGACGCGGCCGGTCTCGACGTGGTCGGGTTGCCCGCCGAAGAGATCGGCCTGATCGCCCTCGAAGCCGGCATCGTGCTGCACGAGCTGCACACCGGCGGCAGCGAGCTCGAGGATGCCTTCCTCACCATGACGGCCGACGGAGGCATCGCATGATCTCGCTGACCATGACCGAACTGCGCAAGCTGTCGACCGTGCGCATCACCTGGGTGCTGACCGCCATCGGGCTCGCGCTCCTGACCCTGCCGACCAGGTCCTACATCTTCGCGGAAGTGATCGACCCTCCCGCCGGCTCGGCGGAGCGCACGGCTGCCGCGATCAGCATCATCGG
>JAWOCZ010000248.1:0-7421 GCA_046483565.1 Nitriliruptoraceae bacterium
GCTGGGTGGGTCGGGGATTGGGTGCGGTTGGCTTCGGGGGGTGGGGCGGAGTGC
Organism: Nitriliruptoraceae bacterium; assembly: GCA_046483565.1. Classification (GTDB taxonomy): domain Bacteria; phylum Actinomycetota; class Nitriliruptoria; order Nitriliruptorales; family Nitriliruptoraceae; genus T1Sed10-7. The sequence continues at coordinate 55 of JAWOCZ010000248.1, forward strand.
ACCCAATCCGTTGTGGCACGGGGGCGGTGGCTGGGTGGGTCGGGGATTGGGTGCGGTTGGCTTCGGGGGGTGGGGCGGAGTGCACCCGATCCGTTGTGGCACGGGGGCGGTGGCTGGGTGGGTCGGGGATTGGGTGCGGTTGGCTTCGGGGTGTGGGGCGGAGTGCACCCGATCCGTTGTGGCACGGGAGCGGGAGCGGCAACGCGAGCGGGAGCGAAAGCGGCAATGGCAACGGGACCGGGGTGCGACCGCAGGTTCCGAGCGGCGTCTCAGCGGTGACGGTCGCGGTTGCCACGCAGCGCCACCGTCGCGGCGATGGCCCCGCCGACCACGGCCATGGTCGTCCCGCCGAGCGCGAGGGCCACCACCTCGCCGGGAACCCCCTGACACGCGGCGTCGATCGGGCCAGCGGCTGGATCGATACACGGATCACGCAGCGCGAGGACGACCCCGATGCACAGCGCGAGGCCGCCCAGGAGCGCGAGCCCCCATGCGGCCCACACCAGCGATGGCGGGCGCCGGCTCACGCCGACCCCGCGGCCCGATCCGGTCCGACGGCCCCTTCGGCCTCCGCGCGCTCCGAGCCCCCCGCGCGCTCCGAGGCCTCCGCGCGCTCCGAGCCCCCCACGCGCTCCGGGCCCCCCACGCGCTCCGAGGCGCCCGAGCCCTCCGCGCGCTCCGAGGCCCCCGAGGCTCCCGAAGCCCCCGAGGCCTCCCCGGGCTGACCGGTCTCCGGCTCACCGAGCAGCGCCGCAGCGAGCTCGCGGACGTACCGTTCGTCGGGACCCGACGCGGTCGTCGCCGAGCGAGCGACCTGTTCGACGCCACCGACCAGCGGGAGCAACGGCTCGCCATCGAGGGTCACGATGACCCCGCCCGCCTCACGGACGAGGAGCACGCCCGCGGCGACGTCCCAGATCTTGGGCACCTTCGCCAGCGAGGCCGCAGCCACGCCCTCGGCGACCATCGCCAGGTCCAGGGCCGTCGAGCCCATCACCCGGGGGTTCAGCCGCACGCCGGCGCCTCGAGCGCGGCGTGCGGTTCCCGTGGTCAGCATGAGCGGCACGTGCCGGTTGGACGGGTCGCGCCACGCGACCGGCGGACGCACCTGCAGCCGCCGGCTCCGGGGTCGATCCTCTCGGCCGTCCATCGAGGTGGTGCGGGTGACGACCTCGGCGCCGCCGCCGGCGAGCGCGATGTAGCGGCGTGCCAGCACTGGGGCGTCCACCATGCCGAGCACGGGCTCGCCGTCGTGCAGCAGCGCCACGGAGATACACCAGTACGGGAGACGGTTGGTGTAGTTGGACGTCCCGTCGATGGGATCGATCACCCAGGTCCAGGCGGTCGTCGGGGAGCGGGTGCCACGCTCCTCGCTCAGCACGCCGTGGTCGGGGAAGGCTGCGGTCAGCCTGGCGCGCAGATGGTCGTCCACGGCCGTGTCGGCGTCGGTGACCGGGGTGCCGTCGGCCTTCGCGGTCACCTCGAGGTCGCCGCTGTCGGCCAGCAGCCAGCCGGCGACCTCGTCGAGCGCCTCGGCGAGCACGTCGCGGGCGGAAGAGAGGTCGACACCGTCCGGTGACGTGGCGGGTGGCGTGGAGGAGTTCACGACGGCACGGTACCCGGACGACGGCGCTACGGTCCGGGGGCTGCCGGCCGCTCGCCGGGTCCGCGGTGGAGAGAGCATCCGTGCTGGGCGGGCGATGATCGCAGGCGATGAAGGTGCCGAGGTGAGCAAGCGCGTCCGGATGACGGCCCAGGAGCGGCGCGAGCAGCTGCTGGGCGTCGCGCGTTCGTTGTTCGCCGAACGCGGCTACGAAGCCACCTCGATCGAGGAGATCGCGGAGCGGGCCGGGGTGTCGAAACCGGTGGTCTACCAGCACTTCGGTGGCAAGGAGGGGGTCTACGCCGTCGTCGTCGACCGGGAGGTCCAACGGCTGACGGCGTCGATCGCGTCGGCCTTCGAGGCCCGCGACCCCCGCGCGGTGGCCGAGAGCGCCGCTGAGGCCTTCCTCGGCTACATCGAGGAACACGAGGAGGGGTTCCGGGTCCTGATCCGGGATGCCCCGATCGGCATGACCGGTGGCTCCTTCGCCAGCGTCATCTCCGACGTCGCCACCCGGGCGGAGCAGCAGCTCGTGGACGGGTTCGGCGACCAGGGCTTCGACGCCGAGACCGCACCGATGTACGCGTTGATGCTGGTCGGCGCCGTCGCGTTGGTCGGCGAGTGGTGGCTCGAACACCGGGACTGGCCGCGGGAGCAGGTGGCCGCCCACGTCGTCAACCTGCTGTGGAACGGGCTGCGCGGCCTCAGGCCCGACCCCGTGGATCGCTACAAGGCTCGTCGTGCCCGTGCCGCCCGGGGCGATGGTGCGGCCCGGGGCGGTGGTGCCGTCCGGGGCGGTGGTGCCGTCCGGGGCGATGGTGCCGCCCGGGGCGGTGGTGCCGATCGCGGCGGTGATGCTGCCCGGGGCGATGGTGCCGGTCCCGGTGACAGTGGGGAGCCGGTCGGGAACGAACCTGAGGAGGAGCTCGGATGAAGGTCGCTGCGATCCAGCACGACATCGTGTGGGAGGACCGGGACGCCACGCTGGCCCGGTTGTCCCCGACGGTGGGTCAGGCGGCGGCGACGGGCGCCGACCTCGTGGTGCTCACCGAGATGTTCGCCACCGGCTTCTCCATGTCGACCCACCTCACCGCCGAGGACGTGGATGGTCCGACGGTGGCCTGGATGGTCGAGCAGGCCCGCTCGCACGGGGTCGTACTCGCTGGCTCGGTGCCCCTGCGCTCGCCCACCCCCGAGGCGGTCGCACCGGCGAGCCTGCCCACCAACAGCCTCCTCGTTGTCGGCGGCGACGGCATCGAGGCGCGCTACGACAAGGTGCACCCGTTCTCGTACGCCGGTGAGCACGAGCGCTTCCGCGGCGGCCCCGAGCGCGTGAGCACCGAGGTGGCCGGGACGTCGGTGGGTCTGTCGGTCTGCTACGACCTCCGGTTCGCCAACCTGTACTGGGACCGCGAGCCCCCGGTCGACGTCGAGGTGGTCGTCGCCAACTGGCCCGCAGCTCGCCGGCGGCACTGGCGTCGCCTCATCGACGCACGCGCCATCGAGAACCAGGTCTACCTCGTCGCCGTCAACCGCGTCGGCTCCGGCGGTGGCCTCGCCTACGCCGGTGACAGCCGCATCGTCGATCCCCAGGGCGAGGTGCTGGTCGCAGCCGCCGAGGTCGAGACCGTCCTCACCGCGGAACTGCGCAGCGAGGTGGTGACCGAGGTCCGTCGGAGCCTGCCCTTCCGTCCCGATCGGCGTGTCATCGGTTCGTGATGGCGCCCGGCTCAGCTACCGTGACACCCGCGGGTCACCGGCGACCCGCCGTCGGACAGGGACCGCTCCGATGGGCCGAGCAGCGGGGGTGGCGTAGTGGGACCTGAGGAGCTCGAGCGGGTCGAGGCACTGCTGTCGGCGGTGGCGTTCCGGCACCTGGCGGCTCTCCTCGAGGAACGCGAGGACGTGATGGTCGCGCTCCTCGACGAAGAGCTGCGCACCAGCTGGGCCCTGCCACGCGGGACCGGTGACGTGTTCGGTCGCTCGGTCGAGGGTGGCGAGTCAACCGACCTGCGCGGCTCCATCGCCGAGAAGGACCGTGCCCGCTTCGAGGCAGCCGCCGCGCTGGCGTTGCGCGGGGAGTCGGTCGAGTTCCTCGGCGCGACCTCTCCGATCGGTGATCGTGCGCTGATGGTCCGCACCATCATGTGGCCGACCAACGACCGGTCAGCGGTCGTCAGCGCGACCATGATCGAGGGGGAGGCCGCGGAGGCCGACGAGCACGGCACGAACGGCGAGGCAGCAGGCGGCGGTAGCTGAGGCGACGGCGGGTCATCGCGGCCCGTGGCAGGCGGTAGCGTCGCCGCTGTCGCCGCTGTCGCCACTGTCGCCACTGTCGCCACCACCTCGCCGTCCTCCTCGGAGCCGTCCACGTGCGCATCGCGCTGGCCACCGCAGCCGAGCAGGTCCCGACCGACCAGGATGACGCGCCGCTGCTGGCGGCCCTGGCCGGGGCGGGGCACGACGCCGAACTGGTGCCCTGGGACGACCCGGCGGTCGTCTGGGAGGCGTTCGACGCCGTGCTGATCCGCACGACCTGGGACTACCACACCCGGCGGGAGGAGTTCGTGACCTGGGCAGCGCAGGTCGAGGCCAGCACGCGCCTGTTCAACGCCGCCGAGGTGGTGCGCTGGAACACCCACAAGGGCTACCTGCTCGAGCTCGAGGAGCGGGGAGCACCGACCGTGCCGACGGCCTGGTTGGCCCAGGGCGATCGGGTCGATCTCGCGGGGCTGGCTGCGGCGCGGGGGTGGGGCGAGCTCGTGGTGAAGCCGGCCGTCGGGGCGGGTGGTGACGGGATCACGCGGGTGCTGCCTCAGGAGGGACAGGCGACACTCGATGCCCTCGTCGCTGCCGGTGATGCGATGGTGCAGCCCTACGTGCCGACGATCGCCACGGCAGGGGAGCTCAGCGTGATCCTGTTCGACGGCGAGGTCAGTCACGCCGTCCGCAAGATCCCCGCCGCCGGCTCCCTCCTGGTCCAGATCGAGCACGGGGGGACCTACGAGCCGCTCGCGGAGGTGCCGGCCGAGGCCGCCGCGCTCGCGCGCTGGGTCGTGGACGCCGCCGGTCACGACCTCCTGTTCGCTCGCGTGGACCTGTTGGTGGACGAGGTGGGCAGCTGGCTCGTCAACGAGCTCGAGGTGACCGAGCCCGGGTTGTTCATGCACCTGGTCCCCGGCTCGGCGGAACGCCTGGTCGCGGCCGTCGAGCGAGCCCTGCGCTGCACCCGTTCGTCGAGCGAGACCAGGAGCTGCTGATGTCCGAGCTGTTCACCCCGCTGCAGCTGCGTTCGGTGGTGCTCCGCAACCGCATCGGGGTCGCGCCGATGTGCCAGTACCAGGCCACCGACGGGGTCGCCAACGACTGGCATCTGGTCCACCTCGCCTCACGGGCGGTCGGTGGCAACGGGCTCGTCTGCACGGAGGCCACCGCGGTGACACCTCAGGGCCGCATCACGCCCGCCTGCCTCGGGTTGTGGAACGACGAGCAGGCCGCGGCCCTCGAACCGATCATCGCCCAGCTCCGTGCCAACGGCGCGGTCGCGGCGATCCAACTCGCGCATGCCGGCCGCAAGGCGTCGACGGCTCCCCCCTGGCAGGGAGGTGGTCCGGTGTCCGCCGCGGAGGGCGGGTGGGACCCCGTCGGACCGAGCCCGCTGCCCTTCGACGAGGGCGCACCGATCCCGCACGAGCTCACCACCGAGGAACTCGGCGAGGTGGTCGCCGCCTTCCGTTCCGCCGCGGTACGTGCCCGTGAGATCGGCTGCCAACTCATCGAGGTCCACGCCGCCCACGGCTATCTCCTGCACAGCTTCCACTCGCCGTTGACCAACCGTCGGACCGATGGCTACGGCGGGGATCTGGCCGGCCGGACCCGGCTGACGCGGGAGGTCGTCACGGCGATCCGCGAGGTGTGGCCCGTAGATCTCCCGCTCGCGGTCCGGCTGTCCGTCACCGACTGGGTGCCCGACGGCTGGTCGGAGGACGAGTCGGTCCAGCTGTCGAGGTGGTTGGTCACCGATGGCGTCGATCTGATCGACTGCAGCGCCGGCGGCGCGGTGCCCGGGGTGCGGATCCCGGTGGCCCCCGGCTACCAGGTCCCCTTCGCCGCCCGGATCCGTCGCGAGGCCGGGGTGGCCACCGCCGCGGTGGGCCTGCTCACCACGCCCGAGCAGGCGGAGCAGATCATCGCCGAGGGCCAGGCTGACCTGGTGTTGCAGGCGCGGGAGTCGCTGCGCGACCCCTACTGGCCGCGTCGTGCCGCGGTTGCACTCGGCGCCCTCGATCGGCTCGACGTCCCGCCCTCCTACGCCCGTGGTTGGCGCTGACGGCGGACGGTTCCGATCTGCCCGACGCCGCGGGCGGACGGTTCCGACCTGCCCGACGCTGACGGCGACGTGTCGTTCGCCTATCGTGCTCGACGTCGATGTGGTGCGACGCCCCGCCCAGCCACTGGGTGCGACGCCCCGCCAGCCACTGACCCGCCCGCGCACGAGCTTCGGAGGACCCCTGTGAGTGCCATCTCCGCACCGAACCCGATCGCCCCCGGCCGCGTGCTGGCGGACCTCGTTCCTGGCGCGCGCGTCAAGGATGCGGTCCTCGTGGGCACCTTCGCCATCGTGCTGGGGCTGTCGGCGCAGTTGGCGGTGCCCCTGCCGTTCACGCCGGTCCCGGTCACGGGCCAGACCTTCGCGGTGTTGCTCGGTGCAGCGGCGCTCGGCGCGGGCCGCGCCACCCTGGGCAGCAGCCTGTACCTGGTGCTCGGCGTGGTCGGGGTGCCCTGGTTCACGGCCACCGGTGGGGCCTCGTTCGGCTACATCGTCGGGTTCATCGCGGCTGCGGCGATCGTCGGCCGCCTCGCCCGGCTCGGCAACGACCGCACCGTCGGCCGCACGGTGGCGCTGATGGTGGTTGGCAACCTCGTCATCTACGCCTTCGGGATCACCGGTCTCGCGCTGTTCCTCGGGATCGGACCGGTGGAGGCGACGATGCTGGGCGCGGTGCCCTTCCTGATCGGCGACGCGGTGAAGCTCGCACTGGCGGCGGCGCTGCTGCCGGCGACCTGGAAGCTCGTCGGGTCCCACGGGGCCTGACACCCGGCTCACGTCGGCTGGTCGAACCCCCCGTCGACCGGTCGGCGTGAGCTGCCACTGGGCCTGCTGTCGCCCGCGGCGGGGTCGCCACCGGGTCCGCGGTCGCCCGCGGCGGGGTCGCCACCGGGTCCGCGGTCGCCCGCGGGCGCCACGGCGGGGCCTGAGGTGGCCGAGTGACCTGGGCCGCGGACCCCGTCCACCCGCCGACGGTGTGCGAAGCTCGGGTGTCGTCCAACCGCGGAGGGTGGCAGGTGGCCAGGTACGCGATCACGGGTTCGAGTGGGCTGATCGGCGAGGCGCTGATCGCCTCGTTGACGGCTGACGGGCACACGGTCCAACGGGTCGTCCGGGACAGTGGCAAGGCGAGGCCCGACGACGTCGTGTGGGACCTGTCGTCCCGCAGCATCCAGGCCGAGAAGCTCGAGGGCGTGGACGTCGTCGTCCACCTCGCCGGCGAACCCATCGGCGCAGCGAGGTGGACCGAGGAGACCAAGCGACGGATCCATCGGTCACGGGAGGTCGGCACGCGGCTGATCGCGGAGACCCTCGCGGGGCTCGACGAACCACCCCGGGCGTTCGTGTCCTCCTCGGCCGTGGGGTACTACGGCGACCGTGGCGACGAGATGCTCACCGAGGACTCCACCCCCGGCGATGACTTCCTCGCCCGGG
>JAWOCZ010000303.1:0-3097 GCA_046483565.1 Nitriliruptoraceae bacterium
TGTCACAGACAGTGGTCAGTCTCGACTACTCCCTTGTGCACCAGAGCGAGCTGACTGCACGACCCACGGGGGGAGTGTGGCGCTGCTCCCCTCCGGTGCAGCCGCAGATTGCGGGCCTGTGCACGGAAGGAGCCAGCACATGAGGAGCGCACCACTGATCGTGGCCGCTGCCCTCGTCGCGCTCGCCGCGGGCTGCAGCAACGACTCCGATCCACTCACGCCAGAGCCGGACAGCCCGAGGATGTCCCGGTCGTCGTTGAACTTGGGTGAGCGACCTCCGGGTGTTGGTGGATCGTAGGGTCAGCCTGCGACAAGCTGTTCGAGCGTGTCCGCGCCGGGCTGGTCGGCGGTCGCAGCTTCGAGTGCGGCGAGCAGCTGTGGGAGCTCTCGGAAGCCCTTGACGCGGCGGAACTGGCTCTCGGCGGCGAGCATCCCGGCGGCGGTCCAGCGCAGCGCCATCTCGCCGTGCTGCCAGTGCTTCACGCGTCGTGCGTGGTGGCGGACGATCTCGATCATGGACTCGACCGGGTTGGTCGACTCGACGGTCTTGAGCAGGCTGCCGGTCACCCCGAGCCGGTTGACGGTGAGCGTGTCGGCGAGCCCCTCGCGCAGCGATGCGGCGGCGCCGGGCCGCTTCTTGTCAAGCGCCCGTGCGAGGGCCTCAAGCTCACGCTCGGCGGCGTGCGCGTCGGGGTTGGCCCAGGCGGCGCGGAGCTTGCGTTGGATCAGCGGACGTTCAGCCTCGGGCAGGTGGGCGAGGATGTTCCTCTCTTTGTGGCGACGGCAACGCTGAACCAGCGCTTTGGGGCCGAACGCGGCAGATATCGCCTTCTTCAATGCCTTGCCGCCATCGATGACGAACAGGATCCCGCGCTCGGCGTCCAGGCCGCGGTCCACCAGATCGGCGATCAGCCGGCCGCACACGGCCGCGTTCTCCGTGCTGCCTTCGACCACGCCCAGCGGGACCTTGGTGCCATCGTCGGTCACACCGAGCGCGACCACCAGCAGGTGCTCACCAAGATGCACCCCGTCGAGCATCACGATCGGCCAGCGGGCCTCGTCGAGCGGGCGGGCACACAGCTCGGCGAGCCGCTCCGCAGTCGCGGTCACGAACCGGCGCGACACCGCCGACTTCGACGTCGACGTGGCGGAGCGTTCGACGGCTTCACCGACGGGTTCGAGCGCGACCGGGTACTTGCGCGTCGAGATCCCCGCCAACATCCGCGCCGTGACCTGCTCGGAGAGCAGATCGGTGTCCGCGAACGTCGCATACGAGTCGAGGGCGGTCTCCTCGGGCTCATCACCCACCGTGCGGACCCGGGGCCGGGTCACGGGCACCCGACGGCCGCCCAGGGTGACCGTGCCGTCCTCGGTGCCGTGACGGGTGTGGGTGCGTTCCGGGTTGTGGCGGCCCTTCGGTCCGGCCAGGCCGGTGACCTCGGCCTGCATCATCTCGGCCATCACCTCGAGGCCGACCGCGGTCGACGCGGCGAGCAGCCCCTCGCGGACGTGTTCGGCGAACGTGGCGAGATGGCCGTCGATCGCGCCAGCGAGCTGCTCAGGCAGCCCCTGTTCAGCGGTCGAGACCAGCTGCAGGCGACGGTCGTCGCCATCGTTGTGGCGAGCGGATGTGGACGTGTGCGAACCTGACATGTGGGGGTCCTCCCTCGAGACTTGGCGGTCTCCGGAAGCCTGCCAGCTGGCCGGCTACCGGTGGAGGACCCCCACCTCAAGTTCCACGGACCCCGGGACAACCTCCACGTCGCGAAGAGGTGCCTGGTCGTACCCCTTCGCCACCAACCAACGGTGCACCTCCCGGACATCAGCGGCCGGATCCCCGGGACCGGTCGGGATGCCCGCGTCCACGTTCGGCATGCCCGGGTCGGCCCAGGAGGTCGCGGGAGGTTGTCCCGGGGTCCGTGGAACTTGAGGTGGGGGTCCTCCACCGGAGGCCGGCCAGCTGGCAGGCTTCCGGAGACCGCCAAGTCTCGAGGGAGGACCCCCACATGTCAGGTTCGCACACGCACGCTTCTGTCCGCCACCACGATGGCGATGATCGTCACCTCCAGCTGGTCTCGACCGCCGAACGAGGGCTGCCTGAGCAGCTCGCCGGGGCGATCGACGGCCATCTCGCAACCTTCGCCGCGCACGTGCGGGAGGGGCTGCTCGCGGCCTCGACCGCGGTCGGCCTGGAGGTGATGGCCGAGATGATGCAGGCCGAGGTCACCGAGATCGCCGGGCCCAAGGGCCGCCACAACCCGGAGCGCACCCACAACCGTCACGGCAACGAGGATGGGACGGTCACTCTGGGTGGACGTCGGGTGCCGGTGACCCGGCCGCGGGTCCGCACGGTCGGTGACGAGCCCGAAGAGGCCACGCTCAGCTCGTATGCGACGTTCGCGGACACCGATCTGCTGTCTGAGCAGGTCACCGCCCGGATGTTGGCGGGGATCTCGACCCGCAAGTACCCGGTCGCGCTCGAACCGGTCGGCAAAGCCGTCGAACAGCAGGCGACGTCGACGTCGAAGTCGGCGGTCTCCCGCCGGTTCGTGACCGCGACTGCGGAGCGGCTGGCTGAGCTGTGCGCCCGCCCGCTCGACGAGACACGCTGGCCGATCGTGATGCTCGACGGCGTACATGTCGGTGAGCACCTGCTGGTGGTGGCCCTCGGTGTCACCGACGACGGCACCAAGGTCCCGCTCGGCGTGGTCGAAGGGTCGACCGAGAACACGGCCGTGTGCGCCCGACTGGTCGCCGATCTGGTCGACCGTGGCCTGGACGCCTCGCGAGGGGTGCTGTTCGTCATCGATGGGGGCAAGGCGCTGTCGAAGGCCATCCGGGCCGCGTTCGGGTCCAAGGCGCTGATCCATCGGTGTCGTCGTCACAAGGAGCGCAACGTCGTCGGGCACCTGCCCGAGGCCGAGCGGCCGCTGATCCAACGCAAGCTCCGGGCCGCGTGGGCCAACCCCGATCCCGACGCCGCACAGCGCGAACTCGAGGCCCTCGCACGGGCGCTGGACAAGAAGCGGCCCGGCGCCGCCGCATCCCTTCGTGAGGGGCTCGTCGACACGCTCACGGTCAACCGGCTCGGCGTGAT
>JAWOCZ010000024.1:0-7463 GCA_046483565.1 Nitriliruptoraceae bacterium
CCGCGGTGCAGCTCAGCCTGCGGCTGCGGGAGGTCGACGACTTCGACGAGAACGCCCACCGCCTCCTGCTCACCGCGCTGAGCCGGCTCGGGGCCGTGACCGAAGCCGAGCGGGCGCACGAGGTGTTCGTCGCGGCGATGGCGGAACTCGGGCTCCCGGCCCCGGAGCTGGAGGCCTTCGGGTAGCCAGGCGTGCCGGAGCTGGGTCTTCGGGTAGCCGGGTGATCCCGGTTCCGAAGGTTGTCTGAAGGATGGGCGCCAAGGTGCGCCCATGCACACAGACACCTCCGACGCCCGAGCTCCAGAGGTCATCGCACCCGGCTCGGGCCACCACCTCCACTTCCTCGACCACCTCGCGACCATCAAGGTCCGCGGCGGTGCCACGAGAGCGCTCAGCGTCGTCGAGTTCGCCGCCCCGCGCGGTCTCGGTCCTCCGCTGCACCAACACCACGACGAGGACGAGCTGTTCGTGGTGCTGGAGGGGGAGATCGCGTTCCACAGCGGCGACGACCGGCTCATGACGGGCCGGGGTGGGATCGCCTTCCTGCCCCACGGCCTCCCGCACACCTTCCAGGTGCAGTCACCGACCGCGCGGTTCGTCTGCGTCACCGGCTCACGGGTCACCGCCCCACGGTTCGACCGGATGGTCACCGCGCTGGGCGTGCCGACATCGGAGGCGGTCCTGCCCGAGCCAGGCCCGATCGACCCGACCCATGTCGCCGACGTCTGTCTCGAGCACGGCATACAGATCCTCGGCCCGCCACCGGCGCCCCTGGACTGACAGCCATCGGCCACGACGCACCCCGACGCACCCCAAGGAGCGCACCATGACTGCCACCCGCCCTCACCTCCACCGTCCGACCCCGATCCTGGCCGCCGCCGGCATGTTCGCTGGCCTGTTCCTGCTCAACGGCTGCGCGGGCGGTGACCTCACCGCGGGCGACGCTGCCAGCGAGGCTGAAGCGGCCGAGGACGCAGACGCAGGAGACGACGCCAGCGCTGCGTCGTCGCCTGAGATGATCGAGGTCGAGATGGTCGACTTCGGCTACGTCGGCCTCCCCGCCTCGGTCCCCGCTGGGACGCAACTGACCGTCAGTAACCGGGCCGATGAGGAACTGCACGAACTGGTCGCGTTCGCACTTCCCGATGACGAGGAGCGCTCGGTCGAGGAGCTGACCGAGCTCGGTCCCGGTGAACTGGTCGCCGCGCTCGGGGAGCCCGTCACCGTCCTACTCGCCGAACCCGGTGGGCAGGCGATCCCAGCCGTTGGCGACGGCACCCTGTCGGCACCGGGGCGGTACGCGATCATGTGCTTCATCCCCACCGGCGTGGAACCGAAGGTCTACCTGGAGGCCGCGGCGGCGACCGAGGAGGGCCCACCCCAGGTCCAGGGTGGACCCCCACACTTCGTCAACGGGATGTTCCGCGAACTCGTGGTCGAGTAGGGCTCTGGGCACGGCGGCGGACCGCTCCCCCAAGAGATACGGGCTACCGCCCGATCCCCGTCGAGCCACCAGCGGTGACGCCGGGGCGTCGTCAGCCGAGGCGGCCCTTCGGCCCATCCAGGACCACCTCGACGGGGGGGCCACCGGCGGCACGCTCGGCCGCCCGCAGGAACCGTGCGCGCGACCGTCGAGGCAGCCCGTCGGTGGAGAGGGTGATCTCAGCACCCGTCAGCACCTGTGGCGCGAAGACCTGCTCACCGATCTGCACCCGTACCTGTGCGTCCGGGGCGCAATGCACCGTGCCGGCCTCTCGGTCGACGTCCGTGATACGCACACCGGACATCCGCACGTACCGCACGTGGAGCGTCCGCTGTCCGGTCGCGCTCCAGACCCGGACCCGGTGATGCTTCGGTGGTTGGTTGCCCCTGAACACCGCACCGCTCCTTCGCCGCCGAGGGCAGCAGGGTAGGCGGGCATGTGCCCCACCAACGCACCGGAGCGCCGGGCATCCTGCGCGGCTCGTTCAGTCCGGCCGACCGCTCGGTGGCAACCCCTGCAGCAGGAGTTCACAGGTACGCACCAGATCCTGGGCGACGGTGACCACCGAACGAGGCGAGATCGGGTGCTCCGCCCGGTGGCGCCACCGCTCAACCTCGGAGAGGATCGCTGCGTGGAGCTGAGCGGGTCCGGCGTCGGCAGGCAGACCCAGGCGCTCGGCGGCGGTTATCCCGCTGCCACCGAGCAACCGCAACGCCGCCGCCCTGTCGGCCTCTGGGAGCGGTACGGCGCCGTCGGCGATGCGTCGGCGCAAGGTGGCATCCGGGTCCTCGATCGGCCGTGCGACCGGGGCGAGGTCAGGCGGGCCGACGGCGGCGGTCGGCTCCATCTGCTCGATCGGCCGCAGCTGAGAGGGTCGTGTAACGGCGGCCGAACCCTCTGCCGCTCCCGCGCCCCCGGGTCGCATAAGCGGATCCGTTCGGGGCACGGCTGTCCCACCGGCGCCCTCGGTGATCGCAGCGACCCGGGGACCGAGCGTCGCACGGAGCCCTGAAGCCGTCAGCCAGCCCCGTCCGAGGGCGCCGGTGGCGGCTGAGGCGAGCGCGCTCGCGAACCCATCGGCCGTGGCGTAACGGTCGGCCGGCTCGGTGGCCAACGAGCGCATGACCACCTCGGCGAGGGCCGGTGGCACCTCCGGGCTCGCGCGGCGCAGGTCCTCGGGCGGTTCGTGCACCCGCTGGTACAAGGCTGCGATGGGGCTGGCCGCCGGGGGGAAGGGCAGGCGCCCCGACAACAGCCGGTACAGCGTCGAACCGAGGGCGTAGACATCAGTGGCCGGCGTGGCATCTTCCCCTCGCGCCTGCTCCGGTGCCATGTAGGACGGCGTCCCGAGCACCTGGCCCGCGACGGTGGCCATCGTTCGACCGCCGGTGAGCACCTTCGCGATCCCGAAGTCCGCCACCTTCAGCAGGGCACCGTCCTCGGCGAACAGGAGGTTCTCCGGCTTGATGTCACGGTGCAGCACGCCTCGTTCGTGCGCATGGTCCAGGGCGGCTGCGGTGACCAGAGCCACGGCACACGCGCCTGCCATGTCGATCCCGCGATCGGTGAACCGGTCCCAGACGGTGCCGCCGGACAGTTGCTCCATCACGAGCAGGCACAGTTCGTCACGCTCGACGTAGTCGTACACCGGCACGATGTGGGGGTGGTCCAGGGAGCTGAGCAATCGCGCCTCGCCGACGAACCGGGACCGCACATCCGGGTCGTGCGCGAACGCTGCCGGCAGCCGCTTGATCGCCACCTCACGCCGGAGGTGTCGGTGCCGGCCGGCCAGCACGATGCCCCAGGCGCCGCGACCGAGCTCGCCGCCGATCTCGTACTCGGTCAGCGCGGCAGCGACGGAGGCGTGCTCGTCGCTCACGCGTCAGCGGGCAGCGGGACACAGTGATGGTTGGCGGGTTCGATGACCGCATGCTCGCCGTCGGCCGCGGTCACGCACACGGTGTCGGCTCCGGCGGGGCGGTTCGCGAGCTGGAGCTCTCCACCTGGCACGAAGGGCTGGGCATCGGTGAGCTCCCATGGGGATCGGTCGGCCGCGTTCGTGCCGACCTGCGCCGCGTCGTAGATGCCCCAGTAGAAGTGGGCGTGCGTCGCCGACGTATCAGGGACGAACCCGTCCGCCGTCCAGGTGATCAGCAACTCGCCACTATCGAGGGCGATGTCATCGATGGTGATACACGACCCGCCGTCGCACGCGGCAGGTGGAACCGTCGGGGCAACCGGCTCCTCGGGCACTGCGGGCTCCTCCGCCTCCTCGGGCTCCTCAGAGGGCTCCTCTGACTCCTCGCCACTGCCGTCCGCGGAAGCCTCCTCCACCGGGTCGACGACCGGCTCCGCTCCGTCGACCGGCTCCTCTTCCGCCTCGTCCGCTGGATCGTCCGTTGGATCGTCGACGGGATCGACCGCGAACCCGGGCTCGTCCGTCCCGCTGTCAGAGAGGTTCGCCACGGCGAGCGCCCCGATGGCCAACAGGGCGACCAACCCGGCCGCGATCCAGCGGCCCCGACCTCTCGGGGCCGGTCGAGCTCGGTCGCCGCCGCCGATCGAGGCGAGCGCCGGCTCGGTCGGTTCGTCACGGACGGCATCCCAGGGCCCCGCTGCAGCGCTCGGGGAGAGCACACCGGTCGGCTCGCCGGCGACCGGCGTGCGACCCGTGTCCACCACCATCGTGTGGTCGGGATCGGCCGAAGCGGACCCGGTATCGAGCGCCGCGGTGGACGACGCGGCAGGAACGGCGCCCGGTGGTGGGGCGGGGACAGCGGCCTGGGTGCGGACAGCCGGACCCGTACGGGCGGCGCCGAGCGCGACCGAGTGCTTGGGGTGACTGTCGACCGCGACCGGGCGGCCGAGGGCCTCGGTGACCATCTGAGCGACCAGCGGGATGCGTGACGATCCCCCGACCAGCAGCACCGCCGTCAGATCGCCCGCCGACAGGCCCGCGGAAGCGATGGCACGCCGCAACGCCCCCAAGGTGTCGTCCAGCGCAGGCCGCACCATCTGTTCGAGCTCATCGCGACGCAGTTCGATCTGGGTCTGGGTGCCTGGTAGCAGCACGGGGATGGCCACGGTGCGCTCGCTGGAGAGCGCTTCCTTGGCATCGACACATTCCTGACGCAGGCGTGCCACCGCCGCCACGACGTTGGCATCATCCGGGTCGAGGGAGGAGAAGGCGGCCCCGAGTTGACCGCTCACGGCGGCGAACACCGCCTCGTCGACATCGATGCCGCCGAGGTGCTCGATACCCTCCGGGACCCCGAGGAGCTCGAAACCCGGTCCGACTCGACGTACAACGGCCGCATCGAAGGTCCCACCCCCGAGGTCGTACACGGCGACGGCAGCGCCGTCCTCGATGCGCGCATGCGAGGCGTAGTGCGCCGCCGCCGCAACCGGCTCGGCCAGCATCCGAGCAGCGCCGAGGTCGGCCAGGCGCATCGCCTGGTGGAACAGATCGAGCTTGTACGGACCCCAGTTGGCCGGATGGGTCGCCGTGATCGACGCTGGAGCAGTCCCCTGCTGCGCCGTGACCTGGTCGACGACCCACCGCAGGGTGCGTGCCATCAGGGCCTGCGGCGACATCGGACTGCCGGCGAGCAGGATGGGGGTGGGATCGCCGACCCGCCGCTTGAACTCGCGCGCCACGGCGGCCGGGTCGGTGAACGCACGACGGTTCGCGGCATCACCGACGAGCAGTGCGTCCGGCTCGCGCAGGTAGACCACCGTCGGGATGACGGCCGAACGGTTCCCGAGGGTGACGATCTCCGCGCGGCCGTTGCTGGAGACCGCCGCTGCGGTGTAGGTCGTACCGACATCGACACCGAGGTTGTAGGTCATCGGTCCACCTGGTCAGGGAAGGGCGCCGATCCTCGGCGGACATGCCAGCCGCGCACGATGAACCGATCGGGGCATCGAAGTCTCGTCCATGCGGCGATCCCTGTCCAGCAGGGACAGCCGCGCGCTCACGAGGTCGCCGGCTCGCTCCGCGTCGCGACGACGATCAGGACGACTCCTCGCCCGCCGGGAACGCGAGCACCAGCACCGTCTGGCGCGCGTGCTCCAGCAGGTACTCGGTCCCGTGTCCGAGGAAGGGCTGGCCTTCGAGCGACCTGACCTGTGTCCCGAGGAAGATCGCGTCGGCACCGACGGCATCGGCGACGTGCTGCACGCCCTCGTAGGGCCGGACCCCCTGGCGGATGTGCCCTTCGGCGATCACCCCGAACCGGTCCACCCGCGCCATGCCTCGGGCCAGGAGCCCCTGGGCGGTCGGGAGCTCGCCCGCCGGTCGGGACTCGGGACCGCGCACGTGACCGGACATCCGAGCCGTCCCCGAGCCGGTCTCACTGGCTGCCGTGGCGCCCGTCGCCGAACGGTCGGCCGCCTCCCGGTCGGGGCGGGGCACGACGTGGACGAGGTCGAGCATGCCGCCGGTCCGGGAGGCGAGCGTGGCGGCGATCTCCTCGGCGGCGCGTGCCATGCGTGTGCCGGTGGTGGGCACCACGAGGCGCCGGTACTGCGCCGGGGGACGCGCGCCCTTCGCGCCGTGGCGGACGAGCAGGACGGGGATGGCGCTGCTCGCGAGCAGGTCCCGGAGCGTCGGCGACAGCTTCTGACTGTCGCTGAACCCCTCCGTCATGCCGAGCGTCAGGAGGCCGTAGCCCAGCCCGGCTTCCTTGAGCACGGCGTCGGAAGGGGTGGCCCCGACCGCGCGGCGACGCTCGATGTCGCGGCCCCCGAGATGGGCGGCCGCACCGTCGAGGGCGGCCTCGCACCCGCAGACCTCCGGGTCGTGCTCGGGAGCGTGCACGGTGAACACGGTGACGCTCGCTTCGGGTTGTAGCACCAGGTCGAGCGTCTGGGCAGCGAGCTCGGAGTTGGCACCCCCGCGGGTGGGCACCAGCGCCCGGTCGACGTTCGCGATCACGCTCTGCGAGAGCAACTGCTCCCGCTCCAGGCGTTCGGCCTCGGCGGCCGGCGGGATGACACGGCGCAGCGCCATGCGCAGCAGCGGCGGCGTCCCCAGCGCGGTCAGCATGGCGACCAGCACCACGGCCGAGTACGACACCGTGTTGAAGACCCCGATCGACAGCGCGATGGTGGCCAGCACGATCTCGAGCGTGCCCCGGGCGTTCAGGCCGACCCCCATGGCCACCGCCGTCGGGTGGTCGCGGCCGCCCCACCGGGTCCCGGCGTAGGCGCCGACGAACTTGGCCGCGACCGCGACGACCAGCAGGACGCCGAACCACAGCATCCCCTCCCGGCTCACGAGCGCGCCGACGTCGACGAAGATGCCCGCGGTGGCGAAGAAGATGGGGGCGAAGACGTTCCGGGTGATCCGCTCCAGCGTCTGGGTCGCTTCGGCGTCCTGGTAGCGGGAACCACCGAGCACCACCCCGGCGACGAAGGCGCCGAGCGCCGCCTCGACCCCGATGGCCTGGGTGATCGCGGCACCGGCCAGAGCGAACAGCACGGTCGCCGTCAGCGCCCCAGCGCTGCCGGTGCCCGCTGTTCGTAGGGCACGCAGGGTCCGATCGACCACACGCCGACCGAGCGTGAGGGCCAGCACCAGGAACAACGACAGGGAGCCGACCTTGCGCACCAGCTCGACCACGTCGAGCGAGCCGCTGACCGCGATGCCGGTCAGCAAGCCCAGCAGGATCCATCCGACCAGCTCGTTGGCCATCGCCACACCGACGATGATCTGGCCGATGTCGCGGCGCATGAGGTCCATCTCGGTCAGGATGCGACCGGCGACCGCCAGGGCCGAGATGCTGACCGCCACCGCGACGAACATCGCGAAGTTGCCACGACCGCCGCTGTCTCCGACGAAGGTGGCGGGCAGGAGGTAGCCGACGCCGTACCCCGCCGCCAAGGGCACCACGAGGCTGGCCGCCGAGGTGGTCACGGCCGGTCGGCCGAGCCTGGTGAGGAGCTTGAGATCGGTCTCGAAGCCGGTCGTGACGAGCAG
>JAWOCZ010000111.1:0-5331 GCA_046483565.1 Nitriliruptoraceae bacterium
CGAGCGCCGCCAGGCTGTGCGGTGCCCCCCATGCCTTCAGTCTCGCGGCGACGGGCGCGAGCAACGTGGCGGGGAACAGCGCCAGGACCAGCGGGATCACGATCAGGCTCAGCCGCGTCGCCACGAAGCCGAAGAGCACCAGGACGCCGACGATGCCGATGACCGCCCACGCCACCACGCCCGCTCGCGCGAGCCAGGATCGAGACGATCCCTCACTCATCGGCGCCTCGCGCTCCTGTGACGTCGGACCGGATCCGTGCACGCGATCGACCCTGCCACCTGCATGACACCCCCGCAAGGCGGCTGATCGGCCCACTGGATCGCCAAGCGTGGTGCCCGCCCCTTTGGCCGGCACCGCCCCCGCACCTCGTGCGGGTAACCGGCGGCGACCAGGGGGTCCGGTGAGGACTCAGTGCGAACGCGCGACCGACCCCGCAGCCGGCCTCGAGGAGACCGGACTCGGAAACCGTGACACCGTGACTGGCCCGCGGTTAGGATGCCTCCTATGCCGGTAGGAGAGGCCGGCGTAGGCCGTGGGGGTGCAAGCGGCCGCCCGTGTGTCGTGATGGGCGGGTGTCACGATCAGGTGCTCGTACGGATCGTTCACCGTCCGGGAGGTGCGATCAGTGAGAGGGAAACGCTCGTACATGGTGGTGGCCGCCGTGCTAGCCCTCGGGTTGGCAGCATGCACGTCGGATGGAGAGGATCCTGAGGATCCCGCCGACCTCGTGGAGGAGGACGGGGATGACAGCGAGGACGGCGAGAACGGCGAGAACGGCGAAGACGGCTCGGCCGCACCGGCCGACAGCGGTGAGGGGCTGCTCGACCAGGTGCGTGCCCGCGGGAGCGTCGTCTGCGGCGTCAACGACGCCGTTCCCGGCTTCGGGGTCACGACCGCGGACGGCACCTTCGAAGGCTTCGACATCGACTTCTGCCGCGCGATCGCGGCAGCGGTGCTCGGGGATGCCGAGGCGGTCGACTTCGTCCCGCTGACAGCGGAAGCACGTTTCACCGCACTGCAGTCGGGCGAGATCGACGTGCTCGTGCGCAACACGACCTGGACGGCGACGCGTGACGGCGGTGAGGGCGCCGCGTTCGCGGAGACGACCTTCTACGACGGCCAGGGGATGATGGTCCCCGCAGATGCGGGCTTCGGCTCCGTCGAGGACATGAACGACACCATCATATGCGTGCTGTCGGGTACCACGACGGAGCTCAACCTCGAGTCCCAGTTCGCCGCGCAGGGACTGGCCTACGAGGCGCTCACCTTCGAGGACAACGACACGCTTCGGGAAGCCTTCCTGGCAGACCGCTGCGACGGCTGGACCTCGGACAAGTCGCAGTTGGCCGCCGTGCGGTCCGCCTGGCCGGATGGCGAAGGCGGCCCGGAAGCGCTGACGATCCTGGAGGACACCCTGTCCAAGGAGCCGCTCGGCCCGGCGGTCCGTGACGGTGACAGCACCTGGTTCGATGCGGTGAACTGGGCGGTCATCGCCACGATCCAGGCCGAGGAGTTCGGCGTGGACTCGGCGAACGTGGAGTCCCTCGCCGACTCGACCGATCCGGAGACCGAGCCGGAACTGGCACGCTTCCTCGGTATCGGTGACTTCGACGCCGGGCTCGGACTGGACGCGGACTTCGCGCGCGACGTCGTGAGCCAGGTCGGCAACTACGGCGAGATCTTCGAACGCAACATCGGCCCGGACACCGGTCTCGGGCTCGAGCGTGGCGAGAACGCGCTGTGGACCGAAGGCGGCCTGCTCTACCCACCGCCGTACCGCTGATCGGATCGTCTCGGGTGGCGCTGCCGTCGCATCGACGGCAGCGCCACCTGTCGGTGTCGACCACCGAGTGACCGGCAGGAGCCAGCATGGAGCCGACGGACGCAGTCCCGGCGTCGAGTGGCCACGAGCAGCATCGCCCTCCCCCGTGGCGCGATGTCCGGGTCATCCGGGTCTCGCTGCAGGTCGCCTTCGTCGCGGCCGCCTTGGCCACCGTGTGGTGGCTGTACGACAACCTCGCGACCAACCTCGACCGCCTCGGCATCCGGCGCGACTTCGCCTTCCTGGACCAGCCGGCCGGCTTCACGATCTTCGGCAGTGACTTCAGCGCGACCAGTTCCATCCGGGAAGCGTTGTGGGTCGGCCTGCAGAACACCTTGCGCGTCGCCCTGTTGGGGATCGTCCTTGCGCTGGTCATCGGCGTCGTCGTCGGCGTGATGCGCCTGTCCACGAACTGGCTCGTGCGGCGCACCGCCAGCATCTACGTCGAACTGCTCCGCAACATCCCGCCGCTGGTGCTGATCATCTTCTTCTATCTCGCCGTCCTCCAGACCCTGCCGGGCATCAGTGAGGCCGGGACGCCGGGCGACGTCATCGTCGTCTCGAACCGGGGGATCTGGCTGCCCTGGCTCGAACTCGGTGACGGCACCGGGGCGTTCCTCGTGACCGCAGGCGTGGCAGTGCTTCTGGCGTGGCTGATCGCGACCTGGCGCCGACGGGTCCACGATGCCACCGGGCGTCCCCATCATCGCGTGCTCTGGGGCGGGGGTGCGGCCATCGTCGTACTGGCCCTCGGCTACGTCACGTTGTCACCTCCCATCGCGCTGAGCGTGCCGGTGCTCGAGGGGCGTTCGGTGACCGGCGGGGCGCTGCTGTTCCCTGAGTACGCCGCGCTGTTGGTCAGTCTCGTGCTCTACACCTCAGCGTTCATCGCCGAGATCGTGCGCGGATCGATCCAGGCGGTCCCCAAGGGGCAGGTCGAGGCTGCGCAGGCCCTCGGCTTGCGCTGGTTCGATCGGCTACGCCGGGTGGTGCTGCCCCAGGCCCTCAGGATCGCCACACCCGCGACCGGCAACGAGTTCCTGAACCTGTCGAAGAACGTCTCACTCGGGGTGGTGATCGCCTACCCGGAGATCCTGCGCGTCGGGCGGCAGGCGATCGGCAACGGCCAGCCAGCGCCGCAGATCCTGCTGATCGTGCTGGGGGCCTACCTCGCGGTCTCGTTGGCGCTGTCGCTCGTGGTCAACATCGCGAACCGACGTCTGCAGCTGGTGGAACGCTGATGCCAGCACCCACCACCGCCCCTGACCCCGACACGCTCCCGACCCCGCCGCAGCGACGGACCACACCGGGGCGGTGGCTCCGGCAGAACCTCTTCTCGAGCCCAGCGAACACGTTGCTGACGCTGGTCACCGGTCCCCTGTTGCTCTGGGCCGTCGTGTCCTTCGGCCGCTTCCTGTTGGTGACCGGGCGCTGGGACATCATCGAGGTCAACCTGACCAACTTCATGGTCGGTGGGTTCCCACGGGACCAACTCGTACGGCTCTGGATCGCCATGGCGATGATGACCTTCGCGGTCACCATCGGCGCCGGCGTCACCTCGGCGACCGCGGCCGAAGCAGCGATCGCCGCAGGCCGGGATCCGTCGGTGACGCTGCGGGAGCGCGTGCAGCGCTCCGGTCCCCCGCTGGTGCTGCTGCTCGTGCTGGTGGTGTTCGTCCGGACCTGGCTGCCGGTCGTGCTGCTGGCCGGGGTGCTCCTGCTCGGCGCCGTCGGCTTCCGGCTGGGACGACGCATCCGGCCCCGATGGCGCGGCAAGGCCAACCTCGGTGTGGTCGTCGCGATCATCGTCGCCCTGGCCACCATCTCCGCTTTCGGCGGCGTGTCACGTGACGCGTGGGGCGGCCTGCTGCTCACGCTGTACTACACGGTCGGAGCACTGCTGCTGTCCTTCCCGATCGGCGTGACGCTGGCGCTGGGTCGACGCTCGACGCTGCCCGTCGTGCGGGCGGGCTGCGGCATCTTCATCGAGTTCTTCCGGGGTTCCCCGCTGATCGCGCTGTTGTTCGTCGGCTGGCTGATCCTCCCCTTCTTCCTCCCGGTCGGCTTCCCCACCCCGGACCTGGTCACACGTGCCCTGATCATCTTCGTCCTGTTCACCTCCGCCTACGTGGCAGAGATCGTCCGGGGCGGCCTGCAGGCCATCCCTCGCGGCCAGCGTGAGGCGGCGCAGGCGCTGGGCTTGTCACCCTGGAAGCAGACCCGACTGGTGATCCTGCCCCAGGCGCTGCGCAGCGTGATCCCGGCGCTGGTGGGTCAGGCGATCAGCCTCTACAAGGACACCACCCTGGTCCTGATCATCGGGCAGATCGAACTGCTCGCGGTGGCCCAGAACGTCACCCAGCAGGAGGCGTTCATCGGCCAGGGCTACATCACGGAGACGCTCGTGTTCGTGTCCCTCATCTACTGGGTGGGCAGTTACTGGATGTCGCGGGAGAGCCAGCGCCTCGAGGCGCGGCTCGGCGTCGGCACACGCTAGAGGAGGTCGCAGATGCGGGACGCTTCCCTGACCGGCAAGGCGCTCAAGCCCGGCGGCACCGGCAAGGTGATGATCGAGCTCGAGGGCGTCGAGAAGTGGTTCGGAGACTTCCAGGCGCTCAAGGGTGTCGATCTGCAGGTCGGTTTCCGCGAGACGGTGGTCGTGTGCGGCCCGTCCGGGTCGGGCAAATCGACGCTGATCCGCTGCATCAACCGACTGGAGGAGCACGATCGTGGCCGGATCGTGGTCGACGGCACGGAGGTCTCGGACGACCTGCGCGACATCCAGGAGATCCGCCGCGAGACGGGGATGGTGTTCCAGTCCTTCAACCTGTTCCCGCACCTGACGATCCTGGACAACGTCACCCTGGCCCCGATCCAGGTGCGACACCGTCCACGCAAGGAGGCGGAGCGCATCGCGATGGAACTGCTCGAGCGCGTCCAGATCCCGGACCAGGCCAACAAGTACCCCGGCCAACTCTCGGGCGGCCAGCAGCAGCGGGCGGCGATCGCCCGTGCTCTGGCGATGGAACCGAAGGTGATGCTGTTCGACGAGCCGACCTCGGCGCTGGACCCGGAGATGATCAAGGAGGTCCTCGACGTCATGGAGGAGCTCGCCGAGTCCGGGATGACCATGATCTGTGTCACCCACGAGATGGGCTTCGCGCGACACGTCGCGGACCGCGTGGTGTTCATGGCCGAGGGCGGCATCGTCGAGGTCAACACGCCCGAGGAGCTGTTCACTGACCCGCAGGAGGAACGCACCAAGCTGTTCCTGTCGCAGATCCTGTGAGCCGTGCGTTCCAGGCAGACGACCGACGAGGGCTAGGTACCCGGCTCCTCCGTCGTCCCCGGCTCAGCCGGCCTCCGGCGTTCGACGTCGCGATGCTCGGCCGCCCGCCGGTGGCGTGACTCACCCGCGACACCGCGCTGCCTGACGTCCAACTCGGCGATCTGGTCGCTGCGGCCGTACAGGATCAGCACGTCACCGGCGTCGATGCGCGTCTGTCCG
>JAWOCZ010000238.1:0-3281 GCA_046483565.1 Nitriliruptoraceae bacterium
GGCTCGCGGACGACCGCGCAGCCAGCGCCGCAGGCCAGGTCGACACCGAGGACGACCGGCGTTCGTAGACATCACCCCGAAGACTGGGCTTGCTGCCTGACGGGCTTCGCGGACCCACCACTCGCCGCGGCCCCGCCAAATGGCACATGCCGCCCCGAACTCCCCGCGCAACGGGTCGCAACGCCCGTGTCATCCACCCGGTGTGACGCGCCTCGTCCTCGTCAGGATTCGTGCGAGCGGTCTTCGCAGCGCCCACGTTGGGTGAGTAGGTTGCGGACGTCATGAGGGGGAGTGATGGCCGAGGACGTGCGCGATCGCGTCGCTGGGTTCTGGGATGCGCAGGCGGCGAGTTTCGACGACGAGCCGGACCACGGCCTGTCGGATCACGTCGTCCGCGAAGCGTGGATGGCTCGGTTGCGGTCCTGGCTGCCGGGCCCGCCGGCCGAGGTGGCCGACCTCGGCTGTGGCACCGGCACGCTGTCGGTGCTGCTCGCCGGTGAGGGCTACGGCCTGCAGGGTGTCGATCTGTCCGCCCAGATGGTTCGGGCTGCGCGAGCGAAGGCAAGGGCGGCCGGCGTGGACGTCGAGTTCCAGCATGCTGACGCGGCCGATCCGCCGCTCGCGCCAGCATCCGTGGACGTGGTGCTGGCCCGGCATCTGCTCTGGACCCTGCCCGACCCGCACCGGGCGCTGGCCAACTGGACCCGACTGCTGCGTCCGGGCGGGACGTTGGTGTTGATCGAGGGTCGCTGGGACCAGCCGGACGGCACCACGGACGAGGGTGACCCGGCACTGAAAGCCGCGCTCCCGTGGCTGAACGGAGTCGACGCCGCCACCCTCACCGCCGCCCTGGTACCGCTGGTCGAGGCGTTCGCCGTCCACGACCTCAGCGACGACCCGCAGCTGTGGGGCCGAGCGGTACACGACGAACGTTTCGCGCTCGTCGCCCGCACCTCGTGACCCGATGCAGGGAGGACTGGTGTTCTACGGCGAGACCCGCTCGTGACCGTGCGGAAACGCCCGGTACTGATACCCCCAGTGGCCGCTGCGATGGCCTGGAGGTTGTGTCGTTCCGGGCGGGTGAACCGCCCCGACAACGAATGTCGCGGCAGCCGGCGATCGGGTATGCACGGGCGTGGTCGCGTCCGGGCTGGCTTCCTACAATCGTCACACGAAATCGGATGGAGCGAACTTGCATCACCACTGGGTGCAGATGAAGACCGACATCGAGGATCCGGATCTCCTGCGGCCTGGAGGCTTCGAGCGTCAGGTCCGCGGCCGTCTGCTCGGCTCATCGATCGTGCTCGGGGTCTGCATCGTGCTGCTCGTGATCCTCCAGCTCAGCTGAGCTGCGGCGGGTGAATCGCGAGACGGGCATCAACGCCCGTTGCAGCCTCAATCTCTGAAACGACCGGCGGCAGGCGCCGTGTTCACCCGTTGAACTCGGTCGTCGCCACCGCGATGTACCAGCCGCGGCCGTACGTTCTCAGGGTTGGGTGCAACAAAGTCAGCGGGACCTGGAAGCAGAAGGTGGTTGTCCATGTCTGTCCACAACCTCAGCGTCTCATGTGGCTGACAGAGAGGAGGTGCCGTGAACGCGATGGTCGAGCTGATCGTGGGCCTGCTCGCAGCTGTGCCACTGCTGGGTCTGCTCCTGCTGTGGAGACGCCGGCCACGGGCCCGTGGGAGGGCGCTGATTGACGTCGTGGCTGCTGTGCCCGCCTCGGTCTTGATCTTGATGATCGCTGGAGCCGTCCTCGATCCCGAGGCGGTGTCCGCAGCGACGTTCCTCCCAGTGATCATCAGTGGGTCGGTCGTAGCGGTCACAGCCAACCGCATGGTGAACCGGCCATCTGCGGGACCGAACGCCAGCCGCTGACCTCCGGGTCCGCCAGCCTTCGCCGCGAGGCTCGCGGCGAGGAGTCCACTCGGCGCAGCGTGCTCACGCCGTAGCGCCGCCATCCAGCGGCGGCGGTACCGAGACGTCACTCCACCACCAGGCCGGCTTTCCGCACTTCGCGGGCAGCTGTCGATGGCATTTACGTGACGGGGCTGTAGATGCTGGTGGGGATGTCGAGCAGGTCGAGGACCTGTTGTTGGAGGTCGGTGAGTTCGGGGTGGAAGGTGCGGAGCACCTGGCCGTCTGGGGCGGTGAGCTCGTGGCGGGCGACACCGGTGAAGATCTCGAGGATGCGGGCGGTGGTGGGTGCGGTGCAGCCGCGGTCCTCGGGGTAGAGCGACAGCTCCTCGATGCCCGCCTGGGCCATGGCGCGGCGGATGGTGCGTTCGATCAGGGAGGAGAGCAGCATCGCGATGAAGTGGCAGGTGAGCAGCCCTTCGATGCGGGCGGGGTCACGGAGCCACATGGGTGCGACCAGCTGGGTGCCCTTGAGCTGGGCGTGACGTTTCTCAAGGTTGGGTTGCCACCGGTAGGCGTCGAGCAGCTCGGCAGCAGGCATGTCGGGGTCGTTGGTGATCAGCGGCCACATCCCGTCGGACGCGGCGTCGTGGGCGACCTGGGCCTCGTCGACGGCGAACCGGATCCGCAACGTCGTGCGGGAGATCTTGATGTAGGCGGTGTTGGGGCCGGGACGGCCCCGTTTGGCCTGCCGGAACGACTCCACCGTGTCCTGTTCGACGTGGATGTTGACCCAGCAGGTCGCGTTGACCTCTTCGATCGCTTCGCGGGCTTCGGCCTCGGCGGTGACGGCGGTCTTGATCCGGCAGCGTAGGGAGGACAGCCGCATGTTGAGCGCGTCGATCGCGGCGATGGCGCGTGCGATGGACTGGTGGCGGCGGTTGGCGTCACGGCGGGCCTTCGCACTCGAGTGGATCCAGATGATGCGGTGCCCGTCTGCGGAGGGCAGATGGTCCTCGTAGGTCGAGACGACGTCGACGGGATGCTCCGGGTCGCGGGTGGGGCGCCGTTGCGCCTCGACCCAGTCCGGGGTGTTGTTCACCACCCAGTCGCGGAAGACGCTGTCTTCCTTGCGTGAGGCGGGCAGGACGGACAGGAACCTGCCGCCACGGGTGTGGATGTGCCGACAGTTGTCGAAGGTCGCCAGCTTGGAGTCCGCGACGTAGAGGAACCCGACCTCACCGGTCAGCTCGACAAGGGTGTCCCAGGTGTCGATGTGGGTGGTGACGTCCGCGGTGTTGCCGTCCGCGACACGGAACGCGATCGGACCCGCGGCGTCGGCGGTCACCGACAAGATCCACACCAGCTGCTTGAGATCCGGCCGGTGGTCCTTACTGAAGACATGCTTGACCGCAGGGGTAGC
>JAWOCZ010000257.1:0-23817 GCA_046483565.1 Nitriliruptoraceae bacterium
ACGCGGTCCGTGCCCACCGACGCGACCATCGTCGCGATCCTCGATCGCGACGAGGTGGGCGGCAGCTGACCGCGTCACCGCAGCCGTTCAACGTCCCGCCCCAGCAGGAGCCCGATGTCCCGCCCCGACCTCACCGAGATCGTCAGCGCCGTGCTGGCCGAGCTCGACCAGGCCCCCGCCGCGAGCCTGGCCCGCGGACCCGGTGGACGCCCGGAGGTCCCGATGCGGCGGGTCGCTGCTGCGGATCCGCCGCCAGGTCCGGGGGCCGGGGCGTCAGATGAAGTGACCCCGACCACCGGCGCCACTCGGCGTGGCGCCACACCCGCCCGGGGCACGCCCGCGGCGATCCCGCCGGTCACCGTCGCGGAGGCCACGGCGGGCTCGGCCGCGCCGATAGGTGGCGCAACCGGGCGGTCCGAGGCCGTCCAGCGGATCGTCGCCGACCTCCAGCGCCGGCTGGGCGAGCCCGCCCATGGCTGACCACAGACCAGCGACCCGGACAGCAGCAGCCGCCGCTGTCACCACCCCCGGGGTGCGGCACCCGTCGCACCACCGACAGGATCGAGGAGCAACACCATGGTGAACGTCCCGATGACCGCGCTGGGCATGATCGAGACCAGGGGACTGGTCGGTGCGATCGAGGCCGCCGACGCGATGGTCAAGGCCGCGAACGTCACGTTGGTCGGCAAGGAGCAGATCGGCGGTGGGCTGGTCACCGTGCTGGTCCGGGGCGACGTCGGTGCGGTCAAGGCGGCGACGGACGCCGGTGCCGCAGCCGCCGGCAAGGTGGGTGAGCTCGTCAGCGTCCACGTGATCCCGCGTCCCCACGACGACGTCGAGGCGCTCCTGCCGTCGGCCGAGGCCTGAAACCGACGGTGTCGCGGGTCCCTGGACAGGTCCGGCCTGCCGGGCTCACGCACAGGAGGTCCCCCGTGGCTGGCTCGCGGCCGGTGCCGGTACAGCCCGACCAGGACGCGCCCTGGCTGCTCGAGGCGGCGCAGGCGGCGCTGGTCGATCGTGACGTGCTGTCGGCCGAGGGGAGCTGCCACGTCGGGGTGGACCTCGGGACCGCGTTCGTCGTGGTCGCGGTGACCGACGGCGCCGGGATCCCGCTGGCGATCGCGTCGCAGCGCGCCGAGGTCGTGCGTGACGGCGTGGTGGTCGATTTCGCCGGGGCGGTCACGGTGGTGCGATCGCTGCTGGACGAGGTGGAGTCCCGGCTGGGCATCGTCGTGCGCCAGGCGGCGACGACCTACCCCCCAGGGGTGGCGGTGAGCGAGGTCCAGGCGTGCCGGTACGTGCTCGAGAGCGCCGGCATCGAGTGCTCGGCGCTGGTCGATGAGCCGACCGCGGCCAACGCGGTGCTCCGGCTCGGTGACGGCGCCGTCGTCGACATCGGAGGGGGCACGACCGGGGTCGCGGTCCTCCGTGACGGCGAGGTGGTCCACGTCACCGACGCGGCGACCGGCGGCACCCACGTGAACCTCGTGATCGCCGGGGCGCTGGGCATCGACGTCGACGCCGCGGAGGCCCGCAAGACCGACCCCGCAGCGCAGCGGGACCTCCTGCCGCTGATCACCCCCGTGTTCGAGAAGATCGGCACGATCGTCGCCGCTGCCCTGCGGGAGCACCCGGTCGAGCGGGTGCACCTGGTGGGTGGCACGGCCGCGTTCCCGGGCATCGCCGAGGTGGTCGCCGACCGGATCGGCGTGGCGGTGGAGGTCGCCACCAACCCGCTGCTGGTCACCCCGCTCGGGGTGGCCCTGCACGACCCGGTCGCCGCCGACGGCCCGGTGACCGCGGCACGAGAGGTCGAACATGTCTGATCCTGCCCAGCTGCGGGCCTACAGCTACCTGGACCGGCTCCAGCCCCAGTACGCCGCGTTCCTCGGCACCACCACACAGGGTGACCCGCCGGTCGAAGGGATGGCGAGCCTGACCCTCGAGATGGCGCCCGGCAACGCGGTGTTCCGCGCCGTCGACGTCGCGCTGAAGGGCACGGACGTCCGGCCCGGCGCCCAGGTCGTCGAGCGCGAGTTCGGCATGTTCGAGGTCCACGGGACCTCGCCGGCGGACGTCGAGCGGGCGGGCGAGCTGGTCCTCGAGCAGCTGGGTCTGGCCCTGTCCGACCGCGTCGCCCCCTCGCTGTCCTCGGCCCAGATCATCACCAACGTCCAGCCGCACCAGGCGCAGCTGCTCAACCGGATGGCGCGCGGCATGATGGTGGTCGCCGGCGAGACGCTGCTGGTCCTGGAGTGCGAACCGGCGGCCTACATCGGCTACGCGGCCAACGAGGCGGAGAAGACGGCGCCGGTCAACCTCGTCCACCTCACCTCCGTCGGGCGGTTCGGCCGACTGTGGATGGCCGGGGCGGATGCGAACGTCCTCGCGGCGCGCGACGCCGCGGTGGCGGCGCTCGAGGGCGTCAGCGGGAACTGAGGAGGTGGGGATGGGCCGTCGTTTCGTGACCGCTGAGGACATCGACGAGCTCGCGGCTGCCGGTCGGTCGCGCCTCGAGGTCGATGCGCTGACGACCCTGACCGACCTGGCCCGCGAGCGCGCCCACGACCGCGGGGTCGCGATCGTCGAGGTGGAGCGAGCACCGGCCGCTGGCGGTGCTGGTGACGTCCCTCGACGTCGGCTACGGGCAGCGGTGCGGGCGGCCGTGGTGGCTGAGCTCGGGACCGCTCCCGAGGGCATCGATGCCGCGATCGGCCGTGTCCTCGATCGGTTCGGCATCACCGACTGAGACGCCCTCGCGGTCCCGGCGCGCGGGTGCGGGGCGGTTCGCCCTGCCGGAACGGCTGGGCGGGGGGTTCGCCCGGTTCCCCCTGGCGCACCCCGGTGGCCGATGGCGGCCTGGCTACCGTCCGGCAGCGCTGACCTCGAGGTCGAGGTCCGGCCGATCCCGCACCCATCAGCCGTTCGCCGTGAGGTCCCGCCATGTCCGACACCGCCATCGCCCCGACGGGCCACTACGCCCCGCGCTCCCTGCGCGGCCGCATCGACGAGGTCGAGATCATCGACGTCCGCACGCCCGGGGAGTTCGAGTCGATCCACATGCCGACCGCGCGCAACCTCCCCCTCGACGAGCTGCGCGGACGTCTCGACGAGGTCCGGGCGCTGGTCGACACCGGCAGCGAGGTGGTGCTGTCCTGCCGGACGGAGAACCGTGCCCGCCAGGCCCAGCAGATGCTGGCCACCGCGGGTCTGCCGGGCCTGCCGATCGTCGAGGGTGGCATCGTCGCCTGGGAGGCCGAGGGCGCCCCGGTGGTCCAGGGCGTGCTGCGCTGGGACATGGAGCGCCAGGTGCGTTTCGCCGCCGGATCGCTCGTCCTGGCGTCGGTCCTGCTCAGCCTGGTGTTCCCGCCGGCCCGGTTCGTCGCCGGGTTCATCGGTGCCGGGCTGGTGTTCTCCGCGGTGACCAACACCTGCACGATGGCGCTCGGCTTGGCCAAGCTGCCCTACAACCGCCCACGTCGCACCTGAGTTCCGGCGCGAGCGCTCCTGCGGCCTCGCGTCCCCCCGACCCCGCCCACGGCCACGCCGTGGGCGGTCTGCTGTGTGCGCCCCGCGGTCCCCTGGTGGCCCCGGGTAGCGGTTCGGAGCATTTGTCCGTACATTACGCGACGTCCCACACGGCCACATACCCAGCCCCACCGCTCCCGGAGGAAACACCGTGTCCGACACCACCGCCGCCCCCACCGTCTGCGTCGACCCGAAGATGCTGTACGACCGTCTCGACGACGTGGAGTTCATCGACGTCCGCACGCCCGGTGAGTTCGAGGGCGTCCACGTCCCGTCCGCCCAGAACCATCCCCTCGATGCGCTCGACGCCTCCGTCGATCACCTCAGGGAGCTGGTCGACCAGGGCCGCGAGGTCGTGCTCGTCTGCCGGTCGGGTGCGCGGGCGCACCAGGCCCAGGACGCGCTCGTCGAGGCAGGGCTGCCGCGGCTGCCGATCCTCGAGGGTGGCATGCTCGCCTGGCAGTCCGACGACGGCCCGGTCGTCCAGGATGTGATCCGTTGGGACCTCGAGCGCCAGGTCCGCTTCGCGGCCGGCGTCATCGTCCTGGTCTCGATCCTGCTCTCGGTCGTCTTCCCACCGGCGCGCTTCATCGCCGGCTTCCTCGGTGCCGGGTTGATCTTCGCCGCCGTGACCAACACCTGCGCGATGGGCATGTTGCTCACCAAGCTGCCGTACAACCGGCCGACCTCGGCCTGAGTCAGCGAAGGAACGTTCGTGACCGATCCGGCGCCCACCGACACATCGTCCGGAGCTGGCGCGATCGCCGATCGGGGCCGGTCGGGCACCTTCTGGGGGCGGCACTTCCCTCTGCTGGGCTGGCTCCGGCGGGCGGATGCCGGTTCGCACCGCGCCGATGTGCTGGCCGGTCTGACCGTCGCCGCCATGCTCGTGCCCCAGAGCATGGCGTACGCCGCGCTGGCCGGGATGCCCCCGGTGACCGGCCTGTACGCCTCGACGGTGCCGCTGGTCGCCTACGCGCTGCTGGGCACCTCGGGTCAGCTCGCCTTCGGCCCCGTGGCCATCGTCTCGTTGTTGACGGCCTCGACCCTGGCACCGCTGGCCGAGGGTGATCCCGGACGTTACGTCGCCTTGGCCGGCATCCTGGCGCTCCTGGTGGGCGCCATCCAGATGCTGCTCGGGCTCGTGCGTGCCGGTCGGCTCACCAGCCTGCTGTCGCACCCGGTCATCTCCGGGTTCACCTCGGCGGCGGCGATCGTCATCGCCACCAGCCAGCTCGACAAGCTGCTCGGGATCGGGATCGGCCGCCCGGACGGATGGCTCGAACGCATCGGGGCGATCCTGTCCGGACTGGGGGCCACGCACCTGCCGACCCTGCTCGTGGGCGTGGTCGCGATCGCCGCGCTCGTGCTCGGGCGACGGCTCGGACCCCGGGTCCCCACACCGTTGTTGGTCGTGATCGCGACCACCGCCGCGGTCCCCCTGCTCGGCCTCGAGGAGCTCGGCGTCGCCATCCTGGGTGAGGTCCCCGGTGGGTTGCCGAGGCCGAGCCTGCCGACCGCCCCGCTCGACACCCTGGTGGCGCTGCTGCCCGGGGCGCTCATCATCGCCCTGCTGTCCTACATGGAGGGCATCAGCGTGGCCCGGGCCGTCGCTGCTCGCACGCGCGATCGCATCGACCCCGACCAGGAGCTCCTGGCCTCCGGCGCGGCCAACCTCGCCGCCGGCGTCTTCCAGGCCTTCCCCGTCGCCGGAGGGTTCTCCCGCACGGCCGTCAACCACACCGCAGGAGCCCGTACCCCCCTGGCATCGCTGGTGACCGCCGCCGGGGTGCTGCTCGCCCTGCTGGTGCTGGCCCCCTTGTTCACCACCTTGCCGCAGGTGGTCCTCGCCGCCGTGGTCCTGGTCGCCGTCGCGAAGCTCGTCGACGTCCGGGAGGCACGGCATGCCTGGCAGGTGGAGCGCACGGACGGGATCGCGCTGACGGTCACCTTCCTGGCCACGCTCCTGCTCGGCGTGGAGATCGGCATCGGGATCGGCATCGCGGTCAGCCTGCTGCTGTCGCTGTGGCGCGTCGGCGTTCCCCGCATCGAGGTGGAGCCGGCCGCCGATGGGGCCGTGCTCCACGTCGAGGGGGACCTGCTGCCCGCGAGTTCGGCCCGCCTGCTGGATGCGATCGAGGACCACCTGGGCAGCTCGCGTCCGGGTGCGACCCACCTGGTCCTCGACCTCGCCGGTGTGCCGAGCGCGGACGTCTCCGGTGTCAACGCGCTGGCCATGGCCGATGCCGCGTGCCGGAACGCCGAGGTGGAACTGCGCCTGGCCGGGGTGCGCGCTGGCGTCGCTGCGCCCATGGAACGTGCCCACCTGCTCATCCGTTTCGCGGGGCGGGTCCATCCGGACGCGGCGACGGCGCTCGGAGCCTTCGGGCAGCGAGCCACCTCTGGTGCGCTCAGCGCGCAAGGGACCTGACGGCGCGCATCGCAGAAATGTCCGGACCAATGGGTGGCGTTCTCCGTCAGGCAGCGGCCCGGCCAACGAGCTGAGCGGGCCCCGGCGGCGGTCCCGCGCGACCGCCTCCACGCAGACCTTGACCCACGCAGACCTTGACATCGACCGTTCGAACCGGAGAGTGACACCATGGAGATCCTGACGATCGAGACGCCGTCGCTCGGCGACCGCAGCTACGTGGTCACCGACGGCCAGTTCGCGGCGGTGGTCGATCCGCAGCGCGACATCGACCGCGTCCTGAGCCTGGTCGAGGAGCGCGGTCTCACCGTCTCCCACGTCCTCGAGACCCACAACCACAACGACTACGTCACCGGAGGGGTCGAGCTCGCCCGACAGACGGGCGCCTCGTACGTGATGGCACGGGCCGAGGAGCTGTTCTTCCCCTCCTACGGCGTCGAGGATGGCGACGTGTTCGAGGTTGGGAAGCTCACGGTCCGGGCCATGCACACCCCGGGCCACACCCCGACCCACATGTCCTACGTCGTCTCCGACGGCGAGCGCACCGTGGTGTTCACCGGCGGTTCGCTGCTCTACGGCTCCGTCGGCCGCACCGACCTGATCTCGCGGGCGATGACCGAGGAGCTCACCCGTGCGCAACACGCGACCGCGAAGCGCTTGGTCGCGGCGCTGCCCGACGAGACCACCGTCCTCCCCACCCACGGGTTCGGCAGCTTCTGCTCCTCCGCAGCTGCCGACGAGCAGACCTCCAA
Organism: Nitriliruptoraceae bacterium; assembly: GCA_046483565.1. Lineage (GTDB taxonomy): Bacteria > Actinomycetota > Nitriliruptoria > Nitriliruptorales > Nitriliruptoraceae > T1Sed10-7. The sequence goes on from JAWOCZ010000257.1 coordinate 6,709, forward strand.
CGTCGACCCCAAGTACGGGGTCGAGACGTCCACGATCGCCGACCAGAAGCGGGCCAACGTCGCCCTGACGATCACCGACACCGAGGAGTTCGTCAAGACCCTGATGGACGGGCTCGACGCGTACCCGCGCTACTACGCCCACATGGCACCGCGCAACAAGGTGGGGCCCGGGCCGGTCGACCTCTCACCCGCCGTCGAGGCCGACCCGACCGAGCTCGCGCAGCGCATCCACTCGGGCGAGTGGGTCGTGGACCTGCGCTCCCGGACGGCCTACGCCCGGGACCACGTCACCGGGACCGTCAACGTCGAGGTCGGCAACTCCTTCATCACCTACCTCGCGTGGATCGTGCCGTGGGGCGTGTCGGTCACCCTGCTCGGTGACACCCAGGAGGAGGTCGCCGAGGCCCAGCGTCAGATGGTCCGGGTCGGCATCGACCGGCCGGCCGCACAGGCACTCGGCGGTGTCGACAGCTACGGCCAGGGGCTCGATCGGGGCAGCTACCGCATCGACACCCTCGACAACCTCGCCAAGCGCATGGTGGACGGGGAGTACCTCCACGTCCTCGACGTCCGGCGCCACGACGAGCGCTCGACCGGCGGCATCGTGGGCTCGATCCACATCCCGATCCACGAGCTGGAGCGGCGGATGGCCGAGGTCCCGACCGACGGCGAGGTGTGGGTCCACTGCGCCTCCGGCTACCGGGCCTCGATCGCGACCTCGCTGCTGGCACGGGCCGGCCGCACGCCGGTCCTGGTGGACGACTCCGACACCCGTCTGGAGGAGCTGGGCTTCGAGCTGGTCGCCATCGCCTGACCGACCCCGCCACCTCGTCGGCGCGGCCGTTCCGATGGGGACGGCCGCGCTGATCGGGACGGCCGATCTGCACGGGACGGCCGCGCTGATCGGGACGGTCGATCTGCACGGGACGGCCGATCTGCACGGGACGGCCGATCTGCACGAGTTGGCCGTTCTGCCCGAGTTGGCCGTTCCGCCCGAGTTGGCCGTTCCGCCCGAGTTGGCCGTTCTGATCGGCACCACCGACCTGATCGGCACCACCTCGTAGGCGGGAGGTCGTCCACCCCGACAGCCACCCCCCTCCGTGCTCGACGATCGACGTCGGCACGCGTGGAACGCCGGCCCTGGCGCGGAGCAGCGACTATCTGCTGTTTCGTGCCGCTTGGGTGGAGGTCGCGGTCGGTCGGCGGGGTGCAGGTGGCGCGGAGCAGCGACTATCTGCTGTTTCGTGCCGGTTGGGTGGGGGTCGCGGTCGGTCGGCGGGGTATGGGTGGCGAGGAGCAGCGACTACTGGCTGTTTCTTGCCGCCGGCGGCGCAGGCCTGCAGGCTGGGCCGGCCAAGGGGCCGCCACCTCGCCGGGTCGGGCCGCCACCTCGCCGGGTCTGCCCGACGCCGCTCGACCTGCCCGACCGCAATGCCGCCCGACCAGCCCGTCGCCGCCCGACCAGCCCCACGCCGCCCGACCGCAATGCCGCCCGACCAACCCGTCGCCGCTCGACCCGCCGGACGCCGCCCGACCGCAATGCCGCCCGACCAGCCCCACGCCGCCCGACCCACCCGACCCCGTCGCCGCCCGACCCGCCCGACCCCGTCGCCGCCCGACCAGCCCCACGCCGCCCGACCCGCCCGACCGCAATGCCGCCCGACCAGCCCCACGCCGCCTGACCAAGCCCGAGCCCGACGCCGCTCGACCCTGGGGAGACCATGGACGCCGTCACCACCGACATGCTGCTCGTGCTCGCGATCCTCGTCGGCGCGATCGTGCTCTTCGTCACCGAGGTGGTCCGCATCGACGTCGCCGCGATCCTCGTGATGGTCGTCGTCGGCCTCTCGGGGCTGATCCCGTCCGCGGACGTCTTCGCCGGCTTCTCCTCGAACGCGGTCATCTCGATCATCGCCGTCATGATCCTCGGCGCCGCGCTGGACCGGGTCGGGGTGATGCGCACCGTGGCGGCGTGGCTGCTCCGGGTGGGTGGCTCCACGGAGCGGAGGATCCTGGCGTCCACGTCGCTGGCCGTGGGCAGCATCAGCGCCTTCATGCAGAACATCGGGGCGGCGGCGCTGTTCCTGCCCGTGGTGGAACGCATCTCGGACCGGACCAAGGTGCCCTCCTCCCGTCTGCTGATGCCCATGGGTTTCGCCGCCATCCTCGGCGGGACCCTCACGCTGGTCGCCTCCGGGCCGCTGATCCTGCTCAACGACCTCCTGGCCTCTACCGCCGACAACCTCGGCATCGAGATCGAACCCTTCGGTCTGTTCGCCCCGACGCCCATCGGCGCTGCCCTGCTCCTGGCGGGCATCACGCTGTTCGCGGTCGCGGGCAGGTGGCTGCTACCGGCCGCCGAGACCGACCGCGCCTCCGGCGAGGCACTTCCCGACATCGCCGCGCGGTACGGCCTGGACGGGCGCCTGCGGGCCGCCGTGGTCTCGCCCGACAGCCCGCTCGTCGGGCGGCAGGTGGAGGAGATCGAGCAGGCCGGGGCGGGCGTGCTGGTCGCGGCGCTGACACTGCCCGGCGAGGATCCGGAGCTCGCCCCCCCACGTGAGCACGAGATCGTGCCGGGCACCGTGATCGGGCTGACCGGCCCCGCGCCGAAGGTCGACGACTTCGCCGCCGCGCAGGAGCTCGAGTGGCTGTCGGCCGAGAAGGACCCCTTCGCCCGTCTGGTCGATCCGGCCCAGGCCGGCCTCGTGGAGGTCGCCGTGCGGCCGGGCTCGGACGCCGTGGGGCAGCAGGTCCGCGCGTTGCGCCTACGTGTGCGCTTCGGCGCCGCGCTGCTGGCCGTCCACCACCGCGGTGGCATCGTCACCGAGGGCCTGCGGGAGCACCAGCTCGGGGCGGGGGACGTGCTCGTGATGTTCGGGCCCTGGGAGCGGATGCAGGACGTGGCGGCCGATCCGTCACTGGTCGTGATCAGCGACCACCCCACCGACCCGCCACGCACGAACAAACGCTGGTGGGCGTTGGGTGCCTTCGCCACCGCGATCAGCCTGGTCATCTTCACCGGCATGCAGCTGTCGCTGGCGCTGATGGTCGGCGCGATCGGTGTCTTGCTCAGCGGTGTGCTGACGCCGGACGAGGCCTACCGGGCGGTGAGCTGGAAGACCGTGTTCCTGCTGGCCGCGCTGATCCCCCTCGGGCAGGCGGTCGAGGAGACCGGCACGGCGGCGTGGATCGCGGAGGGGGTGATCACGGCCACCGAGGACCTGCCCGGATGGGCGATCCTGGCCACGATCGGGGTGCTCACCACGGTGTTCACGCTGGTGGTCTCCAACGTCGGCGCGACCGTGCTGCTGGTGCCGTTGGCCGCCAACGTCGCGATCGGGGTGGGCGCCGACCCAGCTACCTACGCACTGATGGTGGCGATCGCCGCGTCCAACGCCTTCCTGCTCCCCACCCACCAGGTCAACGCCCTGCTGATGGGCCCGGGTGGGTACCGCGTCGTCGACTACGTCCGTGCCGGCACGGCGATGAGCGTGCTGTTCCTGCTCATCTCCGTGCCGATGCTGCTGTGGCTGAGCTGAGACGTGAGGTGGCGGTGACCGCGCGCAGGCGTTGCCGTAGGCTCACCGACTGTGGGGCGGTAGAGGTCCCGCAGCTGGGAGTCGGTCGTGACGGAGTCGGAGCGCGCGCCAGCGAGCCGTCCGCTGTGGCAGCAGGTCCTCGAGGATCTCGAGCGACGCATCGCGGCCGGTGACATCGTCGACCGGTTCCCAACCGACAAGGAGCTGACCGAGCACTACGGCGTGAGTCGGCACACCGTGCGCGAGGCTGTGCAGCGCCTGCGCTCGCGGGGGCTGGTCGATCGGCACCGAGGTCGAGGGAGCTTCCTCAACGAGGGGGTCCTGACGCAGCCGCTCGGCGGCCTCTACAGCCTCTTCCAGGCCGTCGAGGAGGCTGGTCTCGAGCAGCGCTCCGAGGTCCGCTTCCTCGGGCTCGCCCGCGACGCGGAGATCGCGGCGCGGTTGGAGTTGCCGGCTGACGCGGAGCTGATCCGCCTCGAGCGCCTGCGTTACGCGGGCGCGGAGCCGCTCGCGGTGGACGAGACCTGGTTGCCCGCCGAGATCGGTCGGCCGGTGCTGGACGTCGACCTCACCCGCACCGCGCTCTACGACGTGCTCAGCGAGTTGAGCGCGCTGCGGTTGACCGCCGCCGACGAGACGCTCACCCCGATCGTGCCGGACGCCGAGTTGGCGGCCCTGCTCGAGCTCGACGACCAGGAGGGCGTGCTCCGGGTCGAGCGGCTGGCTCGCAGCGGCGCGCGGTTCGTTGAGTACCGCATCACGCTGCTACGCGGCCAGCGGTTCCGCTACACCTCGTCGTGGCGGGCCGATGACGGGCCGGCGCCGACGACGGCGTTCGTCGACGCACGCGAGATCTGAGGTCGCGTGGGGTGGCCGGGCGGTCAGGGATGGCCGGCTGCCGACCCCGGGTTGGCCACGGTGGTCGCGTGGGGTGGCCGGGCGGTCAGGGGTGGCCGGCTACCGACCCCGGGTTGGCCACGGTGGTCGCGTGGGGTGGCCGGGCGGTCAGGGATGGCCGGCTGCCGACCCCGGGTTGGCCATCTCGATCGCCGACCGCAGCGCCGACGGGCGGTGCAGTGTGCGGCCGCTGCACGCTGCTGCGGCCCCGTAGCTGTCCGGACATATCCGGCGCTCGGTTGGCGTTCCATCCCCATGTCGCGCATCATCGCGCGCGTTCCGGTCCCTCGACGGTGCCGGCTCATCCCCTTCCCAGCCCGATGGAGAGATCCGTGCGCATCACCACCACCCTCGCTGCCGTGGCCTTCGCGGCCGTCACGCTGGCTGCCTGCTCCTCCTCCACCGAGGCAGTCGACAGCCCGGAGGCGAGCGCCGCGGAACGCCCCGGGGTCGTCCGTGTCGGGGCGCAGGACGCGGTGTCGCTGCTGGGCGAGCGGGACGATCTGTCCGTGATCGACGTGCGGACCCCGGCGGAGTTCGCCGATGGCCACCTCGAGGGCGCCGAACTGGTCGACATCTACGAGCCGGCTTTCCGCGACGAGATCGACGGCCTCGACCGCGACGGCAGCTACGTCCTGTACTGCCGGACCGGGAACCGCAGCGGGCAGGCGGCCGCCTTCATGCGCGAGCTCGGCTTCACGGAGGTCTACGACGCCGGTGGACTCGCCGAGCTCGCCGATGCCGGTGCCACGATCGTGCGCTGACCCACGATCGTGGGCTGAGCCGTGATCGTGCGCTGAGCGTGATCGTGCGCTGATGTGCTGACCCACGATCGTGCGCTGAGCCGTGATCGTGCGCTGATGTGCTGATCCCGGCCACGAACCGGACGGTGTCGTCCCCGCGACAGGTCAGCGCCAGGGCAGCGCCCGGCGCCGGTCCCAGTACGCCCCGACGGGTTCGGCGACCGCCGCCAGCTCCTCGGTGACGCCGTCGGGGACCGAGAGCTCCAGGGCGGCGAGGTTGCTGTCGAGGTGGGCGATGGTCGTGGCGCCGGACAGCACGACGTGGGCCCACGGCTGCGCCAGCGCCACCGCGGTGGCCAGGGTGTCGACGCTGGTCCCGAGCTCCTCGGCGGTGGCCGTGACCGGCGTGGGGAGCACGCCTCGGTCGGTGAGCCGCCCGTTTGCCACGACCTCCTTGACGGTGATGCCCCACCCGGCGGCGTGCGCCTCCGCAAGCGCCGTGCCCGTCGAGGGCTCCAGCAGGTTCCAGGTCGCCTGCACGGCGCTGAACGGTGCCCGGCCGGTCGCGCTGAGCTCGAGCGCACGACGCAGCGTGGCCGCCTGGTCCGGGCCGGACAGCGACATACCGACGACCACGCCGGTGTCCGCCAGGGCGGTCAGGGCCTCCAGCACCTCGGCGTCCTCGAGCACGCCGGTGTCCAGCGACGCCGAGTGGATCTGGTACAGGTCCAGGTGGTCGCCGAGCAGTTCCCGGGTCTCGGCGAGCTGCCGCTGGAAGGTCACGTGCGAGTGGTCCTTGACCTCGTGCGGGTCGGCGTCGATGCGCCATCCCGCGACGTAGGTGTAGCCCCATTTCGAGCCGACGCTGACGGTGTCGGCCCGCCCGGGATCGGCGGCCAGCCAGTCGGCGAGGAAGGCCTCCCCGTAGCCGTAGGAGCGTGCGGTGTCGAGGTAGCGGACCCCGCGTCGGTAGGCGTGGTCCAGGATCTGGCTCGTCCGCCGGTGCAGCCCCGCGACGCTGCGGTCGGCGCCGAGGTCCTCGTCGTGACCGAGGTTGACGTAACCGGGACGGCCCAGGGCCGCGAGCCCCACGCCCATGCGGGTCACCTCGATGCCGGTGTCACCGAAGGGCAGGTGGTCCACGGCCTGGCTCCTGGTCGCGATCGCGGCTCGGTTGTGGGGGGTGCGCAGGTCCCGGCGGTCCGGTCGGTGCTGGTGGCCCCATGGCGTCGATGGTCCCGCGGTGTCGATGCCGTCAAATCGGTGGCGTCACGTCGATGCCGTCAGGTCGATGGCGTCAACGGGTCTGCCCCGGACGGTAGCCGGCGAGGGATGGTCCCAGCGGTGAGCCATGGTCGCCAGGGCACGATCCGGGCCGTTGGACACCGGCGCGGCATGGCATGGTGGAGAGCGCCACGTCGCGGCATCACGACGTGGCGGTACCAGGATGTGCCGGCACCAGGATGTGACGGCACCCACTCGGACCCTTCACGGAGGTCGACACATGGCCGCACGATCGGCTCCCTCGACGCCGGCGCGGCCCCGGGCCATCGACGGCGCCGTGCCCTTCGGTCTCGCCCTGATCGTGCTGGGGGTGCTCCTCGCGCTCGACAACCTCGAGGTCGTCGACGCCTCGGACCTCCTCGCCGGCTGGTGGCCGCTGGCCGTGATCGCCGCCGGTGTCTGGTGGATGGCGACCGGCTCGCCGGCCCCGGGACTGGCGACCGTGGCCGTCGGCGGGATGCTGCTGCTGGCCACGCTGGGCGTCGTCGAACTCCCCCTCGGCAGGCTGATCCTCCCGGGCCTGATGGTGGTCGTGGGTGGCTCGCTGCTGCAGGCGGGTGTGCGGCTGCGTGCCGCCCAGTTGGAGGTGGGTGACGGGCCGTCACCCCGCCACGGGCCGTCACCCGGTCGCGGGCCGTCACCCGGTCGCGGGCCGGCGGCCGCCGACACCGAGGGCTGGTCCCCCGCCAACGGTGGGTGGCTAGCCGGTCCCAGCGCCACCGCGGTGTTCGGTGATGCCCGCCTGGTCGTGGGTGACGATGGACGGGACACCGACCGACTGGTGGTCACCACCACCGCGGTGTTCGGTGACGTCCGGGTGGAGGTGCCATCCGGGTGGCGGCTCGAGGACCGCATCACCCGGCTCCTGGGGGACGTGACGCTGCCGCCGCAGCCGCCGGGCGCGCCCGGCTCGCCGGTCGTCGTGCTGCACGGCCTGGTGGCGCTCGGGGACGTGCGCGTGCGGTACGTGGAGCGCAAGGAGGGCGGACGATGACACCGTCACGGGATCGAGGTCCGGGGGCCGCCGGGTCGCCGTTGTCGGCCGTGCAGCGGCCGCTTGCCTCCGGACTGACCATCGCGGGCGTCGTGCTGCTGGTGCTCGGTGTGGGGTGGGCGCTGGTGGTGCTCGAGGTCCTGCCGGCCGGCGTCGGCGCGGTGGTGGCGGCATGGTGGCCGGCCATCTTGGTGGCCGTCGGGGGATGGCTGGTGCTGAACGGTCGCCGGGTGACCGGGACGGCTCTCGGCCTGTTCGGTGTCCTCCTCCTCGTCGTCACCGTCGTGCCGGACGGCTTCGTCGGTCCCACCCTGCTCATCCTGGCCGGTGTGGTGCTGCTGTGGGGGACCACGGGTGGTCGCCAGTGGGTGCTCGGTGGCGGTGCCGTCGCGCTCTTCGACGACCTGCGCGTGGGGTCGGACGGGAGCCCGCCGGCACGCTCCTACGTGGCCGTGTTCGGTGAGTCCGAAGGACGCCTCGAGCCCTCGCTCGCGGCGGACGGGATCGTCGAGTGCCTGGCGGTGTTCGGCGACGTGCAGGTCCGTGTGCCGGCAGACGTCGCGGTGGAACTGTCGGAGACGGCGGTGTTCGGTGACGTCTGGGCTCCCGAGCCACCTCGGGTCCGGGTGACGAGCACCCTGGAGGTCCGGGCGACCGCGGTGTTCGGCGACGTCCGGCTCGTGCGGGACTGACCTGCCCGACGTCGGGGCGTGGTCGCCCGCGCAGGCGGTGGCCCGCGCAGGCGGTGGCCTGCTCAGGTGGTCGCCCGACCAGGCCCGATGTGCAGAGAGCGCGCAGCAACGAGTTATCTGCACCGCGCAAGCGATACTGCCACCCGACGGCTGCCGAACGCCGAACGTCCGCCTCCCACTCGCAAGGATCCTGCTCGTGCGTCGTCTCTTCGATGGTCTGGCCGCCGCCGTCTCCCGTCACCCCGTCATCACAGTGGTCCTCGTGCTGCTCGTGACCGGTGGCCTCGCCTCCTTCGCCGGGCAGGGCGTGCAGGAGGACGGCGTCGCGGTGGACAACGAGCTCTCGGAGGCGCTGGCCACCGTCAACGACACCTTCGGTGATCCGCAGTCGGTGTTGCAGGTCGTCGTACAGACGACCGACGGTCGCGACATCCGCAACGTCGACACGCTGCAGGCCAGCCTGGACATCCAGGCGGCCATCACGTCCAGTGACCTCGCCGACACGTTGGTCGCCGGCGGCCAGCAGCCGCCGATCGCCTCCTTCCTCGGTGCGGCGGAAGCCGGCATCGAGATGGCCGGCGTGGATCCCTCCACGCTCGACGACGAGGCGGTGCGCCGGTTCCAGGCCGAGGGTCTGGAGGTGCTGCCACCCCCGGTCGCGGGGCTGTTCGAGGGCCTGCTCGGAGCCGGTGATCCGCCGACCTCCGCCCTGCTGCTGGTGTTCCAGGAGACCGAGGGGCTCGACGACGCCGGTGTCGCGGAGCTCCAGCGTGAGCTCGCAGAGGTCATCAGCGACGTCGAGGTGGCCGACGGCGTCCGGGTCGATCCGTTCTCGTTCGGGTTGCTGCTGACCGCCGGGGATCCCGGCCCGGAGATCGGCCGGCTGTTCGGGACCGCCTTCCTGATCATCCTCGTCGTGCTGTTCTTCGTGTACTGGGTCAAGCCCGACGCCGGCCAGCGGCTGCGGATCGGTCGCCGGACCGCCGCCGACGTCGGGCTCACCCTGGTCGTGATCGGGTTGTCCGTGGTCTGGATGCAGGGCATCGGGACCCTGCTCGGACCCGGGTACGCGGACCTGATCGGCGGGTTCTCACCGCAGACCCAGATCGTGCCGATCCTGATCGTCGGTCTCGGGGTGGACTTCGCCATCCACCTGCTCGCCCGCTACCGCTCCGAGGTCGGCCGGGGCGAGACGCCGGTCGGCGGCTTCGCGATCTCCTACCGCACCGTGGGGCTGACGCTGCTGCTCAGTACCGCGGCGACGTCGATCGGTTTCCTCACCAACCTCGCCAGCCCGGTCGACTTCCTCGCCACCCTCGGGGTCCTCGCGGCGTCGGGGATCGTGGCCGCCTTCCTACTCACCGTGACCTTCGTGCCGGCCGTGCGCCTGATGCTCGATCGTCGAGCCGCGGCCAAGGGCGTGCTCCCGGTCCAGGCGCTCGGCACCCAGAAGGACGCCACCCTGCCGCGGGTCATCGGTCGGACCGCATGGCTGGCTGAGCGCGCGCCCGTGCCGACCCTGCTGGCGGCCACGGCCCTGGTCGTCCTGGGTGGCTACGGGTTCACCCAGCTCGACAGCGAGTTCAACCTGACCGACTTCGTGCCCCAGGACGAGCCGCTGCTCGAGGTGTTCGAGACCCTGTCCACCTCCTTCGACGGCGGTTTCGAGGAGACGACGGAGGTGCTGCTCCGCGGGGATCTCGCCACCCCCGAGGCCCACAACGCGCTGGTCGGATCGCTGGCACGCGCCGGCGAGGTGGAGAACGTGGAGACCCTCGCCGGTCAGCCCGACGCCACCTCGGTGCTGTCGGTGCTGGGGGAGGCGTTCGCCGATCCGGAGCTCGCTGAGCAGCTGGTAGCGCTCGGCGTGCAGGAGGATCTGACCGTGACCGGTGACGCGGACGTCGCCGCGATCCACGAGCTGCTGCTCAGCGAGGTCGAGGGGGCGAGCGACGTGCTCGCGCCCGATGGCGCCGACACGCTGGCGCGGGTCCAGGTACGCACCAGCGCCGGTCAGGCCGGGGCCGCGGACCTCGCGACGTCGCTCGGTGCGGCCTTCGACCCGCTGCGCGAGACCGGCGTCGAGGTGGTGCCGACGTCCCAGCAGATCGTGCAGGCACGTATCGGTCAGGACATCGAGGATTCCCAGATCACCTCGTTGCTCATCGCGCTGGGGGCTGCGATGGCGTTGCTGGTCGTGCACTTCTCCCTCGCCGAGCGCCGCCCGGTCGTCGGGATCATCACGGTCCTGCCGGTCGGCCTGGTCCTGGCCCTGACCTTCGGGACCATGGCGCTGACCGGCATCCCGCTGAACCCGGTCACCGCGACGCTGGCCGCGCTCTCGATCGGGATCGGTGTGCCCTACACGATCTACGTGACCTCACGGTTCCTCGAGGAGCGCCGCGTCCGCTACGACGGCTCGACCGCGCTGCGCCGCACGGTGTCGCAGACCGGCGGTGCCCTGGCCGGCTCGGCCCTGACCACCGCGATCGGCTTCGGCGTGCTCGTCACCTCGACGCTGGTGCCCTTCGAGCAACTCGGGTACGTGATCGTGTACGCGATCGTCTACTCCGTCGTCGCGTCGATCCTGGTCCTGCCCAGCATGCTCGCGCTGTGGGACCGCTTCGACCGGGCACGTCACGGCAGCCCGAGCAGCATCGATCCGAGCAGCGACGCGCCGGACCCGCTGCCGGTCGGCTGACCTGCGCTGAGCGGGTCGGGCCGGACGGACCCTCAGCCGTGGAGGCGTCAGGTACCGCTCTCGGCCTTGCGCTCCTCGAGCAGCACCGCGACCACGTCGCGGATGGAGACCACCCCGGTGACGACCCCTGCCCGGGCGACCGCCAGGTGGCGCACCTGCGCCTCGCTCATCGTCGCGGCCGCCTCGAGGATCGTCCTGGCCTCCTCGACCTGGACGACGTCCGAGGTGGCGTAGTCACGCACCCGTGAGTCGTCGAGGTCCACGTCGTCGGCGATGGCGTTCACCACGTCGCGCTCGGAGAAGACGCCCCGGACGCCACGGGCATCGACCACCACGAGCAGTCCCACCCCGTCGGCTGCCAGGGCGTGCGCTGCCTCGCGCAGCGTCGCGGTCGGTCGGATCGTGGCGACGGGGTTCCCCATCAGCGCGCCGATCGGGTCGCTCAAGCTGACGCCGGACATGGTGTCCTCCTGGTCGCGATGACCTTCGACGAGCGTCGCGGCGCCGACAGCCGGCGGCGAGGGGCCAAGGTCCCCGCCAGCCGGGTCGGTCGCCGCGAGCCCGGATGCGTCGGCCGCATCCCGTCATCGCGCCTCACCCGGAGGCTAGTGGTCGGAGGCTGGTGGTCAGTCCTCGTCGGCCCCCATGCGACGGCCGAACCCGCGGCCGGCACCGTCAACCTGCCGGTCGGCACGCAGGGCCTCGCGGTCGGCCTGCCGCTCCGCGCGGAGGGCCTCACGATCGGCGCGCTCAGCCTGTTGCTCGGCCTGTCGCTCGGCGTGGAGCTCAGCGAGCTTCTCGGTGAGCTCCTCACCCTCGAGGCCTTCGAGCTCCGAGAGCACCTCGGCGTGCCGCTCGGCACGCTCAGTCTCGCGCTCGGCGCGGGCGCCCTCACGCTCGGCGTACCGCTCGGCCCGGGCGCCTTCGCGTTCGGCCTCACGCTCGGCGCGGGCGCCCTCACGCTCGGCGTGCCGCTCGGCGCGGACCTCGGCTCGTTCGGCGTACAGTTCCTCGAGGCGCTCGGCGACGGCGTCGCCGTCGAGGCCCTCGAGCTCCGAGAGCACCTCGGCGTGGCGCTCACCGGGCTCGGCGTTGCCGGCCCAGTCGGGTTGCGCACCACCCGGTGCATCGTCGGTGCCCTGCCCGAACGCGGGGAGGGCCAAGGCGGCGCTGGCGAGGGCGGCGGTCGCGCCCAGCACGGCCCATCGCCTGGTCCTCGGTGTCGTTGGCATCGTCATCTCTCCTGTCGTGGGCGCCGCGTGGGATCGGGAAGCGTGGAGCCTTGCTACGGCGCTGATCACAGCATCGGTCCCGACCCTGAGCGCCGGCTGAGTCCCGGTCGTGAGCGCCGGCTGAGCCCCGGTCGTGAGCGCAGGCTGAGTCCCGGTCGTGAGCGCCGGCTGAGTCCCGACCGAGGTGCCGACCGGGGTGGCGGTCGGGGTGGCGGCCGGGGTGGCGGCCGGCGTGGAGCTCAGGGCCACAGGCCGATCACGAGCGGTGCCAGCACCAGGCTCGGCAGGAGGTTCGCGACCCTGATGGGACGCAGGTCCAGCAGGCGGACGCCGATGGCCATCACCAGGAACCCACCCGTCGCGCTCAGGCCGGCCAGCATCGGCGGGGTGAGGACGTTCTGCAGCGCGCTGGCCGCCAGCGTGATCGCGCCCTGGAGCACCAGCAGCGGGAGCGCAGCGAAGGCGACGCCGATGCCGAGCACTGAGGCGAAGGCCAGCGCCGCGGACCCGTCCAGCATGGACTTGACGGCCAGCAGCTCGAACCCGTCGGTCAGTCCGTCCTGGAGCGACCCCAGGATCGCCAGCGGTCCGACGCACACGATCAGGCTCGTGACGACGAAGCCCTCGACGAACAGCCGGCGGGGGTCGTGGATCGGCTCACCGCCCTCATCCGGTGCCGTGGGGTCGGCGCCGGGCTCCACGCTCGCCAGCTCATCGTCGTCGCCGACGACCCGGGCGCGGAGCCAGGTCCCGAGCCGGTGCAGCCATCCCTCGATATCGATCGCCTCACCGATCATCCCGCCGACCAGCAGCGACGCGAGGATCACGAGGACCGCCGCTGAGCCCAACGCCGCGGACAGTTCGTCACCGAAGGTCGTGAGGGCATCGCTGGCACCGAGTACCAGCACGAAGATGCCGAGCGTGTCGGTGACCGTGCCGCGCACCCCCGAGGACAGGCGGCCCCCGAGCAGCGTCCCGACGCCAGCGCCCAGGACGATGGTGCCCGCGTTGAGGAAGGTCCCGGTCATCCCACGACCGTAGCCCGGGCTCGACGACTCAGCCGTCCTGGCCACCCATAGCGCCCGGTCGATCCGGGCCCGCCGGCAGGCGCAGCACGATGGTGGCCCCGCCCCCCGGGCTGTCCTGGACCTCGACGCTGCCGCCGTGGGTCCGCACGGCCTGCTCGGTGATGGCCAGCCCCAGCCCGGATCCCGGCCGCGCTCGTGCCGCCGCCGAGCGGTAGAACCGCCCGAGCACCTGGGCCCGGTCCTGGGGATCTATCCCCGGGCCGTGGTCGCGCACCATGATCCGCGCCTCGTCCGGTGTGCGGGACACCACCACCTCGACGTCCCCGCCTCCATGGACGACCGCGTTGTCGACCACCGCCCGCACGGCTCGGGTCAGCCGGCGCTCTTCGCCGGAGACCACCATCGGGGTGGTCTCGACCGTGAAGCGCGCGGCGGGGTGGTCCCGCCGGGCGGCAGCGACCACCTCGTCCACCAGGACGTCGAGGTGGATGGGGGCCAGATCGGCAGGTGCCCGCTCGCCTCTGGCCAGCTCCACCAGCCCGTCGACGAGGTGGCCGAACTCGGTCAGCTGGTCGTCGAGATCGGCCAGCAGCTCGGCCTGGTCCTCGGTCCCGAGCCGCGCTCCCGAGCGCAGCAGGTCGATGTTGGTCCGCAGGCTCGTCAGTGGCGTGCGCAGCTCGTGGGAGGCGTCGGCGATCAACTGGGTCTGTGCGGCCCGGGCCTCCTCCAGGCGCACCAGCATGCGGTCGAAGGCACGCCCGAGGCGGGCGAGCTCGTCGTCGCCCTCCGGGGCGATGCGGGTGTCGAGCTGCTGGGTGCGGGCGACGTGCTCGGCGGTGGCGGTGAGCGCACCGACGGGCCGCACGAGCCGGTCGGCCACGAGCAGCGAGGCCGCCGCGGCCACGACCGCGAGCACCCCGCCGATCACCAGCAGCCGGGTCGTCAGCTGGGCCAGGGTGGCCTCGACCTCGGCGAGGCTCCGCCCGAGCTGCACGGCGCCACCCCTCGGCAGCGGCTCCGTGAGCACCCGCACCGGCGCGCCCTGGACCGTGACGGTCTCGAACGCGGCGCCGGCGTCGCCGCGGGCCACCTCGGTCGCGATGGAGCTCACGGGCAGCGCCGGGTCGGTGGCCGCGGCGATCGTGCCGTCGGTGGCCAGCACCTGCAGGGGGCCGTCGATGCCGAGGAGCGCCGCGACGCGACGGCTGCCGGGTGGGACGAGCCGTCGCAGCTCGTTGAGCGACCTGCGACGAGGCGGGCCGTCCTCGCCGGGGTCGCTGGCGCCGGGGTCGCTGGCGCCGGGGCCGCTGGGGCCGGGGTCGCCGGGGTCGCTGGCGCCGGCGCCGGGCCCCGCGGGCCCCAGTGCCGCGGGTGCCACCTCGGCGAGCGTGCGCAGATCGTCATCGATCGCCGCCAGTAGGGCGGTGCTCGCGACCTGGCGGGCCACGACCAGCACCAGCACGACGGCCAGGACCATCACCACGGTGGTCCGGATCGCGGCGCGACGCCGGAGGGTCATCGCGGTGGCCGCAGGACGTAGCCGACGCCGCGGACCGTGTGCAGCATCCGTGGCTCGCCGCCGGCCTCGAGCTTGCGTCGCAGGTACCCGATGTACACCTCCAGGGTGTTCTTCGTCGTCAGGTCCGGTGATCCCCACACGGCATCGAGCAGGATCTCGTGGCGCAGCACGATGCGGGGGTGCTCGGCGAGGTGGACCAGCAGCCGGAACTCGAGGTCGGTGAGCTCGAGAGCGCGATCCCCACGCCACACCTCACGGGTGGCCGGGTCGATCGTGAGGTCTGCGACGCGCAGGCGCTGGTCAGGTGTGACGGTCACGCGTCGCAGCAGCGCGCGGACCCGCGCCAGCAGCTCCTCGAGCGCGAAGGGTTTGACGAGGTAGTCATCGGCGCCGACATCCAGCCCCGTGACGCGATCGTCGACGCCGTCCCGGGCGGTGAGTACGAGCACGGGGCGGTCGTCGCCGTCGGCGCGCAGCCGACGGCACACGGCCAGGCCGTCCATGCCGGGCAGCCCGAGATCGAGCACGACGAGGTCGGGGTCGTGCTCGGCCACCGCGCTCAGCGCCGCCAGCCCGTCGCCGGCGGTCACCACCTCGAGGTCCTGGGCGCGCAGGGCACGGTCGAGCGCGTCACGCACCGACCGGTCGTCCTCGACCACCAGTATCCGCATGGGGCCAGCTTGGCACGTGGAGCTGAGGCCTGCCTGAGCCACGCCCGGGTCGGTCTGGCGTGCTGGGTGGGTTGGGGTGCGTGGCCGGCCAGGGGTGGCCGGGTGGCGTCCCCGGCGCGGCGTGTTGGGCGGGTTGGGGCGCGTGGCCGGCCAGGGGTGGCCGGGTGGCGTCCCCGGTTGGGAGCGCGCGGCCGCCCGGCCGCGCCACCGAGCGTCGGCGTTGATCCCCTCACACGGTCGGGTCGATCTCCCCCTCGTCGACCCGCTCGCGCACCTCCGCGGGGTCCACCCCGGGCAGCTCACCGAGCAGCTGGCGCTTCTTGGCCGCGAACTCCTGCTCCGAGAGGTGCCCGCGCTCACGCAGGTCGGCGAGCGCCTCGAGCTGCTGGACGACATCGCGGGCCACCACGTTGCCGGTGGAACGGAAGTGCAGCGTGCGCAGCTCTCTGGCCCGGTACACCTCCGACTGGAAGGCCTCCGGATCGGGGATGTCCCTGAGCCGGCTCTGTCCCTGGCTCCCGGCCGACTCGATCAGCACGTCGCCGTAGCCGAGCGCGCGTTCGATCACCCGTTGGCTGAACAGGACGTTGGTGATGTTCTCCAGCGGGATCTCCGTGCCCGTGCGCGCGAACAGCCCCTTGCGTACCACGATGCGCTCGTTCGTCAGCACGTAGTTGGTCGCATACCAGGCCACCAGGGCCTTGGCGGAGACGGCCAGCCACAGTGCCAGCGCGATCCCGAACGACCAGCCGAACGACCAGTTCGGGCTCCACCGTTCCGGTAGCGCTGCGGCCACGAAGCCCGCGACGGCTGCCAGCAGCATCGCCCAGCCGATCGCCGGTAGGAGCACCTTCCAGTGCGGCCGGAACTGGTGAAGGATCTCCTCGTCGTCGGTGAGCAAGTTCTCCGGGTACTTCACGGTCATCCACTCCCCGTGCGATCGCTTCGGTGGTCACCGCCGTCGCTGGCGCCTGCGACCTCGAGGTGGCAGCCTACGCGCAGTCAGCGCGGCGTGGTCCGCGACTCTGCGCATCCGGGTCGCAGGTCCCTGGCCCGGCGTCCGCCACTATCGCATCCTGCGAGGTGGAGGCCGGTGGGTCGCCATGCCGACCGTCCGCCGTGCTCGACCATCGCTGCTGGGAGGGGATCACTATGACCGCTCGAATCGTCGTCGGCCTCGACTCGTCGGAGGAGTCCATCCGTGCGCTGCGGTGGGCCCTGGACGAGGCTCGCCTCAGAGGCGCGGAGCTCGAACTGGTCCACGCCTACCCGACACCGGAACTGGTGGCGCTCCCGGCGGTCGTCACCCTGCCTTCGGACGACGAACTCCGAGGAGCAGCGGTCGAGGTCATCTCCGAGCAGTTGGAGCGGGTCGGCGGGGCAGGAGACATTCCCGTGACCCGGACCGTGCGCTCGGGTGGCGCAGCTGCGGTCCTGTGCGAGGTCGCGAAGGGGGCGGACCTGCTGGTCGTCGGTGCCCGCGGGCTCGGCGGCTTCCGTGGCCTGCTGCTGGGCTCGGTCACGCACCAGGTCATGGCGCACTCACCCTGTCCCGTGGTCGTCACGGTGCCTGAACACCGGTGACGGTGCCGACGCAACGTCAGGAGCTCGCGGCCCCGGCGGTCGCCGGTGGCGTGATCGACGCTGTCCTGTACCGGCCCGATCGGTCGGCCAGCCCGCCCGTCCTGCTCGTGCCGGGTGCGGGTGGATCGTTGGACAGCGAGCCGTTGGTCGCGCTCGCCGAGACCGTCGCGTCCTGCGGCCACACCGTTGTGCGGGCGAACCTGGTGCACCACCAGGAGGGGC
>JAWOCZ010000004.1:0-15103 GCA_046483565.1 Nitriliruptoraceae bacterium
TCGGCGCCGCCCAGCAGATCCGGCCGGCGTGCCCGGGTCAGCTCGAGGGAGCGCTGGTGGCGCCACCGTCCGACGGCACCGTGGTCGCCCGAGGTGAGGACGTCGGGGACCCGGTGCCCGCGGACCTCGGCAGGACGGGTGTAGTGCGGGTACTCGAGGAGCCCCGAGGTGAAGGACTCCTCCGCCGGGGACGCGTCGTTGCCCACCACGCCCGGGACCAACCGGGTGACCGCCTCGATCAGCACCGCCGCCGCGACCTCGCCGCCGAACAGCACGTAGTCACCGACGGACACCTCGTCGGTGGCGACCAGTTCGTGGATCCGTTCGTCGATGCCCTCGTAGCGGCCGCACAGCAGCACCAGCCGTTCCTCGGCCGCCAGCTCGGCAGCCAGCGCCTGGGTCAGCGGACGGCCCCGTGGCGTCAACAGGACGGTGCGGGGACGTTCGCCACCGGCGGTGAACGCCTCCGTGGGGACCTCACCAGCCACCGTGCGACCCCGGGTCACCTCGGCGTCCAGGTCGTTCCAGACCGCCTCGCAGGCGTCGAGCCACACATCCGGGCGCATCACCATGCCCGCGCCGCCGCCGTAGGGCGCGTCATCGACGCTGCGATGCCGGTCCGTGGTCCAGTCCCTGAGGTCGTGGACGCGCACGTCGAGGATGCCGTCAGCGATCGCCCGACCGAGCAGCGAGGTGGTCAGGGGACCGTCGAACCACGCGGGGAAGATCGTGAGCACGTCGAGGCGTACGCGGCTCATGCCGGCCCCGGGGCGGCGGGCCCGTCCGGCCAGGCCACCTCCGGCTCGTCGTCGAGCAGGCCCTCGGGTGGATCGACCACGAGCAGGAGCGCGCCGTCCTCCTCGACCACCTCGACGAACTCCTCGGCGGCCGGCAGCAGCCAGGTGGTGCCGTCGCGTGTCACCTCGAGGAGGTCGTAGCCGGCGGCTTCGGGCAACTCGATCAGCGCCGACACCGCCCCCAGCCCACGGCCGTCGACGTGGCGGACGGCCATGCCGACCAACTCGTGCGCGAAGTAGGTCTCGCTGTCCTCGAGATCGACGCCTCGCCCCAGGATCTCATCGCCACGCAGCCGTTCGGCCGCGTTGCGATCGTCCACGCCCTCCAACGCCAGCAGCAGCCGCCCCTGATGGGCACGGCTGCTGGTGATGACCCGAGGGGTGTCGCCCACCACCACCTCGGTGCCGACGTCGAAGCGTCCGGGCACGTCGGACAGCGGGTGGACGACGACCTCCCCGCGGATGCCATGGGCCTTGACGACGCGCCCGATCAGGACGGCGGCATCTTCGCCAGCAGGCTCCACGGCTCCCTCGCGGTGAGGCTCGGTGCTCAGTCGACGATCTCGACGGTGACGTTCTCGTCGTCGAGGGACCCGGCCGCCTTGACCAGGGTGCGGATCGCCTTGGCCGTGCGGCCGCGCTTGCCGATCACCTTGCCGAGGTCCTCCTCGTGGACGTGCAGTTCCAGCACGGTCTCACGGTCGTCCCCGTCCACCTCGATACGGACGTCGTCGGGGTGGTCGACCAGCTGCTTGGCGACGAACTCCAGCACGTCCTCGGACCTCACTGGTCACCCCCGCCCTCGGCCGCCTCAGCGGCCTTGGCTTTCGCCTTCTTGGAGAGCTTCTCCTTCGGCTGGCCCGCCTCGCGATCACGGTCGGGGGCATCACCCGGCTTGAACTCCTCCCAGACGCCGCTGACGCGCAGGAGCTTGCGAACCGGGTCGGTCGGCTGCGCCCCGTGCTGCAACCAGTGCAGGGCGCGTTCGTTGTCGACCTCGATCCGCGAGGGGTTCTCGAGGGGGTGGTACTGCCCGATCACCTCGATGAAGCGGCCATCCCGGGGCGATCGGGCGTCGGCGGCGACGATGCGGTAATGCGGACGCTTGACGGTGCCCTCCCGGCGGAGGCGCAGCTTGACAGCCATGCTGGTTCCTGACGGTGTGCGGGCGCGCGCGTGCTGGCGCCCCGCTGGTGGTGACGACCGGTACCCGGCACGGACTGGGGTTCCGCGTGGTGGGGCGGACAGCCGGTGGGGCGGGGATCGTCCTGGACGTGGTCGCACGCCGAGGGGCGGACCCCGGGACGTGCTGTCGCTGAGGGTACCGCACCGCTCAGCCGTCCCGGTGCGGGGCCCTGGTGCCCTCTCAGCGGCGCTTGCTGCGCTTGGGTGCCGGCTGCAGGCCCTGGAAGCCCCCCATCCCTGCGGGTCCGCCACCGCCCATCTGCTGCTGGAGCTGCCGCACGGCGGCCGCCTGCCCCTTGGCGCCCCGCGCCCCCTTCGGCTTGGCGCCCTGCTGACCGGACATCTTCGCCGCCGACTTCATGACCTTCTGCACCTCGGCGAACTGCTTGACCAGGCGGTTCACCTCGGTGACGGTCGTGCCCGACCCGGCGGCGATGCGCTTGCGCCGACGGCCGTTGAGGACCCCCTTGGGATCGCGCCGTTCCTTGGGGGTCATGGAACGGATGATCGCCTCGACCCGGCCGAACTGCTTGTCGTCGATGTCGACGTCCTTGAGCTGCTTGCTCATGCCCGGCATCATCCCGAGCAGCCCCTGGAGGGGACCCATCCGCTTGAGCATCTGCAGCTGTTCGAGGAAGTCCTCGAGCGTGAAGTCGCCGGAGAGGATGGCCTGCTCGGCCTTGTCGGCCTCCTCCTCGGTGTAGGTCGCCTCCGCCTTCTCGATCAGCGACATCACGTCGCCCATGCCCAGGATGCGGCCGGCCATGCGGTCGGGGTGGAAGGCCTCGAAGTCCTCCATGCCCTCACCGACCGAGGCGTACATGATCGGTGTCCCGGTCACCTCCCGCACCGACAGCGCGGCCCCACCACGGGCGTCACCGTCGAGCTTCGACAGGATCACCCCGTCGAAACCGACCTGGTCCTGGAAGGCCTTGGCGACGTTGACGGCCTCCTGGCCGATCATCGCGTCGATCACGAACAGGGTGCGCACCACGCCACCGTGGGCCCCGACCACCCGCTTGATGTCCGCGGCCTGCTCGAGCAGCACCTCGTCGACGTGGAGACGGCCGGCCGTGTCGACGATGACGGTGTCGCAGCCGGTCTCCTGCGCCTTGCCGATGCCGTCTCGGGCCACGGGGACCGGATCTCCCGAGGTCGTCGGGGCGTAGACGTGGACACCGACCCGCTTGGCGTTGACCTTGAGCTGCTCGACCGCTGCCGGACGCTGGAGGTCACAGGCGACCAGCATCGGGTTGCGGCCCTTGCTCTTGAGCAGCTTGGCCAGCTTGCCGGCCGCGGTCGTCTTCCCGGACCCCTGGAGCCCGGCCAGGACGATGACCGACGGTGGCGGCCCCTTCAGGTCCAGCGCCGCCGACTCCCCGCCGAGCGCCCGGGTCAGCTCCGCGTCGACCGCCTTGATCACGGTCTGGGAGGGGTTCAGCGCCTTGGCGACCTCCTCACCGACCAGCTGCTCACGGAGCCGCGCGAGGATGCCCTTGACGACCTTGAAGTTGACGTCCGCCTCGAGCAGGGCGAGCCGGATCTCCTTCAGCGTGGCGTCGACGGTCTTCTCGTCGAGCCGGCCGCGGCCCTTGACCTTGTCGAGGGCGGCCTCGAGCTTGGTACTGAGGGTGTCGAACACGTCTGGCTCCGGCGGTCGGGATCGATCGGTGCGGTCGGACGGCGAGGTGGTGACCGGCGAGGGTAGCGGTCAGCCTCCGGGCGCCGAGGTGGTGGCGGGCGTGGTGGGGCGCCGGGTTGGGCACGGGATCGCACCCGGCACGGGATCGCACCCGGCACGGGATCGCACCCGGCACGGGATCGCACCCGGCACGGGATCGCAACGAGGCGACCGGTTGATGGTCGTTCGGTTGCGATCCCCGCCCACACCCGCGCGAGGCGCGAGCGGGACGGCGGCGGCGCGGTCACAGCTCGGAGAACAGACCCTCCACGAACAGCTGCGGGTCGAAGGGAGCGAGGTCATCGATCTCCTCGCCGAGCCCGACGAGCTTGACCGGCAGGCCGAGCTCGCGCTGCACCGCGACCACGATCCCCCCCTTGGACGAACCGTCCAGCTTGGTCAGCGCGATACCCGTCACCTCGACGGCCTCGAGGAAGGCCTTCGCCTGCGCGATGCCGTTCTGACCGGTGGTCGCGTCCAGGACCAGGAGGGTCTCCTCCAGCGGCCCGGCCTGCTTCTCCAGGACCCGTTTGACCTTGCCGAGCTCGTCCATCAACTGCCGCTTGTTGTGCAGGCGACCGGCCGTGTCGACGATGAGCAGGTCGCTGTCCCTCGCGCGGGCGGCGTCGTAGGACTCGTAGGCCACCGAGGCCGGGTCGGCGCCCTCCTCCTTGCGCACGAGCTGGGACCCGGTGCGCTCGGCCCAGATGCCCAGCTGTTCGGCGGCCGCGGCCCGGAAGGTGTCCGCGGCGGCCAGCGTCACGGTGTGGCCGGCTCGGGCCTCCACGGCCGCCAGCTTGCCGATCGTGGTGGTCTTGCCCGTCCCGTTGACACCGGTGACCAGCCAGACCGTGGGTCCGTCGTCCGTGGCCCGAGCCAGGGACCGGTCGGGGGTGCCGAGCGCGGTACGCAGCTCCTCCTGGAGCAGCGCGAGGACCGCATCGCCGTCGGTCGCGCCCTCCTCCCGGGCACGGCGCTGCAGTTCCTCCACGATCTCCATCGTCGCCGTCACACCGACGTCCGCGGTGATCAGCGCCTCCTCCAGTCCCTCCCAGGCCTCCTCGGTGACACCGCCACCGAAGAGCTCCACCACCGAGGCACCCAGGACGTTGCGGGTCCGCGTCAGCCGCCGACGGAAGCGCTCCCTGAGGGTGATCGGCTCGGCGGGGACCTCGGGCTCGACACGCTCGCGCTCGAGCAGCTCCGCCGGGGTGTCGGGGACCTCAGGGAGCTCCAGCTCGTCGGTGACCGCGCCACCGGCCCGGTCCTCGCCCGGCTCGGCATCCCCGGGCTCACGTTCGAGGAGCGCGGTCCCGGTGCCACCCCCGCCCTCGTCACCCTCGCCATCCCCGCGAGCGCCGCGATCGCCGCGGGACCGGCGCACGCCGCGCGCGACCGCCGCTCCCCCGCCGCCCAGTAGCAGCACGCCGAGCGCGGCGAGCAGCGCCGGGTCGGCGTCGAGGAACCCGGAGACCGCCAGTGCGGTCAGCAGAGTGGGAACGAGTGTCATCAAGACCTCCTGCGTGGTGGTGAGGTCGTCGGAGCCGGAGGCGAACCGTCATGGACGGACGCCGAGGTACGAGGTGCCGGGGTACGAGGTGGGCTGTGCGGGACGGACGCCGAGGTGGTCAGGCGGGGGTCGCGGCGTCCTCCAGCACGGCCTCGGTGGGCGCATCGCTGGCACGGTGCTCGAGCGCGTGAGCGGGCGGTGACGTGTCACGGAGCCGCTCGGCGACCACCTTGGTCACCGCATCCGGTCCCATGGTGATGCCGTAGAGCAGGTCGGCGATCTCCATCGACCGCTTCTGGTGGGTGACCATGATGATCTGCGCGTGGCCACGGAACGACCGGATGATCTTCAGTAGCCGTTGCAGGTTCACGTCGTCGAGGGCAGCATCGACCTCGTCCAGCACGTAGAACGGGGACGGACGGGCCCTGAAGATCGCGAAGACGAAGGCGAGGACGGTCAGCGACCGCTCCCCACCGGACAGCAGGGACAACCGGGTGACCTTCTTCCCCGGAGGTCGCGCCTCCACCTCGATGCCCGTGGTCAGCAGGTCGTCCGGGTCGGTCAGCACCAGCCGTCCGCGGCCGCCGGGGAACACGGTGGTGAACGTCAGCTCGAACTCCCGGGCCACGTCGTCGAAAGCGGTGCGGAACACCTCGCGGATCCGGTCATCGACCGCCACCACGACCTCCTGCAGGTCGCGCTTGGATCGGCGGAGATCGTCGAGCTGGTCGGAGAGGAACGCGTGGCGTTCCTCGAGCGCCTTGAACTCCTCCAGCGCCAGCGGGTTGACGCGGCCGAGCAGACCGATCTTGCGGACCAGCTCGTCCTCCCGCGCGGACAGGGCGTCGTGGTCGCTGCCCGTGGCGTCGGGGTGCTCGGCCCGCAGCTCCTCGGGACCGAGCGAGAGCTCGGTCCGGACCCGCTGGATCAGGTGATCGAGGCGGGTGGCGACGTCGTGACGGCGCAGGTCGGCGGCGTGACGCTGCTCGGTCAACTCGGCGAGCTCGTTGTGGATGTGCGTGGCGGCGTCGCGCTCGGTGGCCAGCGTGGCCGCTGCGTCCCGCACCTCCGCCTGGAGCCGATCCCGCTCGGCGGCCGCGGCAGCCAGCGACCCCTCCATGCGTTCCAGCGCCGCCCGGGCGACGACGGCGAGCTCCCCACACCGCTCGATCCCGTGGCGACGTAGCTCGCGGCGACGGGCCGCCTCCGCCAGAGCGGTCTCGATCTCCGCGGCCTCACGCCGCAGCCCCGAGGCCTGTTCCTCGAGATGGCGCACCTGCTCCGAGGTGCGTTCGAGGGTCAGGCGCGCGTCGAGCTCCCGCTCGCGGGCGACCTCGACCGCCTCGTCCAGATCGGCGGCTGCCTCGTCCGGACCCGCCTCCGGCTCCTCCTCGGGCGCGTCGGGCCCGCGGGTGTTGAGCTCCGAGAGCGCGACCCGGTCCCGTTCGAGGACCTGCTCCAGTTCGTCGCGCTGAGCCGCGACCACACCACGCTGGTCGGCCAGAGAGCGCAGCTCACGGTTGAGACGCGCCAACCGTTCGGCTGCACCGGTGATCCGCGCGTCCGACTCGTTGATCCGGTCCGTGGCTGCCGTCAGCACCTCCTCGGCGGTGGCCAGCTCGGCCGCCACGCGGTCGCGCTGTGCGGCCACCTCCGCCAACCGCTCGGCCAGGACCGCGGCGGCACCCTCGGCCTCGTCGGCAGCGGTGGCGGTGACCACCGACGAGCGCTGCGGCGAACCGGCGGCCCGGTACCCACCGGGGCCGGCGAGATCGCCGTCCGGGGTCACGAACGTGAGATCGGTATCGCGGCCGTGGAGCAGGACCGCCGTGCTCCAATCGGACACGAGGTAGGTGCCGGCGAGCACCCGCTGCAGCGCCGCGACGACCTTCGCGCTGGCCTCGGAGTCGTCGGCGGGCGCCAGGACCTCGGCGACCGGCCGCGCTCGACCGGCCGCCAGCCGGCTGGCCACCGTCTCGTCGACCGTCGCCGGGGCCTGACCATCCTCGCGAGCGACCAGCACCACGGCCTGGCCGGCTGCCGTGTCCCGCAGCCACGCGACCGCACGACGCGCGTGCTCCTGGGTCCGCACGACGACAGCCTCGCCGATCTGGCCGATCGCGGCGGCGACCGCGACCTCGTCACCCTCGACCCGAACGTGCTCCGCGACGGGGCCGAGGACCCCGTCGAGGTCGGCCTCGATCAGCGCGGCGGTGCCACCGTCGGCCTCGTCGAGGGCGGCCCGCAGCGCCTCGGCCCGGGCGAGCTTCGAGCTGCGTTCGGCCTCGAGCTCCCGGGCCTCACCCGCCAGGTCAGCCACCCGTGTACGCAGGTCGGCGACCGTCTCCTCCGCCGACTCGAGCGAGGCCGTCAGACCCACCTCGTCGGTGTCGAGGTTGCGGATCTCGGCCTCGACCTTGGCAACCTCCTCGGCAGCCTCGGCCACCCGGGAGTCCAGGCCGTCCAGGGTCGCGGCGACCCGACCGAGCTCGGAGCCGGGACCGGCGATCGAGCCACGCAGGGCGGAGACCTCGCCCTCCCACCGCAGCACCCGCTCGCGGGCCTCGGCCCGGCGACGCTGATCGGCCTGGCGGACCTGCTCGTGCGCGCGCCTGGCCTGCTCTGCCTCCCGCCTGGCCGTCTGCGCCTCGGCGTGCACGGCCCGCTCGCGCTCACGCTGCGCGGCCCGGTCGTTCGCGTCGGCCTCGACCCGATCGGCCTGGGCGCGCAGTTCCGCCGGCGGACGCCCAGCCAGCGGTTCCTCCATGGACTCGACCAGGTGGCGCCGCTTGGCCTCGACGAGGTCGGCGGTCCCCCGCAGCCGCTCGGCCAGGGAGGTCAGGGCGTGGTAGGTCTCCCCCGCCTGCTCGGCCGCCGGACGCTGTTCGGCCAGGCGGGCCTCCAGGGCATCGGTGCGCTGCCGGGAAGCGGTCAACCGCCCCTCGATACGTCGCTGCGCTGCCGCCGCCTCCTCGTCGTCGCGTCCCTCGGTGGCGACCAGCTGCTCAAGACGGGCGAGCTCCCCGGCGGCGATGGCGATCCGTACCGACCGCAACTCGGCCTGCAGGGCCCGGTAGCGGTCCGCGGCCTCGGCCTGCCGCTCGAGGGGGCGCAGCTGTCGCCGCAGCTCCCGTAGCACCGTCTGCAGCTTCTCGACGTGCTCGTCGACCTGCTCGAGCTTGCGCAGCGCCCGCTCGCGACGTCGACGATGCTTGAGGATCCCGGCGGCCTCCTCGATGTAGCGCCGCCGTTCCTCCGGCTTGGCGTTGAGGATCTCGTCGAGCTGGCCCTGACCGACGATGGTGTGCAGCTCCCGCCCGAGGCCGGTGTCGGAGAGCAGCTCCTGGACGTCGAGGGCCCGGACCTCCTCGCCGTTGATCTCGTAGGTGGTGTCACCCTCGGCGTGGATCGTCCGCGCGATGCGGAGCTCGCTGAAGCCGCCGGCGCTCTCGGCGGTGCCGAGACCGGCCCGTTCCAGCTGCCCGTCAGCGTTGTCGATCGAGATCTCGACCCGCGCGTGGGTCCCCCGGTTCCGGCTCGGCGAGCCGGCGAAGATCACGTCCGACATCGCGCCGCCGCGGACCTTCTTGGCGGAGTGGGTGCCCAGCACCCATGCCAGAGCGTCGACCACGTTCGACTTGCCGGACCCGTTGGGACCGACGATGACCGTGATGCCCGGCTCGACCTCGATCGCGGTGCGGTCCGCGAACGACTTGAAGCCGCGCATCGACAGCGACCTGAGGAACACACGACCTCCGGGTGGCGCGGGACGACGCGGTCGGCGGGACGGCGGACGGCGCCGGGCCCGGATGGCCCGCGGCGCTGGCCGCAGATGCTACCGGTGTGACGTCACCGACCGGCAGGAGCCGGCACCTCATCCGCAGGAGCCGGCACCTCGTCGCCGGGAACCGGCACCTCGTCGCCGGGAGCCGGCACCTCATCCGCTGACGAGGCTGCGACCTCGCGGTCCTCGCCAGCAGCGTGAGCGGCGGCTTCCGCTGCCGCCAGGGCCGCCTCGAGCTCCGCGACACGACCCCTGAGTCGACGCACCTCGTCGAGCAGCGCGGCGCCGGAGGGCGCGGAGTGCGTGCCGAACAGCGCCTTGCTCATGGACCACCGCCTCCGAACCCAACTCTGACCGCCGGCCCGACCGCCCGGCCGGCGCACCCAGGATAGACGTTCGGCCGACAGCAGGTCCAGATGGCCGTCCCCATCGGTCGTCTCGGGACGCTCACCGAGCGTCGTGACGCACGACGAAGCCCGCATGGTCCTCGGGCGTCACGGACTCGGCGTCGACATGCTCCACCTCCGCGCGCCCCGGCCCGCTGTCACGGATCCAACCCTCGAGCTGGGCGACCGCGTCCTCGCTGCCCTCGAGCCACACCTCGACGGCGCCGTCACTGCGGTTGCGGACCCAACCAGCCACGCCGCGAGCGCGGGCCTCCCGCCGTGTCGAATCACGGAAGAAGACCCCCTGGACCCGGCCGTGGACGGTCAGGTGCCTGGCGACAGATCCCTCGACCGACACCCTCGCGCTCCTGACTCCTCGGACCTTCCGCGCGCCAACCGGCCGCCGCCCCGACACCAGCGCGCGCCGAGGCGAGGTCAGATCATGCACTGCTCGCAGTGGTAGGTGTACACGCCCTTCTTGAGCCGCGTCCGGACGATCGGCCGGCGACACCGACTGCACGGCTTGCCGTCCCGTCCGTACACCCTGAGGTGCTCCGCGGACTCGCCCTCCTCGTCGACGAGCTGCTCGACCTCGGCCTCGTCGAGGCTCGACCCCGCTGCCTTCATCGCGGCGACGATGATCTCCTGGGTCGCGCGGTACAGCCGGCGGACCTCCTGGGTCGACAGGGTCGAGGACGGGTGGTCGTGGCGCAACCCGGCCTCCCACAGGATCTCGTCGGAGTACACCGGACCGATCCCCACGATGTAGTTCGGGTCGATCAGCAGCAGCTTCAGCGGCTTGTCCGCCGCCGCCAGGAACCGGCCGAACTCCATCCACGTCGGGTTGTCGTCCAGCAGGTCCAGCGCGTCCGGGGAGATGCCGGCGGCCTCCAGCGCCTGCTCGGTCGGCACGACCCCGGTCGTCAGCGTCGGGTGGTCGGCGACCTCGGACAGGTGCAGCGATCCGCCGATCGTGAAGCTGACGGTCAGGTGGGTATCGCTACCGGGCTGCTCGGTGGCCGTCTCACGGTGCAGGGAACCGCCCTCACCGAGATCGATCACCCAGGTGAGGTCCTCGTCCAGGGTGAGCAGGATGGTCGAACCACGCCGACGTGCCCCCTCGACCTTGCGGCCCTCGAGGGCCTTGACGAACTCCGGGCGGTTGCGGTGGAGCGGGCGGACGATGCTGGGGCTTCGGACGTCGACGTCCTTGACGCGCTTGCCGACGACCTCCTTCTCGAGATCCTTGCGCAGCACCTCGACCTCGGGCAGTTCGAGCACGTCAGGTCCTTCGTCTCGTCGCGGTCACCGCCACGGGCCATCGCGGCACACACAGATCGTCCAACGCTAGCCGACCGCCTCACCGCTGGGAGGCCCGGGAACCGCTCCACCGTCGGCGTGATCGAGCGCGTCACCCGACTCCTGGTGGAGCGCGAGGTAGGCCTCACGGGCGGCCCGCTGCTCGGCCTGCTTCTTGCTCCTGCCCTCTCCCGTCCCCAGTCGGCGAGCGTCGACCAGGGCGTACGCCGTGAAGGTCTTGTGGTGATCCGGCCCGCGCTCGCTGACCTCGTAGCGCGGCAGCCCCCCGAAGCGGGCGGCGGCCAGCTCCTGCAGGCTGGTCTTGTAGTCGAGCGCCGCACCCCGCTCGGCCAGCTCGGCCAGCATCTCCCCGAAGAGGCGCTGGACCAGGTCGTAGGCGGTCGCGAACCCCTGGTCGAGGTAGACCGCGCCGATCACCGCCTCGAGCCCGTCGGCCAGGATCGAGTCCTTGTCGTGGCCACCCGAGCTGATCTCGCCCCGTCCGAGCTTGATGTAGGCACCGAGGTCCAGGTCCCGCGCGATCGTCGCCAACGAGTCGGCCTTGACCGCGGCCGCACGGACCTTGGCCAGCCGGCCCTCCTGCTCGTCGGGGTGGGCGTGGAAGATCTCATCGGCCACCACCAGCCCGAGCACGGCGTCGCCGAGGAACTCCAGGCGCTCGTTCGGCTCCACGGCACCGTTCTCGAAGGCCCAGGATCGGTGCGTCAGCGCACGCTCCATCAGGCCCAGGTCGTCGAGGTGGACCTCCAGGAACTGGGCCAGCGCCGCTGCCGTCGGGCGCGAAGTGTCCGCGACGTCGCTCACGGCCTCAGTCGACCTCGATGACCTCGCGGCCGGCGTAGGTCCCGCAGGCGGCGCACACGGTGTGCGGGCGCGTGGGCGCCTTGCACCGCTTGCAGGTGGCATAGGTCGGCGCCGCGGTCTTGCTCCACTGCGCCTTGCGGTGACGGGTCCGCGAGCGGGACAGCTTTCGCTTCGGGACGGCCATGATGGCTCCTGTCCGATGTCGGGTGGTGAGAGGTGCGCGTCTCGACGCCCACCAGGGTCGTGTGGTGCCGGGAGTGGTTCAGGCGGGAGGGACGTCGAGCTCAGCGAGCGCCGCCCATCGCGGGTCGGGTTCGTCGGTGGAGCCGTGGCCGCAGTCCTCGAGGTTGCGATCGACGCCGCAGGTGGGACACAGGCCCTGGCAGTCCGGCCGGCACAGCACCCGCACGGGCAGGTCGATCAGGACCGCGTCGCGGGCGAGCGTGGACAGGTCGATCGCGGTGCGGTCGTCGAGCAGCTCGTAGCCCGGGTCGTCCTCCTCGCCCTCCTCGCGCCGTGCCGGGTCGGTGAACAGCTCCGTGACCGTCACCTCGAGGTCGTCCTCGACGGGCGTGAGACAGCGCGCACACGAGACCTGGATGCGGAAGGCGAGGCTGCCACGGACCAGGATCCCCTCGACCACCGCATCGAGGTGGAGGTCGAGCCGCACGGGGTCGTGCACCTCCTCCACGACCGGACCCCAGGGGGCATCACCGAAGTCCGCGGCGGCCACGTCACGACGGATCGCCCGGGTCTCACCCGGGTGATCGACGAGGTCGACGATGGGCACGCGCATGGAGGTCAGACTCCGCTTCGGAGGTCGGGGACGAGGTTGCGGCTGCCGGGCACCTCGCACGTCGCCCGCGCGGGTGGGGTAGCGGCGAACGGCCGACGGACGATGCCGGCCGCGCGAGGGTACCACGGGCCCGAGGGGGCCAACCCGGGTTCCTACCGGCTGAGCCCAGCATGTCAGCGACGCCGTCTTGTGGTCGACAGCGACGCTGAGGGCTCAGCGGCGCGGCTGAGTCGGCTCCTCGTCGTCATCGAGCGGGATGTCGATGCCGGGGTTGCCGCGTGGCCCGGAGACGGGCTGCTCGTCCGCGGCCTCCAACGCCTCGGTGTGGTCGTGGTCGAGCATGTCGGTGTCCAGTGCGTCGGTGTCGAGCCCCCCACGCAGCTTCTGGCGACCCCGCTCCACCGCGCTCAGCGTCTTGTGGAGCACCACCTCGAAGTTGGCGAGCTTCGCATCGACGTAGTCCTCGGCCTCCAGGCGGATGCGTCGGGCGTGTTCGCGGGCATCACCGACGATGCGCTCCGCCTCCGCGTCGGCACCCTGGACCACCGACTGCTGGGAGATGAGCCGGTCGCGCTCCGCGCGCGCGTCCGTGAGGATCTCGTCGGCGTCGACCTGGGCGCGCTCGAGGATCTCGTCGCGTTCCTTGACCACCCAACGGGCCTGGGTCAGCTCATCGGGGAGCGCCTCACGCAGATCGGCGACCAAGCCGTCGATCTCCGCCCGGTTGAGCATGACCGATGCGGACAACGGGACGACCTTGGCACCACCGACCAGACGTTCGAGATGGTGCAGCTTGGCCTCGACGTCCGGCGGGACACCGCGCGGTTCGCTCATGGACTCGACCTCGGGCTCTCGACGGCGGGATCACACGACGGGGTGACACGCCCCTCGGACGGCACCCTACCCGCGCGGTGGCCTCCGACGAGGCCCCGCGGGCCCCGGACGGTCGGGGCCGGGTACGACGATGGTGCGATCAGGCGAACTTGGCACGCAACGCCTCGACCACCCGCGGCGGCACCGCGTGCTCGATGGCGCCACCGAACCGGGCGACCTCCTTGACCAGCGAGCTCGACAGGTAGGAGTGCTCCGGGCTGGTGCTCAGGAACACCGTCTCCACCGGCCCGATGCGCTGGTTCATCTGCGCCATCTGGAGCTCGTACTCGAAGTCGCTGACCGCCCGCAGGCCCTTGCACACCAGCCCGATACCCCGGGCGTTGCAGAAGTCGACGAGCAGGCCCTCGAAGCGGTCGATGGTCACGTTGCCGTAGCCGCCGACCTCGTTCTCGAGCAGGTCGATCCGCTCCTCGACGGTGAACAGCCCCTGCTTGCTCGGGTTCCCGAGCACGGCCACCACGACCTCGTCGAAGCGGGCGGAGGCCCGGGCGATGACGTCGAGGTGTCCGAGGGTGACGGGATCGAAGCTGCCCGGGCAGGCGACGGCGACGCTCACGGTGGCTCCTGTGGGTCCTGTGGCTACGGGCCGGCCTGGTGCGGTGCCGGGGCTAGGCGGGGCCATCGGTGTCGCGCTCGGCGCGGTGCAGGACGGTGGCACCGTAGGTGCGCGGCTCGCTCGCGACCAGTTCCGGCGGCCAGACCGGCGCCGGGTCACGCCGCGCCCGCTCCACGACGACGGTGGCCTCCGGGGCGAGCTGCGCGACCAGCGCGATGAGCAGACGATCGATGTCGGGACCGGACGTCCGATAGGGCGGGTCGGCGAACACCAGGTCGAAGGGTGCACCCGGGAGCATGCCCGCCAGCGCCGAGGCCACGTCCTGCTGCAGCACCACCACACCGGGCAGGCCGACCACCTCGACGTTGGACCTGAGCACCGCCAGCGTGCGGGGGTCGCGTTCGACCAGGGTGGCGTGCGCGGCGCCGCGCGAGATCGCCTCCAGTCCGAGCGCCCCGCTGCCCGCGTACAGGTCCAGTACGTGCGCACCCGGCAGCAGCGGCTGCAACGAGGAGAACAGCGCCTCACGCACCCGATCGGCGGTCGGGCGCACCCCCTCGCCGGGCGGGGCGCTGATCCGGCGACCCTTCGCCAGCCCGGCGATGATGCGCATCAGCTGGTGATCGGCGTGTCGGCGACCCCGAGGTGGTGCAGCACGAACGCCAGCACACGCGCCTCGTCCCGCCACGCGTCGTAGCGTCCGGAACGCCCCCCGTGCCCGGCGCCGAGTTCGGTGTGCAGCAGGATCGGTCCACCCCCCGTCGAGGTGGTCCGGAGCTTGGCCACCCACTTGGCGGGCTCCCAGTACTGGACCCGGGGGTCGTTCAGCCCGCCGATCACCAGCAACGCCGGATGGTCCGCCGCGGCCACGTTGTCGTACGGCGAGTAGGAACGCATCACCTCGAGGTAGTCGACGTCGTCGGGGTGTCCCCACTCGTCGTACTCGATCACCGTCAGCGGGATCGAGGGATCCGACATCGTCGTGACCACGTCGACGAACGGCACCTCGGCGACGGCGGCTGGGCACAGCTGCGGCTCGAGGTTGAGCACGGCGCCGATCAGCAGCCCACCCGCGGACGCACCGCGGATCGCCAGCCGGTCGCGGGCGGTCACCCGGTGCTCGACGAGGTGGTCCGCGCAGGCCACGAAGTCGGAGAAGGTGTTGGGCTTGGCGAGGAACTTGCCGTCGAGGTACCAGTGGCGCCCCAGCTCCCCGCCACCACGTACGTGGGCGATCGCGAAGACGACCCCACGCTCCAGCAGGCTCAGCCGCGCGGCCGAGAACACGGGATCGACGGAGATCTCGTAGCTGCCGTAGCCGTACAGCAGACAGGGGGCGCTGCCGTCCAGCGGCACATCGACACGACGCACCAGGCTGATCGGCACCCGG
>JAWOCZ010000050.1:0-8644 GCA_046483565.1 Nitriliruptoraceae bacterium
TCTCGATCCGGGGGTCCTTCCGGGCGCCTCTCACCGCTGGCGTGACGACCCCGAGGATGCGAACCCAGATCGGCGACGGGCTGCGGTGGCTGTGGCAGCACCGGCTGTTGCGGACCCTGGCGGTCGCTCTGGGCCTGATGAACGGCATCGGTGCCGCCATGATGGCGACCTTCGTGCTCTACGTGCAGGAGATCCTGGGCCTGGACGGCCTCGGGTTCGGCCTGCTCCTGGCGACCGGCAGCGTGGGCGGGCTCCTCGGCAGCGTCCTGGCGCCTGCGCTCACCGCCCGGCTGGGCGGCGGGCGTTCGTTGCTGCTGGCCGTGGTCGTACCGATCGTGGGCTCGGCGGCGATCGCGGTGACGTCGCTGCCCGCCGTCGCCGCGGTCGCCTTCGCGGCCTACTCGTTCACCGCGGTGACCTGGAACGTCGTCACGGTCTCGCTGCGGCAGGCCCTGATCCCCGACGCACTGCTCGGGCGGGTGAACAGCGTCTACCGGTTCTTCGGCTGGGGGATGATGCCGATCGGCACCCTGCTCGGCGGCGGACTGGTCTGGCTCGTCGAGGCGACGGCCACCCGTGACCTGGCCCTGCGAGCACCCTTCGTGGCCGCTGTGCTCGTGCACGCGGTGCTGCTGGCCACGGTGTCACCCCGGCTGACCCAGCGCGCGCTGGACGACGCCCGCGCCGCTTCAGCGGGAGCGGGGCACGAGAGCGGTCAACGCTGACCGGGGCGTGACCCCGCGTCAGCCACGTTGGTGCCGCGGGGTCGTTGTCCGACCAGCGATGGCCGGCTCACGTCCCCGACCGTCCGAGCCGCCGACCGTCCGAGCGGCCGAGCGGTCGCGCCGCCGAACGTCCGAACCGCCGAACCGGCCGAACCGCCGAACCGGCCGAACCGCCGAACCGGCCGAACCGCCGACCGGTCGAGCGGGCCGGCAGCACGCCGTGCGACGGGTGCACGCGGGCGTGCACCCATCCAGCAGCGGTACGCTTGGCCGTCTCCCCGCCCCTTCCCACCACCTCGGTGCCCCGTTGACCTCTTCCACGACGGCGGTCCGTTCGGACCTGCGCAACGTCGCCATCATCGCCCACGTCGACCACGGCAAGACGACCCTGGTCGATGCGATGCTGTGGCAGTCGGGCGCCTTCCGCGCCAACCAGGACGTCGACGAGCGGGTCATGGACTCCGGCGACCTCGAGCGCGAGCGCGGCATCACGATCCTCGCCAAGAACACCGCGGTCGTGCTCCCACAGCCCGACGGGGCCGACGTCATCGTCAACGTCGTCGACACCCCCGGACACGCCGACTTCGGCGGCGAGGTGGAGCGGGCGCTCGCCATGGTGGACGCGGCGCTGCTCCTGGTCGATGCGAGCGAGGGTCCGCTGCCACAGACCCGCTTCGTGCTCCGCAAAGCGCTGGAGTCACGCCTGCCGGTGCTCATCGTGGTCAACAAGATCGACCGTCCCGACGCCCGGATCGCCGAGGTCGTGGACGAGGCCTTCGATCTGCTCATCGACCTCGGTGCCGACGACGATCAGATCGACCTGCCCATCCTCTACACCAACGCCCGCGAGGGCACGGCGACCCTCGACTTCGACCGACCCGGGACCGACCTGGGGCCGCTGTTCGAGACGATCATGACCCACGTTCCCGCGCCGACCTACGACCCCGACCACCCCTTCCAGGCCCTGGTCACCAACCTCGACTCCTCCCCGTACCTCGGCCGGTTGGCCCTGTGCCGCATCCAGAACGGCCGCATCCGCCGCGGGGAGACGGTCGCCTGGTGCCGGGAGAACGGCGAGGTGGAGCGGGTGAAGCTCTCCGAGCTGTACCTCACCGAGGCGCTGGATCGCGTGCAGGCCGACGAGGCGGGCCCGGGCGACCTGATCGCCGTCGCCGGTATCGACGAGGTGACGATCGGCGACACCCTGGCCAACGTCGACGACCCCCGCCCGCTGCCCCGTCTGACGGTGGACGAACCGAGCCTCGGGATGACGCTCGGGGTCAACACCTCGCCGCTGGCCGGTCGCGACGGCAAGCAGCTCACGGCACGCCTGATCCAGGCGCGTCTCGAGCAGGAGCTCGTCGGCAACGTCTCGCTCAGGGTGCTGCCGACCGAGCGTCCCGACACCTGGGAGGTCCAGGGTCGCGGTGAGCTCCAGCTCGCCATCCTGGTGGAGACGATGCGCCGCGAGGGCTTCGAGCTGACCGTCGGCAAGCCGCGGGTGGTCACCCGGGAGATCGACGGACAGATCCACGAGCCCTTCGAGGCGCTGTCGATCGACGTCCCCGAGGAGTACGTCGGAGTGGTCAGCCAGCTGCTCGGCCTGCGCAAGGGCCGGCTGCAGCAGATGGTCAACCACGGCACGGGCTGGGTCCGTCTCGAGTACCGCGTGCCGGCCCGGGGCCTGATCGGATTCCGGACCGAGTTCCTCACCGAGACACGCGGGACCGGCATCCTGCACCACGTCTTCGATGGGTACGAGCCGTGGCAGGGCCAGCTGCGCACCCGTCCGAACGGCTCCCTGGTGGCCGATCGGCAGGGCCAGGCCACGCAGTTCGCACTGCTGAACCTCCAGGAGCGCGGCCAGATGTTCATCCCGCCGGGCGCCGAGGTCTACGCCGGGATGATCGTCGGCGAGAACGCGCGCTCGGAGGACATGGACATCAACCCGGCCAAGGAGAAGAAGCTCTCCAACGTCCGCTCCGCGACGGGCGACGAGCTGGTGCGTCTCGCGCCCCCCAGAGCGCTGTCGCTGGATCAGGCGCTCGAGTTCATCCGCGAGGACGAGGCGGTCGAGGTCACCCCGAGCAACGTGCGGCTGCGCAAGGTCGAACTGGACCCAGCACTGCGCGCGCGCGCCGCCAAGCGCGCCAAGGCCGGTGCCGCCCCCAGCTGAGGAGCACGTTCCTCAGCGTGACCGCCTCCCGCCGCGGAGGACGGCCCACCCGTTCTGATCACCGGTGGCCGGAGGTCGCCGACCGGTGGGACGAGGCCGAGGTCGGCCCGTCGCCCGCCGCCGGGTCGCCGCCACGCCCACCGGTGCGCACCCGGTTGACGAGCACGAGCACCCCCGCGAGTGCCGCTGCCGACAGGGTCAGCGCCAACAGGCCGGTGAGATCGTCGAGCAGGGTCTGGAACCAGACCATGGCCACACCCAGCACCACCATGA
Organism: Nitriliruptoraceae bacterium; assembly: GCA_046483565.1. GTDB lineage: Bacteria > Actinomycetota > Nitriliruptoria > Nitriliruptorales > Nitriliruptoraceae > T1Sed10-7. The sequence goes on from JAWOCZ010000050.1 coordinate 3,175, forward strand.
GGGAGCCGCCGATCAGCTTGAGCGCCCGACCGTGCCGCTCCTCGAGGCGCGTGACCTGCATCGTGGCGACGACGATGCCGAACAGGACCAGCTCCAGGCCGACGTAGACCAGCAGGTACAGGCCCAGCAACCCGGCGAACTCCACGTCGCGACCGATGCCCATGGTCTGCAGCGAACCGGTCCAGATCACCGGGAAGCCCATGGTGCAGGGCAGCTCGACCACAGCGACGCCGGCGGCGAGGACCACGGTGGTCAGCAGCACCGCCGGCAGCGGACGCTCGTCATCGCGGATCGCGCGACCACCCCGGTAGATGCGTGGCTTGTAGCGATCGGGGATCGTGAAGGACAGACCCTGCTTGTAGGCGAAGTAATCCTTGATGTTGACGACCCCGACGAGCAGGGCGATGGCGCCCACCACCCAGGTGATCGCCGTCACGCCCGAGAGCAGGTCGACGACGGTGAACACCCCGACGATGAAGGCACCGTAGATCGCGGCGGTGACGGCCAGGAACGTCGTGCCGACGACGATCACCCGCCTGCGGGTCGCGCCGGCGTTGAGGACCATGGCCAGCAGGATGGCGAGGACCCACAACGAGCACGGGTTGAAACCGTCCACCAGGGCGATCAGGACGGTGATGCCGAGCGCGGAACGCCCCGCCAGTTCCACCTCGCCGATCACGGGCAGGGACAGGTTGGTGTCGGTCGGCTCGCGGACCTCTCCGGCATCACCGCCGGGGGGCTGATCCTCCGCGACATCGCCGCCGGCTGCAGCCGGGGCGGCCGCGACCACGGTGGCGACCGCCCGGGTGACCTCCCGGGCGACGTTCTCGTCGAAGCCGATCCAGACCCGGTCGCCGAGGATCGCGGTGGGCACGCCCGAGGGGGTGTAGCCACGGGCGAGCAGTGCAGCCTCCCACCGCTCCCGTGCGGCCGGGTCACCCGACACCTCGTAGCGGGAGACCTCCAGCGGTGGCGAGAAGGTCGCCTCGAGCTCGTCGAGGTAGCCCTCCATCTGCTGGCAGTAGGGACAGGTCGCCGAGCCGAAGAACAGCAACTCGACCCGGCCGTCATCGGTCAGCGCCGCAGCCAGGTCGTCCGGGACCGCTGGCTGGCTGGTCGTCCCGGCGTCCTCGGCCGCCGATGCCGGGGTCGATCCGAGGACGGGCAGCACGAGCATGCTCAGCGCGATCGCGGTCAGCAGCAGCGCCCGCCACGACCGATCGAGCCAGCCGGGATCGAGGACCCTGGGCACCCACACACCTCGCCGCCACACTTGTCCGGACCCTGACAGCATCGTCAGCCGCGGCTGCCGTCATCGGGGTCGACGGACCCGTCCTGGCCGGGTCACTCGCCCCTGACCGGTCGGTCGTGGAGCGGGCGACGGTTCAGTAGCTGCCGGACACGTATGCCTGCAGGTGGTCCGCGGTCTCGGCGAGCGCGTCCAGGCGGCAGCGCACGACGTCGCCCACGGAGACGATGCCGACCAGGTGGCCATCGTCGATGACGGGGATGTGGCGGTGGCGCCCCTGGGTCATGAGCGCCGCGACGTCGTCGACCCGGGCAGCGCCCGTGCACGTGGGGGTGTCGGTGCTCATGATCTCCGCGACCGGGGTCTGGAGCACGTCGCTGCCCCAGGCCGCGAGCGCGTGGACGACGTCGCGCTCCGAGACGAGACCGACGACGCTGTCGGCGTCGTCGACCAGGACCACGGCCCCGATGCCGCGCGAACGCAGCAGCGCGGCGGCCTCGGCCACCATCGCGCAGGATCCGAGCGTGACCACCGAGGTGCCCTTGCCGGTGAGGATGTCGCCGATCGTGCCGCTCATGGGACTCACCTCCGCGTCGGACCCCATCCTGTCACGTGTCGAACACGCGGTCCACACCGGATCGCCGCTGGCCACGAGCGGTCATCCCCCTCACTGGCCCTCGCTTCGCACGACCACGACCGGGCAGGCCGCATGGTGGACGCACTGCTGGGACACGGAACCGAGCAGCAGGCCGCGGAAGCCTCCGAGCCCGCGCGAGCCGACCACGAGCAGGCCGGCATCCTGGGAGCGTTCGATCAGCAGCTGCGCGGGGCGTACACCGGCGACCACCTCCTCGGTGACCTCCGGCTCGCCCTCCTCGGCCGCCTCAGACTCGCCCTTCTGGGCCGAGCGGACCGCCGTGAGCACGTCGTGCAGCATGCGCTCGGCGCGCTCCTGGGCGATGTGGTGACTCTCCTCGCGCCAGCGCGCCTCGGCCTCGTTCAGCCGTGCCGCCGTGCCGCCGTCGGGGGCGTAGGCGTAGGAGGCGGAGTAGGGGGTGTGGGGCGCCTCCGTCTCGTAGGTCGTGACGAGGTGGAGCGGATCGCCGGTGCGCACGGCCTGATGGTAGGCCCAGGTCAGCGCGTCGAACGCGGCCGACGACCCGTCCACCCCGACCACGATGCTGCCGGCCCCCGGCTGGCGTCCCTGTGTCAATGTGCTGCCTTCCCTCGTCATCGCCCGATGATCTGCCATCTACCGTGGCCGTGAACCTAGCGTCCCATCTCGACCCGACCCCCGCTTACGGACGGTGGTCCCCGAGTCGCTGGTCAACCGACCTACGGTCGCGGTCGTGCCCTCACCGGGCATCGGCGGTGGAGTCGGCCCACTGCGGCGCCCGCGGGCCACGACGCGCCGGGGGCAGCGTCGGCCCACTGCGGCACCCGCGGGCCACGACGCGCCGGGGGCGGGGACCGACGATGGGCCGGGGGTCCCGCGAGCAGGGGCCACACAGCCCTGCGTGTCAGCCTCAACTGGCTGCACGCTCGGAGCGTCAGCCCGTCGAGCACCCGGAGGTCCGGCATGTTCGGACGCAGCGGACCGAAGCCCCCGCCGACCTTCCAGCAGTGCGAGCACTGTGACTACGACTTCGCGACCGACGAGGGCGCGCGGTCCTGCCACTACCTCGAGTGTCCCTACCTGCCGGACATCCTCGATGTGAAGTGCCCGACCTGTCTGTACAACTTCTACCTCGACGATGGCAACCCGGCCTGTGGCGATCCACCCGACTGCGAGTTCGCCCGGAACGAGGCACCCGCCAGGGTCGCCGCCCTACGCGGCTGGCTCGAGACCGGGCAGCTACCGCCGGGGTGAGGCCACCCGCCTGCGACGGTCAGGCATCCCGGTCGGTGCTCGGCAACGCGCGCCACGGCAACGCGCGCCACGGCAACGCGCGGCACGACAGCGGTGGATTCACAGCGTCCCGAGGAAGCGCCGGACCGCACCCAGGTAGGCGACAGGGTCCTCGTGGCGCGGGGCGTGCCCCGTGCCCGGCAGCCGCTCCACCTCGGCGTGGGCGATGCCCTCCTTCAGCGCGGCAGCTGCGACCGGGCTGAGGGCACCGCCGCGTTCGGCGTCGCCGTGCAGGACCAGGACCGGGCAGGCGACCGCTGGCAGCAACCGGGGCCAGTCCAGCGAGCTGTTGGAGCGGTGCTGGTCCTCGAGGGCCATCGGCACGAACGGACTGAGCCGCTGCGTCGACGCCGCCCAACGCTGCACCGTCACCTCGGGCCAGCGTGGCGCGGCCTCACGCTGGATGGCCACGAGCTCCTCGTGCGTACGGCGCTTGAGGGCCAGGATCGTGCTCCGCAACGACCTCGTCGACGCCATATCGGAGGCCGTCGGCGGGTCCGGTCGGCGCCACCACGGTGGCGGATCCTCCAGCACGATCCCCCCGGGCAGGTCCGGGTGGAGGGCCGCCAAGGCCAGTGCGGTGACCGCACCCATCGAGTGCCCGAGCAGGGCCGGTCGGTGCAGCCCGAGCACGTCGAGCAGCCCGACCACGTCGTTGACGTGCTCGCGTGTCGCGTAGCCAGTCGGTGGCGCATCCGAGCGCCCGTGCCCACGAGCGTCGAGGAGCACGACATCGTGATCGCGCGCCAGGTCGTCGGCGATCTCGGTCCAGCACGGCCCGTCGTCACCGATGCCGTGGAGCGCCACCAGTGCCGGTGCACCAGAGGGACCGGCACGGGCCACGTGCAGGCCGAGCCCGCCGATCCGCACCACCTGCCGTCGCCAGGTGACCACGGTCGGCTCCTTCCCGGCGCCGCGTCCCCGCGAGGTCCGACGCCCCACCAGCCGCAGCACGACGTGGACGGTAGGGCACCGGGCGTGGCACGATCACGACGGCCGACGGAGGGTCCCACCACGATGCCGACAGCACTGGACCCCGACGCGGCCACCGGCTGTTTGCTCGGTCTCGCGCTCGGCGACGCCCTGGGCGCACCCTTCGAGGGCCGCAGGCGGGTCGATCCGAGCGAGGTCGACCGGCTCGCCGCCGGGGTCGGTGACCTGCGTTGGACCGACGACACCCACATGGCGCTGACGCTGGCCACGGCGCTGGTGGCACAGGGGCTCACGATCGACACCGAGCAGCTCGGCGATCGCTTCGCCTCGGCCTACCAGCGCGAGCCGTGGCGTGGCTACGGCAGCGGTCCGCCCCAGGTGTTCGCTCTGGCGGCCCAGGGACGGTCCTACACCGAGGCTGCCGCGAGCCTGTTCGGTGGTGGCGGCTCGTTCGGCAACGGCGCTGCGATGCGCTGCGCTCCCGTGGCCATCGCCGGGTTCCCCGACACCGGCGCCATCGGGGAACTGGCCGCCGAGCAGGCCAGGGTGACCCACAGCCACCCCGAGGGCCTGGACGGCGCGGTACTGCTGGCGACCGTCATCGGCATCGCGTTGGCGACCCCCGCCGACCGGCCGCTCTTGCTCCAGGCCGCGGAGCTCGACGCGACGGAGCTGCGTTCGCGCGCGCTGCGGACCGCCCGGACCCGGTTGCAGGCCACGGCCGGCTACCCCGGCCGCCACCCGGCATCGCCCAGCGATCTGCGGGCCCTGGCCGAGGGGTTCGGGACCTCGGTCGCCGCCCGGGAGTCGGTCCCCGCTGCGGTCGCCATCGCGTTCGGTGGCGGCGACGGTGTCCTCGAGGTCATCCGTGCCGCCATCAGCCTGGGCGGCGACACCGACACGGTCGCCGCCATGGCCGGGGCGATCACCGGCGCGCACCTCGGGGCCGCGGCGATCCCGTCGCACCTGCTGGCGCGGCTCGAAGCCCGAGAGCGGATCGCCGCTTCGGCGCTCGCGCTGGTCGAGGCGGTCCGCTCACGGCGGGGCTGACCGTCACGGCCAGCAGCGGCGTCCTCCGGGTGCGCGTCGACGACGGACCGGGCACCCCCTCATCGCGGAGGGACGTCGCGCCGAGGTGGCTGGCAGCACGGGAGCTGCTCGGCACCGAGCGGGTGCTGGAGATCGGTCCCGGGTCCCACCTACCCGCGCGACCTCCGGCGACCACAGTGCGGTGTCGATCGGCCCCGTTGCACGACGAAGGCCGGTGCGTGGTGCGCACCGGCCTCCCCTCGATCAGGACCACTCAGCCTTCGGTGTCCTCATCCCCGTCGAGTTCTTCCTCGACCTCTTCCTCGACCTCTTCCCCGGCGTCTTCGACC
>JAWOCZ010000097.1:0-3280 GCA_046483565.1 Nitriliruptoraceae bacterium
GGCATCGGCGCCGTGGTCTTCGAGGGCGCGTCCGAGGCGGTGTCCGCCGGCATCCGTGGCATCGCCACGGGCGCGATGATCACCGTCATCGCCGAGACGATGCTGCCCGAGGCCTTCGCGCGCAGCGGCAGCGCGAGCGGGCTGGCTGCGTTGGCGGGCTTCCTGGTGACCGTGCTCGTCGGGGCCTGACGACCACCGGCGCCCTACAGTGCGCCCGGGATCGGCCACGACGATGCGCTACCGGCGCCCCTGGCCGGCGAGGGCAGGCAGATGAGCGCGAAGCACCGCTCCCGACGGCGCGAACTGGTCGAGTCGATCGCCCAGGGCGCCGTGCTGCTCTCCGACGAGGGCAGGGTGCTCGCCATCAACGATGCCGCTCGCGAGCTGTTGGCGATCCCGGAGGGTGCGCGCACCCGCACCGCGGCGGACGTGCTCACCCACCCGGCGCTGGCCGACGCGGCCGACGACGTGCGCGACGCCGGTGAGCCCATGACGCTCGAGTTCGACCACGCCGAGGCCCGGTTGCGGGTCAACATCTCGATGCTCCGCGACGAGGTGCTGGTCCTGATCACCGACCGCACCGAGGAGCACCGGGTCGAGGAACTCCGCCGCGACTTCGTCGTCAACGCCTCGCACGAGCTGAAGACCCCGGTGACCGGCATCCAGGCGCTGGCCGACGCCCTGTCGGTGGTCAGCGAGCAGCAACCCGAGCGCGTGCCGGAGCTGGCCGCCCAGCTGGGCGACGAGGCCGCTCGGTTGGCCGCGCTGGTCCACGACCTGCTCGACCTGCGTCGCCTGGAGGAGCGCGGCCCGCTGGACCGCACGAGCGTCGACCTGGCTGAGCTGGTGCGTCGGGTCGTCGCCGCCCAGGTCGACCGCGCGGAGCAACTCGAGGTGGAGCTGTCGGTCGATGCCCCGGCCGGCGTCGAGATCGCCAGCGTGGCCGGCGACCTCGAGGTGGTGGTGCGCAACCTCGTACGCAACGCCATCAGCTACAACCGTCCGGGCGGGACGGTGGACATCACGCTTCGCTCCGTCGGGGACGGTGAGGACACCACCGAGCTCGAGCTCGTCGTGGCCGACACCGGGATGGGGATCGACCCGGCGGAGCTGCCGCGTATCTTCGAGCGCTTCTACCGCGTCGATCCCGCCCGGTCGCATCACACGGGGGGCACCGGGCTCGGCCTGTCGATCGTGCGGCACGCCGTCGAGCACCTCGGCGGCTCGATCGAGGTCGACAGCCAGCCCGGCGACGGCACCTGCTTCACGGTACGCCTGCCCACCGAGCGGCCCGACTGAGCGGCCCGACTGAGCGGCCCGACTCAGCGGCCCGCCTGAGCGGCCCGCCTGAGCGGCCCGCCTGAACCGCCCGCCTGAACCGCCGCGCGACCCCACCGAGCCCCGTGCCCCGCGGCGGTGCCAGCGCCGCCGCGCGGCTACTCGACGACCACCTCGGCGGTCTCGAGCAGGTGGGCGTCGCAGCCCCGGCCGACGAAGCAGCCGACCTCCCAGGTGCCGGCGCGATCCTCGGGCAGGGTCAGCTCGTAGCTGACGGTGGACCGCTCAGGGAGCACCAGGGTGACGTTGTCGAACTCCTCGGTGGGCGGCAGCCACGCCCGCTCCGGGTCGGCCTCGGCGCTCACGCCGGCCAGCAGGTCCTCGGAGAACTCGGCGCCCTCCTCGGTCTGCTGCAACGAGCGACCGACGGCGAGGTGGTGGATGAAGTCGTTGCGGTTCTCGAACTCGAGCGTGATCGGCTCGCCGGCGGGCAGGACGAGGCGGGAGGGGATGAACTCGGTGCCTTCGATGGCGACCGAGACGACCCCGTCCGGCCCCGGGCGGGCCTCGTCGGGGCCGGTGAGGACGAACACGAGGACGGCGACCGCAGCCACGGCCGCGACCAGCGCGACGATCCTGGTCCAGTTCGTCATGTGACCACCCTCTCGCCGACAGCGATGGGACGTACTGAGTGCTCACTTCCAGTGTGTCCCCGGAGCGCCGGCACGGTCAGAGACGAAGGTCCCCGTGCGCTGGCGCTGCGGCCGTGAAGCCCTCGGTCTCCGGGTCCATCCCCTCGAGTTCGACCAGCCGCTCCCAAGCCTCGTGCTCCTCCACGAGTCGATCGCTCCTCGCAGCTACGGTCGGCGCATGACCGACACGCCGTACGCCCTCCACCCGATCGGACGCGTTGCCTCGTCGCTGCGCGAGCTGGACCACGCCCCCAAGCAGGGCTCCGAAGGGGGCCCCGAGGGGTGGCTCGAGTTCGACGACGAGGTGGCAGCGGGCCTGCAGGATCTCGCCCCCGGCGACGAGATCGTGGTGCTGACCTGGCTGCACCTCGCGCGACGCGACGTGCTCTCGGTCCACCCCCGTGGCGATCAGGACCAGCCGGAGCGGGGGGTCTTCAGCACGCGTTCGCCACACCGGCCGAACCCGATCGGCCTGCACCGGGTGGCGATCACCGCCGTCGAACCCGGTCGCCTTCGCGTCGCACCACTCGAGGCGGTCGATGGCACCCCGGTCCTGGACGTGAAGCCGGTGCGGACCCACGCCCGGGACGACTAGCAGGCCGCTCGCCTCCGCCGGCCCTCGGTCGCCCGGGCAACGCGGCGTGGTGCGCCCGTCCGGCCACCCGCCCGCGTGCGCGCCGTCGGGACACCCGCCCGCGACGCACAGATCGCAACGGATCGACCATCCCCGCGTCGCCTCGTTGCGATCTCCCGAACCGCGACCAGCGCCAGCAGCGCCAGGCGGCAGGAGGCGCCGGGCGGCAGGAGGCGCCGGGAGCGGCGCCTCCTGCCGATGGGTCCGAGGCTGACGGTGGCCGAAGGGGATCAGATCACGTCACGCCGCTCGACGGCTGCCAGTCCGGCCACGGCCGGCACCAGGCCCCAGGCCAGCAGCGCCGTCAACGCCACCCCGATCGTGTGTCCGTCGGCGACCCCGGCCAGCACGCCGATCAGCGAGCCCGGCACCCACACGGCGACCTCGACCAGGAGCTGCGAGACCAGCGGCGGGCCCACCAGGAGCAGCAGGACCACCGCGGTGACCGCCCCGCCGGTGTTGCGCAGCAGGGCGCCGAAGCCGGCCCCGAGCACCGCGCCGGTGGCACCGGCGAGCCCGGCGACCGCGACCAGCCGTGCCACCTCGCCGCCGGAGAGCAGCAGCTGTTGGTCCACCAGCGGCAGGGACACCGCGCCCGCAGCCACGGTGAGGCCCCCACCGACCGCACCGAGCACGGCCCCGGCCAGCAGGACCGCGAGGAGCTGCGCGAGCTGCA
>JAWOCZ010000102.1:0-8309 GCA_046483565.1 Nitriliruptoraceae bacterium
CAACCACTCGGTGATGGTGGCATCGCTGACCGAGCGGGCCTGCCGGGAGGTGGGTGCCAACCCGCTGCTCGGCAGCGTCGCCGGCCTCTACCACGACATCGGCAAGGTCCGCCAGCCCCACTTCTTCATCGAGAACCAGCAGGGCATCGCCAACCCCCACGACGACCTCGAACCGCAGGTCTCGGCGACGATCATCCAGAACCACGTGATCGATGGCGTCGAGCTCGCCACCGAGCACCGTCTACCGCCCGAGGTGGTTGCCTGCATCGGTAGCCACCACGGCACCATGGTCGTCAGCTACTTCTACGACAAGGCCGTGCGTGCGGCCGGCGGCGACCGGTCGAAGGTCGCTTCGATCTCCTCGCGCGGCAACGTGCCGCGTGCCATCGCCATGGCGCGGGTGGTGGCCTCCGAGCAGTCGGCCAGCACCAGCAGCGCCGCCTCCTTGCTACGTGGCTTGTGCCCGTGGTAGCGGAACTCGTCCTCATCGACCTTCGACCGGTCGCCGCCGGCCGCACGCACGGCCTTGTCGTAGAAGTAGCTGACGACCATGGTGCCGTGGTGGCTACCGATGCAGGCAACCACCTCGTGCGGTAGACGGTGCTCGGTGGCGAGCTCGACGCCATCGATCACGTGGTTCTGGATGATCGTCGCCGAGACCTGCGGTTCGAGGTCATCGTGGGGGTTGGCGATGCCCTGCTGGTTCTCGATGAAGAAGTGGGGCTGGCGGACCTTGCCGATGTCGTGGTAGAGCCCCGCGACACTGCCGAGCAGCGGATCGGCACCGACCGCTCGGCAGGCCCGCTCGGTGAGCGAGGCGACCATCACCGAGTGGTTGTAGGACCCCAGTGCCTTGGTCTCGAGCTCGCGCAGCAGCGGATGGTTGCGGTCGGCGAGATCGAGCAGCGCCGTGACGGTGGGCAGGCGGAACAGCGTCTCCAGGAAGGGCAGCGCGCCCTGGACCACGAGCGCCGTGACCAGGCCGTTGACCGCCCCCGCGGCCACGGCCACCCACAGCAGGTCCCTCGGCCCGAACGCCAGCACCACCACGGCAGCGACCACCGGGTAGGACAGGCCTGCACGCAGGGTCGCGGATCTGAGGTCGGAGCGCTTGGCGATGGTGGTGGTCAGCGGGACGCTGACCAGGACCACGATCGCGGCGAAGAGCGCGGCCGAGCCCGCTTCCGGCCGCACCAGCAGGACCAGCACCGAAGCCGGCAGCATCGCGGCGATGCCGATGACCGGGTGGACCAGCAGGGCGATCAGCATGGCCAGCGCCCCGGCCGGGACCGCGAACAGCCAGCCGGCCGAGGTGACGTCGACCACCGCGGTCACGCCGACCACCAGCAGGGCGTAGGAGACCACCAGCAGCGACAGCAGCAGCAGCTTCTTGCCGGTCACCCAGACGATCGGCTGCATCCGCGAGAGGTAGACCCCGGCCACCGCGCTGACGAGCAGCATGGCCGCGGTCGCAGCGAGCCAGGCCCGCCACGGCCCGCCACCCATCAGGCCCAGCTCCTGCACCGCCTGGGCCTGGCGCGTTGTCACGACGTCACCGGCGCGGACGATCACCTCGCCGGAACTCCAGGTCTCGGTGACCTCCTCGACGCTCTCCGCGGCCCGCTCCCGCGCCGCTGCGGTGGCGTCGGGATCGACGGTGACGGTCGGCCGCATGTGCTGCTCGAGCACCGGCCGCGCGACCGAGGTCGCGGTGTCACCCGGCAGGTTGCGCAGCGCGAACTCGACGGGCAGCGTCTCGGCCAGCAGCTGGACGACACCCTCCTCGGTGACCCGTTGCCGCGCCAGCTCCTGGGCGATGGCGATCGTCTCACGTTCGACGGCATCGAGCTCCACGGGCGACAGTGCCACCAGCGCGGCGACCACGTCCTCGTCCAGGTCGGGCTCGAGCACGGACAGCGCCTCGCGCTGCTGCGCCGGGCGCGGGGCCGAGTTCACCGGACCGGTGGACCCCCGATCGGGTTCGCGCACCTCCCGGGCCGAGCGGAACACCTCGCGGACGTCCCGGACGATGCTCGACTGCGCCTCCCGATCGGGCGTGAGCACGGGTTCCACGCTCTCCGCCGCGGTCCGACGAGCCGTCTCCGTCGCGTCCGGGTCGGTCACCTGGACCAGCCGCTCGGCGAAGATGGTCCGAGGTGCCGGCTCACCGACGCGGACGGGCCGCTCGTCGGCGACCGCACCGACCGCGACGAAGATCGGCACGAGCAGCACGACCAGCCCGGCCGCGATCAGACGCTGCAGCAGCAGGGAGCGGTCGGCGAGGTCCACGGTGCTCCTGCGCTGTCGGTGCCGGGGATGCCAGGTCCGCCCGCCGCGTTCCCGGAGGATGCTGACACGGGCAACGCCCAGTGTCGCCCATCCGACCCGGATCCGCCCAGTGGCGCCCACCCCGGGAGGTGACCGCTGCCTCATCAGCCAGCCGCCGGCCCGCCCGGCGGGCCGCCGACCTACGGCCCCAGGGTGCCGGTACGTGACGAGCACGGCCGATGCGTCGCACCGGGTTAGGCTGCGCGCTGTACGCCCAGTCGAGACCGCGAGGCGCCTGTGGACAGCTTCGACCCGTCACCGTGGGTCGTGCTCGGTCGGGACGATTGGGCCGGCCTGGCGCCAGCGACCCCGCTCACCCTGACCGAGCACGACCTCGAGCAGCTGCGGGGGATCAACGAGTACCTCTCGTTGACCGAGGTGGCCGACGTCTACCTGCCGCTGTCGCGCCTGCTCAACCTCTACGTGGCCGCGACCCAGGAGCTCCACCGCGCGACCGACACCTTCCTCGGGTCGCTCGCTGCGAAGGTCCCCTTCGTGATCGGCGTCGCGGGATCGGTCGCCGTCGGCAAGTCCACCATCTCGCGGCTGTTGCAGGCGCTGCTGCGGCGCTGGCCCGACCACCCCGAGGTGGCGCTGGTCACCACCGACGGGTTCCTGCACCCCAACGCCGAGCTCGAGCGGCGGGGGCTCCTCGATCGCAAGGGCTTCCCGGAGTCCTACGACACCGCTGCGCTGGTGCGCTTCGTCGGTGAGGTCAAGGCGGGCGCCCCCGAGGTCCAGGCGCCGGTGTACTCCCACCTGCACTACGACGTGCTCCCCGACCAGCACGTGGTCGTACGACAGCCGGACATCCTGATCGTCGAGGGGCTGAACGTCCTGCAGACGGGAGCGGACGGGGAACGGCCGGTGTTCGTCTCGGACTTCTTCGACTTCTCGGTCTACGTCGACGCCGACGAGCAGCACATCGAGCGGTGGTACGTCGAGCGTTTCCGGCGGCTACGCGACACCGCCTTCCGCGACCCGCGGTCCTACTTCTCGCGGTACGCCAGCCTGACCGACGCCGAGGCCGACCGCACGGCGGCAGGCATCTGGGCCGAGATCAACGGGCGCAACCTCGCGGAGAACATCCTGCCGACCCGGACCCGCGCCGACCTGATCCTGGGCAAGGGACCCGACCACGCGGTCGAACGGGTGTGGCTGCGCAAGCTGTAGGCCCCGCAGCACCCGAGGAGGTCAGCCGCGCGCCGGGGAACCAGGCACCTCGGCGGGCGCCCGGCCCAGTGGCCGCCATGCGGCGATGACACCGCGGAGCGCGGTGACCAACGCCAGCGGCTGGTCCAGCAGCAGGTGGTGGTAGGCGAAGGGCACGTCGAGGACCGGCACCCCGGCCTCGGCGGCCGGTGCCCCCGCGAGCAGCTCGGCCATGTGCGCGCGGACGTCGGCGTCGACGATCGCGGAATCCTCCCCGTTGACGATGGCCATGCGGCACCCGGCCCGGGCGAGCCGGTCGCCGAACTGGCTCGGATCGGTGGGCCCGGTCCGCCCGGTGAACACCCGGGGATCGAACTTCCAGGTCCAGCCGTCCGCGGTGCGCCGCAGGCTGTGCTGCGCGATGTGGTCCAGCAACCAGGTGTTCTCGCAGGGCTGCGGCGGCACGAGCTGGAAGTGCTGTACGGCCGTGTCGAGGTCGGGGTAGGTCTTCGGCGCCCGGAACATCCGCCCACCCCGGCCCTCCTCGGACTCGGGGTCGGGCCGTCGCAACGGCGTGTCCAGCAGGACCGCGCCGGCCAGTGAGGAACCGTGGCGGGCGGCGAGCACGATCGTGATGAACCCGCCCATGGAGTGCCCGACCACCAGCGGCCGGCCGGTCCCACCCCCGTCGGCGGCAGCGGCCAGGATCTCCTCCGCCCACTGCTCGCCGTCGTAGGCCTCGCGCCACCCGCTGTCGCCGTGCCCCGACAGGTCGACCGCCACCACCCGGTGGGTCCGGGCGAGGCTCGGTGCGACCGCCGTCCACCAGCGCGCGTGGGCAGCCCCGCCGTGGACGAGCACGAGCGTCGGGTCGCGACGGGACCCCCAGGCGATCCAGTGGACGAGGGCACCGTCGACCGGGACCGCACCTTCCTCGGTCGGCGTCGAGAGGGCCTCCAGGAACCACTGCGGCGCTCCCTCGGCACCCCCGCGCGGGTGGGAAGGTGCTGGCTCCACGAGGACCTCCGGCGTCGGGAGACCGGAGGCTAACGCGTGCCGGGTCGAGGTCGGACGCCGGGGAGGCGCACCACGCCTGGTGAGGGTTGCCGGGGCCGCGGTCCCCTTCGGTAGCGTGCTGTCGCCGCGCCCCGCACCCACACCCGCGCGACGTCCGAGGCCCCCGTGTCCACGCCCCCGGCGCGCTCGCGCCACCGCTCGACACCGGCTGCGGCCGGCTTCGCTCCCGTCGACCTGCTCCTGCTGGCCACGCTGAGCTCGATGTGGGGGCTCTCCTTCCTGTTCATCGAGCTCGCCCTGCGTGACCTCGGCCCGCTGTGGATCGTCACCGGCCGGACCGTGATCGGCGGGGCGCTGCTGTTGTCGGTCGTGCTCGTGCGTGGCGGCCTGCCGCGAGGAGCGGGCCTGTGGTTGCGGCTGCTGGTGCTGGGGATCATCAACAACGCGCTGCCGTGGACCGCCATCGCCTGGGCGCAGCAGCGCCTGCCCTCGGGGCTGACCGGGTTGCTCATGGCGATCGTGCCCACCACCACCCTGCTGGTCGCAGCCGCCGTCGGCCTGGAACGCATCACCCCGCGCCGCCTGCTCGGCCTGCTGCTGGCCATGGCCGGGGTCGCCGTGATCGTCGGCGGTGACATCGAGCAGCCGGGGCGGGTCGTGGCGGTGCTGGCCGTGGTGTTCGCGACGTTGGGGTACGCGATGGGCGCGGTCTTCGCCAAGAGCCAACTCTCCGGGCTGGCGCCACCTCTGGCGATCGCGACCGGCCAGGTCGTGAGCGCGGCGGTGGTCACGCTGCCGGTCGCGTGGCTCGTCGAGGGCGCGCCGGACCTGTCGCGCCTCGCCCCGACCACGATGCTGGCCATGGCCCTGCTCGGGGCCTTCGGGACCGGTCTGGCCTTCCTGGTGTTCTACACCCTGGTCGCCCGCGTCGGCGCGACCAACGCGACGTTGACGACCTACCTGATCCCGATCGTCGCGGTGGTCGCGGGGACATGGCTGCTGGACGAGCGCCTCGGCGTCAGCGCGATGGCCGGAGGAGGCCTGATCCTGATCGGGATCTGGCTGGCCCAGCACGTGTCGGCCACGCAGCGACCGGGCGGACAGACGTGAGGTCGTAGCCTGTCGCCGTCACCGCACCTGCGGCCGAGGAGGCCCTGCGATGCCACCGAGCGATGCCCCGGGCGACGACCGGGCCGACGACCGGGGTCCGTTGGCCCGACAACGCCTGCTGTGGCTCGCCTTCCTGGTCGGGGTCCTCGCCCTGGGCACGATCCTGACCATCGTCGTGGACGTGACACCGTCGCTGCCCATCGCCCTGCCGCTGGTGCTCGCGGCAGCGATCGGGGCCGCAGCCCTGCTGGCCACGGTCGGGATCGACCGCGTCTTCGCCGCGACACCACCGGCGGACGACACCGCCGCCATCGCGGAGCTGCGTACCCGTATGGTCCTCCAGGCGGTGCTCGCGGAGACGTCGGTGCTGGTCACCACGGTCCTCGCGGCGATGATCGGTCCGCGGTGGAACATCGCGATCGGAGGTCTCGCTGCGCTGGCGATCCTGCTGCGCGTGCGACCGACGACCGCACGCCTGCGCCGCTTCGACCGCGCGTGGCAGGCAGCCGGTGCGGACGTCTCACTGGAGCGGGGCTTCGCGGCCGCTGACGGCGCGGGCACCACCGACAGCGATACCCGCTCCCCAGGCCATCCCGACACGTAGTGCTCATCGAACCCGGTCCGGCTCCCCCCGGTCCCCTCACCACAAGGAAGCACCATGGCCACCGAGTACGACGCGATCCTGCTGGTGTCCTTCGGCGGGCCCGAGGCGCCCGACGAGGTCATCCCGTTCATGGAGAACGTGACCCGGGGACGCAACATCCCTCGCGAACGGCTCGAGGAGGTCAGCCAGCACTACTTCAGCTTCGGTGGCCGCTCCCCCATCAACGATCAGAACCGGGCGCTGAAGGCCGCGCTGGAGGAACTGCTCGGGGCGGACGGGCCGGAGCTGCCGGTCTACTTCGGCAACCGGAACTGGCACCCGCTGCTGCCCGACACCCTGGCCCAGATGCGCGACGACGGCGTGCAGCGCGCGATCTGCTTCGTCACCTCCGCGTTCTCCTCCTACTCCGGCTGCCGGCAGTACCGGGAGAACCTGGCCGAGGCTCGTGCAGAGGTGGAAGGGGCTCCGGAACTGGACAAGCTGCGGGTCTACTACAACCACCCGGGGTTCCTCGAGCCACAGGTTGACTTCATCCTCACCGCGCTCGAGGAGCTCCCCGAGGACGCCCGGGCCGGCGCCCACATCGTGTTCACCACGCACTCGATCCCGCGAACCATGTCACGACACTGCGACTACGAGGCGCAGCACTACGAGGCCTGCCGGATCGTCATGGAGCTGCTGGCCCAGCGTGCGCCGCTGCCGGACGGGAGCGAGCGGCCGTGGCAGCTGGTCTTCAACTCCCGCTCGGGCCCGGAGTTCGTCCCGTGGCTGGAGCCGGACGTCAACGACCACCTCGAGGCACTGGCCGCGCAGGAGGCGCCCGGAGCGGTCTGCGTTCCCATCGGCTTCATCTCCGACCACATGGAGGTGATCTACGACCTGGACGTCGAGGCGGTGGAGACGGCGCAGCAGCTCGGCCTGCCCTTCGCCCGGGCAGCAACGGTGGGCACCGACCCGCGCTTCGTGGCGATGGTCCGCGAGCTGGTCCGCGAGCGGTCCGAGGACGCGCCCGCACGAGCGCTCGGCACCCGCGGACCCAACCACGACGCGTGCCCGATCGACTGCTGCTTCACCCCGGGGCAGGAAGCCAGGGAGGTCGTGGCCGCGGCGCCCGCACGCGGGCGGCCCGCGAGCTGACGCTGCCGGCAGCGGGGGTCCGTC
The DNA here is from genome assembly GCA_046483565.1 of Nitriliruptoraceae bacterium. Lineage (GTDB taxonomy): Bacteria > Actinomycetota > Nitriliruptoria > Nitriliruptorales > Nitriliruptoraceae > T1Sed10-7. Next base: position 7,373 of record JAWOCZ010000102.1, read on the forward strand.
CGCGGCGGGGCAGTTCGCCGGCCCCGGCCCCTGGTCCGTGGAGGCCGTCGCGTCCTTTCGTTACCTTGCAGGGGTCGCCACCAACCAGCCGCGACACCTCGCCAGCAGCACCGGACCGCCAGCATCACGAGGCCGACCGCGAGGCCGATCACGAGGCCAACCACGAGGCCGACCGCGAGGCCGACCAGGAGGCCAGCATGACCACCCGTGAGACGCCACGCCCGCGCCGCGGTCCCGACGCCGTCATGGCCGCCGTTGAGGAGTTCGAGGTCAGGCAACGCCTCGACGAGCCGGACGGCTCCTACCGTGCGACCGGCGAGCTCGATCTGACGTGGGCCCGGGACCGCATCGAGACCGCCCGGCGCGCCGCCGAAGCGGACGTCGTGACCCCCGAGGAAGCGCTGGAGTGGCTGTCGGCGACCGTCACCGACGAACGCACCGATGAGCCGGAGGCCGACGAACAGGGGCCGGACGGCAGCTGACGAGCCACCTCGGTCGCCGTCGACGGTGACGGCGCTACCGTTGGGGCCATGGAACTCGTCCTCGTCCGTCACGCCCAGCCCGAGTGGAACCGCGGCGACCAGGCGCAGGTGGACCCCCGTCTCACCGCACTCGGCCAGTCCCAGGCCGAGCGACTCGCCGCGTGCATGGACGACGAGCCCTTCGACGAGGTGCTGGTCTCCACGGCCCGACGGGCCCGCCGCACCGCCGCCCCCGTCATCGAGGTGGTACGCGCTGCGACCGTGACGCAGCGGGCGTGGCTGCACGAGATCCGCATGCCGGGGGCCTGGCAGGGCAGTCCGGCCGAGGAGGTCGGCCGGGCCATGGCCACCGCCCGCGGCCGGTCACGCGAGCAGTGGGGGCAGGGGATGCCCGGCGGCGAGGGCTTCCACGACTTCCACGCCCGGGTCACGCCCGGCCTGACCAGCGCGCTCCC
>JAWOCZ010000311.1:0-4436 GCA_046483565.1 Nitriliruptoraceae bacterium
CCAACCGGGTGAGCACGCCGTCGGTTCAGCTGCCCGTCGAGTAGCGCCGGTGCTCTGCAGCGTTCCGCCGCCGGCGTTTGCTGCTCGTTTTGGTCTCCTGGCGGTGCTCCTGCTTGGCGGCGCGCTTCTCCTTGAGCGTGTGCTCCGCCTGGCGTTTGGGGTTGTGGCCGACCCGATCCCGGTTGCCCATCCTCCCGCCTCTCGCGTGCCTCCCGGTCCCGCTTCTGTCCTGTCACCGTGGCACGGGCCCCTCTCAGGTGCGAGGGTCCTTGGTCGTCTCCTCGATGCACGAGGCCGTCCGGCCCAGTGACGGCCGCGGCTTCCGGGCAGCCCGCGTTCTGGGCTGACGAAGCGTTCCGTCGGCGTCAGTCGCTCAGCGCACCCGGATCGTCCGGGACGTCGGCGTCAGTCGCTCAGCGCACCGGGGTCGTCCGGGACGTCGGCCGCATAGCGCTGCAGCACCTCGAGCGGCGCCAGGTCCAGGACCCGCTCGTTGGTTGCCGCGAGCACCACCGGGGCTGCCGCCCCGTCCTGGTGTGCGCGCAGCCAGTTCGGCGCGGTCACGCACCAGCGGTCGCCCGGAGAGAGCCCCGGGAACCGGAACTCCGGCCTCGGCGTCGAGAGGTCGTTGCCGATCGCCCGTTGATGCGCCAGGAACTCCGCCGTGACGACCGCGCAGATCGTGTGGCTGCCGCGATCCCCCGTCCCGGTTCGGCACGAGCCGTCCCGGAACCAGCCGGTGAGGGGATCGGTGCTGCACCCCTCGAGGTCACCGCCGAGCACGTTGCGTTCGTCCATGTGGCCAGCCTACCGATGGTCCCGGGCGGGGCCCAGTGGGCCGGATCAGGTCGCGGTCAGCCCACCATCGACGACGTTGGTACCGCTGACGATGAACGAGGCCCCGCCGCTGAGCAGGCAGCAGCCCAGTGTCGATCTCGTCGACGGTGCCTCCAGCTGGCGTGGGAAGCGCTGCATGCCGAGGTCGGGGTGTGGATCCGGTCAGCGGTGGCCGGTTGGCGACCCCGGCGGATCGACGTGGGCGTGCTGGGGTGTGGATCCGGTCAGCGGTGGCCGGTTGGCGACCCCGGTCTGCGCACCCGAGCGTGGGCGTGCTGGGGTGTGGATCCGGTCAGCGGTGGCCGGTTGGCGACCCCGGTCTGCGCACCCGAGCGTGGGCGTGCTGGGGTGTGGATCCGGTCAGCGGTGGCCGGTTGGCGACCCCGGCGGCGTCGGTGAGCATCCTGGCGCCGCTACGGACCCGCGGGCGGCTCCCCGAGCTCGTCCGGCACCTCGTCCACGTGCGTCGTGCCGGGACCCCCTCGGGACGCGGCCATGATCGTGAGTGCGGCCCCCACGGCCAGCACCGCCGCCGGGACGAACGGGTCGATGGCTGGCACGGCCTCGGCCAGCGCTCCGATCAGCGGTGGGCCGACCGCCAGACCGAGGCTGAACGCCACGTTGAAGAGCCCGAAAGCACGCCCCCGGGTCGCCACCGTCGAGCTCGAGGACGTGGCGGCGGTCACCGCTGGGAAGACCAGTCCGTACCCGGCACCGAACAGCGCACTGCCCACCACGGCGATGGCCAGGGTCGGCGCGACCGACAGCACCAGCAGCGCGGCCCCGAGGGTGAGCAGTCCCAGGGCCAGTGGGCCATCGGCTCCCGTGCGATCCACCCGGCCGGCGACGGGGGAGAGCATGAGCGCTGCCGCGACCACGGCGTAGGCCGTGAAGAGCCCGCCGACCGCGGACGCCGGGGCCCCGAGTGCCTCCGCTGTGCCCGGTAGGAACCCGGCCAGGACACCGACCGCTGCGGTCAGCACGGTCGTGCCGAGCAGGGCGCGACGGATCGGAGCCACCTGGAGCAGGGCCCGCATGGCCTGGGGGCGAGCCGCGCCTGCGGTTGGGGTCCGGGGTCGCTCGGTGGGTGGATCGTGGACCCCGAAGTAGGCCACGGCCGCTCCGAGCAACAGCAACACCGCGACGCCGAGGAACACCGCATCGGTCCCCGTGGCCTGCCGGATCGCCCCCGCGCTCGCCGGCGCGATGACCGCAGCGGAGCCGATGACGGCGCCCAGTCGACCGAAGGCGCGTCCCTCCGACCCGCGTCGGGCCCGGTCGCCAGCGGCGGCGAACACCGCGGGCACGAGGATGCCACCGGCGACGCCGTGGAGGAGCCGGACGAGGATGAACCCACCCACCGATGTCGCCAGCGCGTAGGCGCCGACGGTGACGGCGGCGGCCACGAGTCCGACGATGGTGACGATGCGTCGACCGTGGCGGTCGACGAGGATGCCACCGAGGATGTTCGCCGGCAGGTTCGCCGCGGAGTAGGCCCCGACCGCCAGTCCGATGCCCGCCGGACCGGCGCCGAGCCCTGCGACGTGCGGCGCCACGGTCGGTAGCAGGGCGAAGACGTCGACGAAGGCGAGGAAGAGGACGACGCCGGGCGCCCGCAGGGAGCGGCGGGCCGGCGCGGGCTCGGTCACGGTCACGGTCCTGGCTCGGGCGACGGACACGGCGGGAGCGTCGCGACACCGCGGGAGCGTCGCGACGCGGACGAAGCCTGCCGGCCGGCGTGATGGGGCACGCGGGCCATCCGGCCCGTTCGCAGGGTACGGCCGCCGTTGGTATGTTCATCGCAGAGGTCGGCTGACGACCTCGACGGACCGAGGTGACGGGCGTCCGCCGGTGACGTCCTCCGGTGAACCGGGTCAGGGCCGAGAGGCAGCAGCCCTAAGCCGTTCTCGGGCGGGTGCCGATCACGGGCGCCCGTCGCCTGGAGCCGTCGGGGCCGGCCGGCCTCTCGTCGTCGTCAGGACGCAGACCGGCGTCGTCCGGAGGACGCAGACCGGCGTCGTCCGTAGGACGCAGACCGGCGCCGTCCGTAGGACGCAGACCGGCGCCGTCCGAGGTCGCTGGCCAGCGCTACGGTGCGGGGCGCCGTCCGTCGCTGCACACCCGGGGAGCTCGAGGTGGCCTACGTCTCGCTCTACCGCCGCTACCGGCCACGCACCTTCGCCGAGGTCGTCGGGCAGACGCACGTGACGCGCACGCTGGCGAACGCCATCGACGAGGATCGGCTCTCCCACGCGTACCTGTTCACGGGACCGCGCGGCACCGGCAAGACCTCGACCGCCCGGATCCTGGCGGCCGCGATCAACTGCGAGAACGGCCCGACGTCGACGCCGTGCGGCACCTGCGAGCACTGTCGGTCGATCACCGAGGGGAACTCCGTCGACGTGATCGAGCTCGACATGGCCTCCCACGGAGGGGTGGACGACGCGCGTGAACTGCGCGACCGCGCGCTGTTCGCACCCGCACGGGCCCGGCGCAAGGTCTACATCCTCGACGAGGTCCACATGGCCTCGACGGCGGCCTTCAACGCCCTGCTCAAGCTCATCGAGGAGCCTCCGGGGCACGTGCTGTTCGCCATGGCGACCACGGACCCGCAGAAGGTGATCCCGACGATCCTCTCCCGTGTCCAGCGTCTCGATCTGCGGCGCGTGTCGGCCGGCGAGGTGGCGGCCCACGTCCGCGTCATCTGCGACGCGGAGGGCTACGCGATCGAGCCGGAAGCGGTCGACGCCGTCGTCCGCGCCGGTGACGGCTCGGTCCGGGACACGCTCTCGATCCTCGAGCAGGTCCTGGCGTTCGCCGGGACCGACGTCACGGCGGCGGCGGTCGCCCAGACGCTCGGAACGAGCCCGGCCGATCGACTGTTCGAGCTGCTCGAGTTGCTGGCAGCGCGCGATCTGGCGGGCGCGCTGGCGCTGGTGCAGCGGCTGCTCGACGACGGCTACGACCTCCGCCGCTTCACCCTCGACCTGGTCCAGCACGCACGCGACCTGCTGGTCCTGCAGGTCGCTCCGGACGATGCCGATCTCGTGGATGCGACCGATGAGCGTCGGCGCCGCCTGCTGGCGCAGACGACCCTGCTCCCAGCGGATCGACTGCTGCGGATGGTCGAGGTGCTGGCCGCCACCGTGGCCGAGCAGCGGCACGGCTCCCCGCGGCTGCCGTTGGAGCTCGCCCTCGCTCGCCTCGCCGTTCCCGGCGCCGACGGCGAACTCTCCGCGCTGGCCGATCGTGTCGCAGCATTGGAGTCCGGTGGGGCACCGGTCACGGAGCGACCGACCCCGAGGCTGGCCGGCGTCGTGGAGCCAGCCGCCGTCGACGGCCCGGCAGCTGATGCGGCCGGCCGGCCAGCCGATGCGCAGGTCGCTCTGACCACGGAGCCGAGCGAGAAGGCTCCTGCGCGGTCCGCCCCCCAGCGGTCCGTCCCGGATGTCGCGACCGAGCCGGCACCGGACGCCACGTCCCCGTCCACCGGGACCGAGCCGGCACCGGACGCCACGTCCCCGTCCACCGGGCCCGAGCCGCAACCGGGCGCCACGTCCCCGTCCACCGCGACCGAGCCGCAACCGGACGCCACGTCC
>JAWOCZ010000052.1:0-3383 GCA_046483565.1 Nitriliruptoraceae bacterium
CTCTCCGCGGAGTCAGTGGGCTCCTCGACCTCGACGTCGTCCGTGACGTTGTCCGGGGCTACGACCGCTGCGCTGCCGCCGTCCTCGGCGGTGAGCTGGATGGGCGCTTGCCCAGGGCTCGCTGCTGCGACGCCCAGAGCACTGGCAGCCAGTGCGGTCGTCGCCGCCGTGGTGACCGTCTTCCAACGTGAAACGTGTCGCATCTGAGGACCTCTGATCTGGGCTGCTCACCCTGTTGAGCTCGCCGACGCTCGATGCTGCCAGTTGGGCCGCCATCCGACCACAGACCAAAGGATAACGCGCTGTGGTCGCATTACCACTCAAGGCAACAGTTCGGTGTGCCGATACGGCGCGATCGGGTAGAGCGTCGTTCCGGACCTCCACAACGGGCACGACGCGGTGGTCGGGGACGTCGACGTCGATGACGTAGCTGGCCCCCGGTCTATCGACGATCATCGCTCCAGGCCACCGAAGCGCGCCTCAGTCCACGCTCCAGATGTGCCGGTTCACCCGGTTCTCGAGCAGCTCCTGCTGCCCTGACCTGGGGGCTGGATCGATCCCGCCCTCGGCCACCCGGTCGGCCAACGCGGCCAACGACGTCGTGCCGTCGACGATGGTGCGGCCGAGCTCACCGTCCCAGTCCGCGTAGCGATCAGCGCGGGCCCCGGTCAGTGTCCCCTGCTCGAGCATCTCGGCCGCCACGAGCAGTGCCCGAGCGAGCGCGTCGATCCCACCGACGTGCCCGTGGAAGAGATCGACACGGTCGAGGCTCTGACGCCGCAGCTTGGTGTCGAAGTTGAACCCTCCCGTGGTGAATCCCCCACCACGAAGGATCTCGTGGAGTACCAGCGACAACTCCTCGACCGACGTGGGGAACTGGTCGGTGTCCCATCCGTTCTGCGGGTCGCCACGGTTGGCATCGACGCTGCCGAAGATGCCCTGATCGACGGCGTAGGTGACCTCGTGGTGGAAGCTGTGACCGGCCAACGTGGCGTGGTTGCCCTCGATGTTGACCTTGTACTCCCCCTCGAGGCCGTATCGCTGCAGGAACCCGTGGACGGCCGCGCAGTCGAAGTCGTACTGGTGCTTGGTCGGCTCCGCTGGCTTCGGCTCGATCAGCAGCGTCCCCTCGAAGCCGATGTCGCGCTTGTGCTCGGCGACCAACGTCAGGAACCGAGCGAGCTGTGCCTCCTCGCGGGCCATATCGGTGTTGAGCAGCGTCTCGTAGCCCTCACGGCCGCCCCACAGCACGTAGTTCGCCCCGCCGAGGCGGTGGGTGGCCTCCATCGCGTGGCGGACCTGGGCGGCTGCGTAGGCGAAGACCTCGGGGTCGGGGCTGGTGGCCGCACCGGCGGCGTAACGGGGGTGCCCGAACAGGTTGGCTGTCCCCCACAACAGTCGGACCCCGGTCTCGTCCATGTGCCGCTCGGCCTCGGCCACCATGGCCTCGAGGTTGCGTGCGGTCTCGACGAAGGTGTCGCCTGGCGGCGCGATGTCGACGTCGTGGAAGCAGAAGAAGGGAACGCCGAGCTTGCTCAAGAACTCGAAGGCCGCGTCCATCTTGCGGCGTGCCGCGTCCATCGGCTCAACTATGCGGTCGAGCCAGGGCCGATCGAACGTGCCGGCACCGAAGACGTCGGCGCCCGACCACGAGAAGGAGTGCCAGTAGCACACGGCGGGCCGCAGGTGCTCCTCCATACGCCTGCCGAGCACGAGGCGGTCAGGGTCGTAGACCTTGAAGGAGAGCGGGTCCTCGTCCGCGAGGTCACCGACACGGATCGGCTCGGGGACGTCGGGGAAGAACTGTCCGGACATCTGCTACGCCACCGCCTGTTCGGGCGCGGGATCAAGTGGGCTCGAGGATACACATTTTCGTTGTCTGCACCTACAATTTCACTGCCGGCGTCCTACCGGTCCGGCATGACACCGAGGCACAGCGATGGCAGTCACCGAGCCCGGCACCGCTCCCACGGCCGACGGACGGGGGACCCGGGGTGCCGAGTTGCGCCGCCACAACCTCTCGGCAGTGCTGGCGCAGCTGCACCTGGTGGGTCCCAGCTCGCGATCTCAGCTCGCCGGTCACACCGGTCTCAACCGCTCGACGATCGCCGACCTGCTCGAGGAGCTGATGACCCTCGGCCTCGCCGAGGAGTCCGGCGTCGCCACCGGCCCGGGCCCGGGACGGCCCTCACCGATCGTGCGGGCCCGCCCCGAGGGCGCAACGGTGCTGGCGATCGAGGTGGAGGTCGGCTCCTTCGCGGCGGCCGTCATCGGCCTGGGCGGCAACGTGCTCGCAGAGCGTCGCATCAGCCGTCCGGCGCCGGCGAGCTCAGCCGGAGACGTGATCGAGGAGATCGTCCGCCTGGCCAAGCCGATGCTCGCACCGCACCTCGGTTCGCTGGTGAGCGTCGGTGTCGCGGTCGCGGGTCTCACCCGTCGCACCGACGGCTACGTCCACTTCGCCCCCAACCTCGCCTGGCATGACGTTGCTCTCGGCGAGCTCCTGCGCGACGGGCTCGGGGCGATGGTTCCTCCGGGCACGCCGATCGAGGTCGCCAACGAGGCCGACCTCGGCGCGCTGGGCGAGCATCGCCGCGGCGCCGGCCGCGGTGTCTCCGACCTGCTGTTCATCTCCGCTGAGGTGGGGCTCGGGGCGGGCATCATCTCGCGCGGCCTCCCGTTGCTGGGAACCGCCGGCTACGCCGGCGAGGCCGGACACATGCTCGTCGACCCCCTCGGCCACCCGTGCGCCTGCGGGGCCCGTGGCTGCTGGGAGGCGGAGGCCGGGGAGAACGCGCTGCTGCGCCGGGCCGGCCTCCCGACCGACGTCCACGGCTACGACGCCGTCGGTGAGCTGTTGAGCCGTGCCGAGCAGGGCGAAGCGAGGGTGCACGCCGCGCTGGAGGAGACCGGCTGGCGGTTGGGGCAGGGGACCGGCTCGCTGGTGAACCTGTTCAACCCGGAGCTGGTGGTCCTCGGAGGCCTCTACCATCGGCTGCTCCCCTGGCTGGAGCGGCCGCTACAGGCGGGACTGTCCTCGCGTGCTCTGCAGGTCGCGCTCGAGATGGTGACCATCGTCCCGAGCGAGCTCAGCGAGCAAGCGCCGCTCGTCGGGGCCGGTGAGCTCGCCTTCGCGAGCCTGCTCACCGACCCCGCCGGCGTCACTCCACCCGTCGTGAGCGCCTGAGCGCACCGATCCGGCGGTTCAGTCCGCCTCGTGGATGCTGCGCATCGACCACAGCAGGGTCCGCATCGAACGGGGGTGGGCGTACCCCGGACATGCCGGGGCTGGCCGAGATGCTGCGCGCGGAGGGCGTCGCCGAAGCTGTGGTGGCCGTGCTCCGCCAGCCCCGTTCGATGCGGTCCCTGCTGTGGTCGATGCG
>JAWOCZ010000090.1:0-10405 GCA_046483565.1 Nitriliruptoraceae bacterium
CGCCGGCGTCCTCCTGAGAGCCGGTCACCGTGCATCGTGGCGTTGCGTCACTCCCGCAGGGGCCCACACGACCGAGGCGATCCAGGAGGGTGCACACGCCGCCGCTCAGCCTGTAGGCGAGCCGGCCCGTACACCCGGCAACCTCAGGCGTGCGGCTGCAACCTGAGCGGGAGCTCGAGGAGGCCGTAGACCCCCGAGGGGGTGTCGAAGGCCGGTTCACCCGCGAACTCGATCCGCGCGACCCTGGCGGTCAGCACCGCCAGCGCCTCCTCGAGCTCCGCGCGTGCCAGGGCGTGACCGATGCAGAAGTGGGCACCCGCACCGAAGGTGAGGTGGGCACGGTCACCGCGGTCAGCCGTGATATCGAACTCCCCCGGACGGGCGTAGGTTCCCGGGTCCCGGTTGGCCGTCGCCGTGCAGGCGATCAGCAGGGTGCCGGCGGGTACGGCGATCCCGTCGAGGTCGAGCTCATCGGTCGTCAGCCGGGCGGTGAACGGGGTGATCGGCTCGAAACGCAGCACCTCGGCTACCGCGGCGGGGACCAGTGTCGGGTCGTCGATGAGCAGGTCCCACTGCGCCGGGTGCTCCGCCAGGAGCCGGACGGCGTGGGCGAGCTGTGCCTGGGTGGTGTCCACGCCACCGACGAGCACGGAGCTGATCAGGGAGGCGGCATCACCGTCGTCGAGCTCCCCGGCCGCGACCTCCGGGAGCAACTCCGCGAGGAGACCCGTTGCCTCGGACGGGTCGATGGTGAACAGCTCCTCGCGGACGTAGGCGTCGAACGCCGCCGCCGCTGCATGGATCTCCTGGAGGTGGCCGGCGAGCTGCAGCGGGTCGAGCGCGGCCTGGATCCAGTAGGCCCACGCACCGAGACGTTGCGCATCGCTCAGGGGCGCGCCGACGATCTCCGCGATCATCCGGGCCGGGTAGGGCTTGGCCACCGCGGAGACGAACTCCACCTCAGGGGTGGTGACGGCATCCAGCAGCTCGTCGAGGTGGTGGCGCATCGTCGGTCGCAGCTGCTCGGCACGAGCGGGTCCGAGCGCGTGGGAGACGAGCCGCCGCCGTGCCCGGTGCTCCTCACCGGACAGGCTCAGGAGGTTGTCCGCCAGGTAGCGGTGCACCGGTCCATCGGTGACCCCCTGCAACTCCAGGAGCGCCAGCGCCGGCATCGAGGTGTCCCGGGCACGTAGGGCCGCGTCCACGGCGCGGCGCGCCAGCACGAGATAGCCGAGGCCCTCGACGCGGGCGACCGGGTGCTGACGCGCCAACCCGTCGAGCATCTCGTGGTGCGATCCGGCTTGCCCGTCGAGGGCATCCAACCCGATCACGGGCAGATCGAGCTCATCGATCCGTGGCACGTGGATGACCCTCCCCATGGGTGACCTGACGCCCCTCCCGAGGGCGACCAGGTGACCCCTCCCGATGGTCGCTGCCAACGTTACCGACAACCTGGCTGCCGGCCCGCAACGCCGCGGCCACGGCTCGGCTGCAGGGCGCGTGGATCACGAGGAACGGGTCATCCACGGCGCCCGGCACCTCCCAGCGCTCGACGCTGGGTTGTGGCCGTCGGACCGCGCCGGCGAGCGCCCGGTGCCAGGCGGATACCGTGTCGAAAGGCCGGCACCGCCACGCCCGCCGCCAGCCCCGTACCCGTCGTCGCGGCTGGGTGGGGAGGCCTGACGGTTGGAGGCCGGAGGCCCGTAGGCCTGGACCGGGAGCCGAGATGAGCGACAAGTTGACCAAGCGTGTCCGCAAGGCGCAGCTCGACACCATGGAGCGCCACGTCCTCGTCTGTACCGACGACGACTGCGGCGGTCCGAAGGTCGCCAAGGCGCTGCGGAAGGCGATCGCCGCACACGGCTTGTGCAGCACGGTGTCGGTCGCGAAGGTGGACTGCCTCAAGATCTGCACCAAAGGCACCATCGCGGTCGTCTATCCCGAAGGCACCTGGTACGCCGGTCTCCGTCCCGGCAACGTCGAGCAGCTGGTGACCGAGCACCTGCGTGACGGTCGCGTCGTCACCGAGCTCGTGTTCCACCACAACGCCCTGGGACCCGGCTGCCGATCTGGCTCGTAGGAAGCCCGCGCGCCGAGCCGAGGCGGACAGTCGTCCGGCTGCTACGTCCCGGCCGTCACGCCTGGGCAGCAGCCAGTCATCAAGTTGACGCCAACCCGGTCATCGCTAGGGTCCCGGCGACGTGACCAGAGGAGCATCGTGTTCAAGCGAAGGAAGACGCCATCCCAACGACTGCAGACCATCCCGCTGCTGGAGGGATGCTCGCAGAAGGAACTCCAGACCCTCGCCGAGCGCTCATCACTGAGGACCTACGACGCCGGAAGCGTGCTCGTCGAGCAGGATTCGCCGAGTGCTGAGATGTTCCTGATCGTCGACGGTTCCGTCGTCGTCACGGACGAGGCCGAGGCCCTGGCGACCCTCGGAGCGGGCACCGTGCTGGGTGAGTCCGCGATCCTGGATTGGTGGTTGCCACCGAAGGACCGGCGTTCGAAGTACGAGACGGGACGGCGAACAGCGACCGTCACCGCATCCTCGGATGCGCCGGTCGAGGCAGTCGTCATCGAACCAGCAGGCTTCGAGCGGCTACGTGACGAGGCGCCGGGCGTCGCCCGACGCCTGATGGAGGAGCTGCGTCGTCGGGTCCGCGACGACGATACGGAACCGGGGACCTCGAGCGTCTAGCTGGAGTTCCCATGGAGGCCGTTGCGGCTCCTGGCGCCGAGGACGGCAGGCCGGTCGTTCGCCCGCGCGGCGGCGGGCGGTGCACATCGTCATGGTCCAGAACCCGGCCCCTTCCGAACCCAGGGCACCCATCCCCAACGTGAGGAAGACACTCCATGCTCGTCAAGCAGATGCACCAACTCGGGATCACCAGCGATGTCCTGCAGGTCCTCGGTTTCGCATCGATCTTCGCCAGTATCGCCACCTGGCGGGGCGCCAAGAAGTCCGGCGATGCTGCTCACGCGGAACGGTTCGGCATCTTCGTCGGGCTGTGGGCACCGACCTTCTTCGCCCTGGCCAGCGAGGTCGCGGTCGCGGAGAACAGCGGTGACGACACCTGATCGACGCGAGCGACGTTGCGGCCGTACCCGGCGGTAACGTCGCTCGACCACCCACCGGCCCCTGGCCGTCCGGTACCGATCTGAGACCACGGGTCGCCGCACGGTCTCGCCCTCATCTCCTGGATGCGCACGGTCTCGACCCACGGGGTCGTGCTCCGCAGGTGGCGGGAAGCCGCCCACCTGCACACCGGGTGCCGGTTCACGTGGCCGGCCGCCGACGTTCATCCGGATGCCACCCTCTCGACCGCACGCGTTTGTGAACATCGTGTTCCGTATCCCTCGGTCGCACTCCACCGACCTGCTCCCGAGGAGGAACCAACGTGCGGATCACCCGTGTGCTGGCACTGACGCTGGCACTTTCCCTGCTCCTGCTCGCCGCCTGCGCGAGTGAGGACCCCACCGCCGAGCAGGCCGCGTCCCCGCAATCGGACGACGCAGCCGACGCCGCGGAATCGGACGGCACGACCGATGGCGACGTCGAGGAGCCATCTACCGAGGCCGAGGAAGCACCGGCCGAGGACGATGAGCCTCTCGTCTTCGCCTTCCCTCCGGGTGCCGAGGACCCGGAGCAACTCGACCTCATCCAGCCCGTCGCCGACCTGGTGGGGGAGATCACCGGCCGGGAGGTCGAGACCCAGATCCCGGCCGACTACCTCGGTGTCGTCGAAGCGCTGCGCAACGGCTTCGTCGACGTCGCCGTCCTGAGCCCCTTCGCCACCGCCATCGGCCGCGCGTCAGCCGACCTCGACATCATCCTCGCCTGGGAAGCGGGCGACGCCGATCTGCCCGCCAGCGCGATCGTGGTCCGCGCCGACAGCGACATCACGACCCTGGACGACCTGCGAGGGCGCAACATCGCGTTCGTCGATGCCGGCTCGTCGACCGGGCACTTCATGCCCCGCGGCTACCTCGTCGAGCAGGGCCTGGTCGCCGATGAGGACTACGAGTTCACCTTCGCCGGCGGCCACGACTCGGCGCTGTTCGGTGTGCTGCAGGGCTCGGTCGACGCAGCGGGCATCGGGTACATCGTGCTCGATCTTCTCGAGGATGCCGACGTGTTCGATCCCGAGGAGGTGCGCGTGATCGGCGAGAGCGGGCCCATCCCCGTCGGCGGCGTGACGATGATCGTCCGCGACGGGCTCGACGCCGACCTGCGGCAGACCCTCATCGACGAACTCCCCGCACGTGGCGCCGAGATCGAGGACCTCGAGCTGCTGTTCGGTACCCCCGCCATCCGTGAACCCGGCGACGAGGTCTTCGATCCGCTGACCGCGGTGATGGAGTCGGTCGGGGTGTCCCTGGACGACGTCCGATGACGAGTCACGATCCGTCCAACCGGGTCGACGACCGCATCCCTCGCGAGCCCGGGGTCACCGGGCGCGAACACCAGTCCGACCTCGCGAAGCCGAGGGTGACCCTGCCCCGCGACGACCCCGCCTTCGCACGGATCGTGACCGCGGGTAACCCGGCTGCCACGGTCGTTCGCGCCCGCGATCTCGCGGTGCACTTCGGCGAGATCCACGCCCTCGACGGCGTCGATCTCGAGGTCCGAGACGGCGAGTTCATCGCACTGCTCGGCCACTCCGGCTCGGGCAAGTCGACGTTCCTCCGCTCCATCAACGGTCTCGTCGAACCGACCCGTGGAACGCTGGAGGTGGCCGGCCGCACCCTGCCCGGTCTCGGTCGCGATGAGCTGCGCGGCCTGCGCGGCGACGTCGGGTTCGTCTTCCAGCAGTTCAACCTGGTCCCACGGCTGTCGGCGCTGACCAACGTGCTGGTCGGCGGCCTCCCGGACTCCCGGGTCGTGCCTTCGCTCGCCTACCGCTTCTCCCGTGAGCAACGTCGTCGCGCCCTGGAGCTGCTCGGACAGATCGGGCTGCTCCCCCGTGCGACGCAGCAGGTCCGGCACCTGTCCGGCGGCGAGCAGCAGCGGGTCGGGATCGCCCGCGCGCTGATGCAGCAGCCCAGCATCGTGCTCGCCGATGAGCCCGTGGCCTCCCTCGATCCCAAGCTCGCGGGATCCGTCCTCGAGGACCTGCGCCGGCTCGCCCGCGAGCGCGGTATCCCCGTGATCGCGTCGCTGCACGTGGTGGCGCTCGCCCGTCGCTTCGCTGACCGCGTGGTGGCGCTCTCCGACGGCAAGGTCGTCTTCGACGGCCCGAGCCACGACTTCACCGATGAGGAGGTGCGGCGAACCTATGGCTACGCCGACGAGTACGGCACCGAGTGATCGGCGCGACCCCGACCCCAGCCAGACGAACCGGATCGAGGAACTGTCCTCACCATGGCCACGCATCACCAGCAGGCGGGTCCTGACCGTCGCTGTCCTGGTGGGTGCGGTGGCCTGGTCCGTGGACGGCAGCGGCTTCAGCGGGAGCGCGCTCGCCAACGGCCTCCCCAACATCGCGGACTTCCTGGCGAGGATGTGGCCACCGGACTTCTCCCAGATGGGGCGCGTTTTCGCGCTGCTGATGGAGACCCTGCAGATGGCCATCATCGGCACGATCCTGGGATCGATCGGATCCCTGCTGCTCGCCTTCGCGGCGGCCGACAACATCGCCAGCCGTCCCGTCTACCTCACCGCCAGGTTCCTCCTCAACATCCTCCGCTCGATACCGGAGCTCGTGTTCGCACTCATCTTCGTCTCCGCGGTCGGACTCGGACCATTCGCCGGCATCATGGCGCTGGCGCTCGGGTCCTTCGGGACCGTCGGGAAGATCTACGCCGAGGCGATCGAGGCCATCGACCCGAAGCCCGTCGAGGCCCTGCAGGCGGTCGGCGCCAACAAAGCGCAGACGGTCGTCTTCGCCATGCTGCCCCAGGCCTCACCACTGCTCGCGAGCTACACCCTGCTGCTCTGGGAGGGCAACGTCCGCGCCGCGACGATCCTCGGACTCGTCGGCGCCGGCGGCATCGGCCTCGAACTGACGACCGCCATGCGGATGTACGACTTCGGCCATCTGATGGCGATCGTGCTGTCCATCGTGGTCATGGTCACCCTCATCGATCGGCTCTCCGCTTACCTGCGGGGCCGACTCACCTGACCGCCACGGCCGCGTGACCAGCCCCCCACCGACAGGAGCAACCGTGCCCGCACACACCGTCGACAGCGACCGCATCCTGCGTGCCCACCCCGTCAACCTCCGCGACCTCGGTGGGACCCCCACACGTCACGGCACCACCGTTCATCCCGGGCGCCTGCTGCGCAGCGACGATCTCTCCGTGGTGCAACCGCGCGAGGTCACCGGGATCCTGGACGACATCGGACTCGTCGTCGACCTGCGCAGCGCCGAGGAGGAGCAGCTCTTCGGCCTCGCGCTGCTGCCCGAGCGGACCGAACGGCTGCGCACCTACGTCGAGTTCGGCATCATGCCCACCGGTGCCGAGTTCGCCGATGAGCTGACGGCGCTGCCGCGGACCCCTGAGGAGCTGGGCCGCGTCTACGCCGAAGGGATCCGGAGCAGCGCCACGCAGCTGCGCGACACCCTGGAGCGGATCGCCGACGAGCCGCGAGGCACGCTCGTGCACTGCGTCGCCGGCAAGGACCGCACGGGGGTCCTCGTCGCCTTGCTGCTCACCGCCATCGAGGTTCCACGCCCGCTCATCGTGGAGGACTACGCGGCCACCGCCGCGAACATGCCGGCGCTGCTGGCAACGGTCGACGGCCTCCTCAGCCGGCCGATCCGGGGAGGTGACCACACCAACGACGATGCACCCGAGGAGCGCGACTACCCCGACCTGTCGTCGCTCGAGGACCTACTGCCGGGCGTCCTCCTCGACGCCCCCGCGGCAGCGATGCAGACCTGTCTGGACGACCTCGACGCGAGCCACGGCTCCCCGCTCGGACCCCTCCGGGACGCCGGCCTCGACGCTAGCGTGGAAGCCACGCTGCGTTCCCGCCTCGTCCAGGACCATCGATGATCCGACAGGGCCAACGCTCCACCTCGACCGACGCCCCGGCGACGCGCCCGCCGGGGCGTCCGCGTGACCCCTCCATCGACGATGCCGTCGCACACGCGGTCATCGAGCTCCTCGAAGACGGCGTCCCCGCCAACGAGATGACGATGGTGCAGGTCGCCGAGGCCGCCGGCATCTCACGGACCTCGCTCTACCGTCGGCATGAGCGCATCGAGGAGGTCCTCGCCGCGGCGCTGAACTCCGTCCGTAGCCCCATCGACGATGTGGACACCGGCAGCCTCAGCGGAGACCTGACCGCCCTGTCCGACACGGCCTCGACCGCGGTGGAGACCACCACGCTGGGGCGCAAGCTCACCGTGCTCCGCATCGGTCTCGGCCTGCACGACCCGGACTTCCGCGCCCTGGCCTGGGAACGTCACGTGTCACATCGGCGGGCCCCCATGGTCCGTGCGATCCGGCGAGCCATAGATCGCGGGGAGATCCCGCCCGACACCGACCCCGACATCATCGTGGACCTCATCAACGGTGCCGGCTACTACCAGCTGGTCATACGACCTGACGATGGCGGCGGCGCCGACCGCCTGCACGCCGCGATCAGCCTGCTCGTCCGGTGCCTGGCAGGCACGCCCGGCACGACCGCGGACCAACCCGACGTGACCTGACATCGAGACCGGCGTCACCGACCGCACCTGCACGTTCCGGGTGGACGTCGAACTCCAAGCGGTCCGTCCATCGCCGTGATCCCTGCTGGCGGGCGCGTGCAGGTCCATGTCGCGTTCCTGCTAGCTCGAACACCCGAGGCCGGTGATACTGCGGCCATGCACACCGACCACGAACGCTGTCTGCGGGCCGTCCGCGCCCGCGACCCCCGTTTCGACGGGTGGTTCGTCACCGCCGTGCGGACGACCGGCATCTACTGCCGCCCCAGCTGCCCGGCCGTGACACCCGATCCCGGCAACGTGGCGTTCCATCCCTCGGCGGCGTCGGCACAGCGAGCGGGGTTCAGGGCCTGCAAGCGCTGCCGACCGGATGCGAGCCCCGGATCGCCTGCCTGGGATCCGCGCGCGGACGTGACCGCACGGGCCGTGCGCCTGATCGCTGACGGGATCGTGGATCGCGAGGGTGTGGGTGGTCTGGCACGGCGGCTCGGGTACAGCACCCGACAGATCGAACGTCAGCTGCGAGCGGAGCTGGGCGCTGGTCCCCTGGCGCTGGCCAGGGCGCACCGGGCCCAGACGGCCCGCGTGCTCGTCGAGACCACGACACTGCCGTTCGGCGAGGTCGCGTTCGCCGCCGGCTTCGGGAGCATCCGCAGCTTCAACGACACCTTCCGCGCGGTGTTCGACACCTCCCCGGGGGAGCTCCGCCGGCGTGTCCGAGGCTCGCGCGGGACGGGCGTGAGGACAGGCGCCATCACGCTGCGCCTCCCGCTCCGGCTGCCCTTCACCTTCGACAACCTGTTCGGACACCTGGTCGCGACGGCGGTTCCCGGGGTCGAGGAGTGGCGGGACGGTGCCTACCGACGGACCCTGCGCCTCCCCCACGGCCACGGCATCGTCGCGCTGCAGCCCGCCGTCGATCACATCGTCTGCCGGCTACGCCTGAGCGATGTCCGCGACCTGACAGCCGTCGTGGGCCGCTGCCGCCGGCTGCTGGACCTCGATGCGGATCCTCTTGCCGTGGACCACCACCTCGCCGCGGACGCGTCGCTGGCCGATCTCGTCACGGCGGGACCCGGCCGACGCATCCCGCGCAGCGTCGACGCCGAGGAGCTCGCCGTCCGGGCCGTGCTCGGCCAGCAGGTGTCGACCTCGGCGGCACGCACCCACGCCGGCCGGCTCGTGCAGGACCACGGCGAACCGGTCGACGATCCGGAGGGAGGCCTGACCCACCTGTTCCCGACCCCGGACGCACTCGCCGGTCTGGACCCGGATCGGCTCCGCATGCCGCGCAGTCGCCGGGCGGCGCTGACCGGCCTGGTCACCGCGCTCGCCGACGGTCGCATCGACCTGGGACCGGGCACGGACCGCGACCACACCCGGGCGCAGCTGCTCAGGCTGCCCGGCCTCGGACCGTGGACGGTGGAGGTGATCGCCATGCGCGGCCTCGGCGACCCCGACGCGTTCCCGCCCACCGACCTTGGGGTGCGGCTCGCCGCCGAGCAGCTCGGCCTCCCACCGACCCCGGCGGCGCTGTCGCGACGTGCAGATGCCTGGCGCCCCTGGCGGGCCTACGCCGTGCAGCATCTGTGGGCGACCCTCGACCACGACAGCAACCGCGGCCCGGACCAGACCGGCGGGGCGAACGCCGCGTGACCGACCCGACACGGAACGACCCACCACGGACCGACCCGACACGGAACGGAAGCTCCATGTACACCGCGCCGACCACCACCCCGACCACCACCCCGACCAGGACGGCGCGCGCACAGACCGTCGTCGACTCACCCATCGGTCCGCTGCGCCTGGTCGCGGCCGACGGCAGGCTGGTCGGGTTGTACATGGATGCGCAGCACCACCTGCCCGACACCTCCGGCTTCGGGCCCCGTGACGACGAGGCCGCGCCGTTCGTGGCGGTCCGCCGTCAGCTCGAGGAGTACTTCGCCGGCGAACGCCGCGTCTTCGACCTCCCCCTGGGTCCCGAAGGCACGGCCTTCCAGCAACAGGTCTGGGAAGCGCTACGCGCCATCCCGTACGGCCAGACGCGGACCTACGGCGAGCTCGCCGCCGCGATCGGCTCGCCGCGGGCAGCCCGCGCGGTCGGGCTCGCCAATGCACGCAACCCGATCGCCGTGATCGTGCCCTGCCACCGGGTCGTCGGCGCCGACGGCACCCTCACCGGGTACGCCGGGGGGCTGAGGCGCAAGCGGCTGCTGCTCGACCTCGAAACGGCGGGCTCTTCGACCTCGAGCCACGCCGGGCGCTGAGGGATGAGGAGACGGCGTGCGCACCTTCTCGCTGCCCCAGTAGCACCGACAGGCGCACCGACAGGCGCACCGGCAGGCGCTGCAGCGCGTGCATCCGGCGGACACTAGGACGCCAGGATCCCCGTTGGCTGCCCAGGCGTCACGCCCGTGACGCGCGCGATGAACAGGAGAACGGCGATGGTCGCGACGAGCACGACGGCGATCGCAAGCGGTAGCGGCGCGGCTTCTCGGCGGACCACGGCCAGCACGACGATCCCCATCGCGACGATCATGGCGAAGTTGATGCCGAGGAGCAGCAACCCGCCAAGCGTCCGATCCATATCGCCCGCGAGCGCGGTGATGCCGGCCGCCGCACCGGCCGGGACCAGTGCCAGGGCGGCCACGGACCCGATGAGCGTGTCCGTCTTCTTCTCGGTCAACGCGACGACGCCGACGACACCGGCGGCCAGCGCAGCGGCGAGGCTCCACCAGCCGGGGCGC
>JAWOCZ010000153.1:0-5848 GCA_046483565.1 Nitriliruptoraceae bacterium
GTGGTCAGCTTGGGGCCGGAAGCCGGTCAGGTGTGGCCGGTTCGCGTCCCCGGCGGCCGCCCGGCGATCCCCACGGGTGCGGCGGGCAGACAGGGCCGGAACGCGGTCGCGCGTGGCCGGCGCGGTCGCGCGTGGCCGGCGCGGTCGGCTTGGGGTCGGGAGCCGGTCAGGTGTGGCCGGTTCGCGTCCCCGGCGGAGCCAGGTGGTCAGCTTGGGGTCGGAAGCCGGTCAGGTGTGGCCGGTTCGCGTCCCCGGCGGAGCCAGGTGGTCGGCTTGGGGTCGGAAGCCGGTCAGGTGTGGCCGGTTCGCGTCCCCGGCGGCTCCCCGGCGGCTCCCCGGCGGCTCCCCGGCGGCCGTCCGGCGATCGCCACGGGTGCGGCGGGCAGGCGGCGGCAGGCGGTCAGGCGGTGGGCTCGGTCGCGAACCACGCCGCGAGCCGATCGAAGCCCTCCTCGAGCCCGATCCGTGGCTGCCAGTCCAGCGCCGCTCGCACCGCGCGCTGGTCGAACCAGTGGGCGGTCGCCAGCTGCTCGGCCAGGAAGGAGGTCATCGGCGGATCGTCGGCCAGGTGCAGCCGTGCCCACACCCGCTCGGCGACGGCGCCGCCGGCGTGGGCGACGCGCAGCGGCACGTGCCGCTGCGGTGCGGGCAGACCCGCCGCCCGACAGATGCGGGCCAGGAGCTCCGCCACCGTGCGTGGCTGGCCGTTGGACACCACGAAGGCGCGGCCGCACACCTCGTCGTCCTCGACTCGGTCGAGGGCCGCCACCAGGGCGTCCACCGCGTTGTCCACGTAGGTCGTGTCGATCAGGGCGGCCCCGTCGTCGATGAGCGCGAGGCGTCCCGCGCGGGCACGTGCCACGATCCGGCCCACGAGCTGGGTGTCGCCGGGGCCCCAGACCAGGTGTGGGCGGATCGCGACCACCCCCAAGCCGTCCGCCGCCCCCAGGGCGATCTGCTCGGCCCGCGCCTTGGTGCGGGCGTAATGACCGATCGTGCGGCTGGGGTCAGCCGGGTCCGCACCGGCACCCACCAACGGTTCCCCGGCGTGGGCGACGGAGGGGGTCGAGACGTGCACGAGCCGGGGGACGTTCCCGGCGCGGGCAGCCGCGACGACCTCCAGCGTGCCGTCGACGTTGGCGCGCTCGAAGTCCTCGGCCGTACCGACCACGCCGACCCGGGCCGCGAGGTGCACGATGCCGTCCTGGCCGGCCGCTGCCGGCCGGACCACCTCGGCGTCGGCGATGTCGCCGAGCACCTCACGGATCCGGGGCCCGCCCTCGCGCATCGGCGGTTGCTCCGCGAGGCCCGAGGGGCGGCGCTGCAGCACGGTGACCTCGTCGCCGCGGGTCGCCAGCGCCACCGCCGTCGCCCTGCCCAGCATCCCGCTGGCACCGGTCACCAGCACCTTCACGCGCCGCTCCGTTCCTCGGCGGGACCGTCGGTGGCGTCGCCAGGCGCAGCGTCGGTTTGACCCCCGCTGCGATGACCCCCGCTGCGATGGCGCTCGTCCGGACCCCGACCTCCGAGACCGCGACCGGCCAGCATCGTCGCCGCCTCGCGCGCGAGCTGGGCCCGATCGATCTTGGACTGGTGACGGATGTCGACCGGGAGCTTCGGAACCACCAGGACGGCCGCGACATCCACGGCAGGCACCGCCGCCCGGACCCGGTCGACCAGGCTGAGCGGCGCCAGCTGCCAGGCGGTGGGGGCCGGGTCGGTCGCAACCACCACGACCACCTGCTGGGTCCCCGGCGGACCGACGCCGACCGCCGCTGCCAGCTCGATGTGCTCGATCGCCTCGACCCGCTGCTCGATCCCGACCGGCGTGACCGCCCCTGCGGTGGTCGTGATCAGGTGGGCGAGCCGGCCCTCGATCCAGATCCGCCCCGCCGCATCGAGGTGGCCGACGTCCCCGGAGCGGTGCCAGCCGAGGTCCCGCGAGGAGGTCAGCTCCGTGAGCGCCAGCCGGTCGTAGCGGTCCTTGACGTGGGGAGCGGCGACGCACACCTCGCCGGTGACCTCGGCGGCGCGGGTCAGGGCCCCGGTCGCGGCGCCGTCGGCGTCCAGCGGGCTGATGGCGACCTCGACCCCGGGGACCGGGTGACCGACGCAGACGCCGTTGCCGGGGCCGACCGCCTCGATCGTGGCGAGGTCGATGTCGGCGACCGGCAGGCACTCCGTCATGCCGTAGGGGGTGTGCGCGGCCGCGTTCGGGACCACCGCGGCCAGGCGGCGCAGTAGCGGCGCCGGGACCGGGGCGCCTGCCGACAGCAGGGTGCGCACGCCGGCCAGCGCGCTGCGGTGCTCGCCGCGCAGCGTCACCGCGGTGCGGGCCACGTTGGTCAGCGCCGCCGGCGAGGCGAACACCAGGGTCGCTCCGACCGCGGCCACTGCCTCGGACAGCGAGGTGGCCGTGAGCGAGGCCGGGGCGGTCACGTCCATGTCCGGGACCATCGAGGTGATCCCGAGGGCCGGGCCGTACAGGGCGAAGGGGGCGAAGGCCGCCACCAGCCGGTCCTGGTCGGTGATCGCGTAGGTGCGGCGCAGCGCGTCCCGTTGGGCCTCGAGCTGCCGGTGGCGGTAGACGACCCCCTTGGCCGGGCCCGTCGAGCCGGAGGTGAAGGCGATCGCCGCCTCGGCGTCGGCGGGGGGCGGCGGTGGGAGGACCGCGTCGGCCTCGCTGCCCAGACGGGGGTCGGGGCCGGTGATGGCCAGGTCCTGGCCGTGGACGAGGGGGCCCGGGCCGCGGGCGACGAGCCGTCGGCCCTGCTCGAGCAGCTGGTCGAGCGATGCCTCGACGCCGGCGCTGCGACGTAGCGCTCTGGACGGGGTGCCGGCGGCGATGCGACGGCCGGGCCAGCGCAGCGCGGCCGCGGCCGCCAGCGCCCGAGGTACCCCGACGAGGTGGGCTGGGGCGGCGCTGCGCAGCGCACGGCTCAGTCCCTTCGCGCCGAGGCCGGCATCGGCGACCACCACCACGGCACCGAGACGCCAGCACGCGTACAGCAGCGTGGCCAGTTCCCGCCCCGGCGTCACCAGCGAGGCCACCCGGTCGCCGGGCTGGACCCCGTGGGCGTGCAGGCCGGCGGCCAGCGCGTGGACGTCGGCAGCGAGCGCAGCGAAGCTCACCCGTCGTACCTCGGTGGCTTCGCCGCTTCCGCCGGTCACCGGCTCCACGATCGCGTCGGTGGCGCTGCGAGCCGGGTCGGCCAGCGCGGCCCACAGCGGCGTGCGGGTCGCCCCGTCGGCGGTCTCGCTCTCCGCCGCGGTCTCGGCGTGGGTCGCGGCATCGGCGTCGCCCTGGGTGGCGGTCTCGGTCTCGGCGTGGGTCGCGGCCTGGGCCCCTCCGGCCCCTCCGGCCCCCCCGGCCGCTGCGGCCCCTCCGGCCCCTCCGGCCCCTCGGGCCCCTGCGGCCCCCCCGGCCCCTCCGGCCCGACCAGCGTCGATGCGGGCCGGCACCCAGCGGCGCAGCGCAGCGGCCAGGTCGATGTCCTCGGGGGTGAGGTGGCTGGCGCCTTCGACGCGGTGGACGTCGGCGTGGGGGAGCCGTGCCTCCAGATCGTGCAGGTACCGGTCCGAGAACACGGGGTCCCGGGGTCCCCACAACAGCAGCGTCGGCACGTCTTCGAGCACGCCGAGCCCGTCGGCGATCGCGTCGAGGCTCGCAGCGCTGGGATGGCCGTCCTCCAGCGGGATGTCGCGGACGAACCCGCCGATCGCCTCCCGCCGTTCGGCGCTCATGTAGGGGGCGGCGTAGGCGTCACGCACGGCCGCGGACAGCCGCGGGCGGGCCAGCGCCGTGGCGCCGCGCAGGAACGTCGGCGTGCGGACCGTGACGCTGTCGATCATCGCCGGGACGCGGGCGCTGCGGATCAGTCCCGGCGCCGGCGCGTCCTCGGGCTGGTGGACCGCGGTGTTGGTGAGCACCATGCCGGCGAGCTGCTCGCGGTGGGCCAGCGCCCATCCGAGCGCGATCGGCCCACCCCAGTCGTGGGCCAGCAGGACGACGGGCCCGTCCAGCTCGAGCGCGGCGGTCAGCCGCCCGAGGTCGTCGATCCTGCGGGCCAGCCGACGTTGCGTGCCGGTGCGCTCCGAGTACCCCATGTCGAGGTGGTCGGCGGCGAGCACCCGCCAGCCCGCCGGCGGTGCCGCCAGCACCTCGCGGAACGCGTAGGACCAGGTCGGGTTGCCGTGGACGCACAGGATCGTGCCGTGCGCGGCGTCGGGGTCGGGGTCGTCCACGCCGGTGTCGAGCACGTGCCAGGTGCGCTGTTCGCCGTCGGCGTCGGCTGCGGTGACCAGGCGGGACCAGCCCGGATCGAGTCCCGGCAGCCCCGGCGGGGGCGGTGTGGCGGCGATCACCACAGGATCTCGCTGGCCAGGGTGTTGATGCCGGAGCCGATGCCCCCGATGACGACCGTGTCGCCGGGACGGATGTGCTCCTGGTGCAGCGCGAGGGTGGTCGGGATCGACGCCGGGCCGATGTTGCCGAGGTAGGGGAAGGTCAGCGGGACCCGCTCCGGGTCGATGCCGATCTGCTTGCACATCAGCTGGGTGTGCACCGAGGAGATCTGGTGCAGGATGTAGTGCTCGGCGTTGCCCCAGTCCCAGCCGTTGTCGCGGGCGGTGATCCAGGTGGCGTCGGCGACCTCCAGCCCCGCTTCCAACAGCGCCTTGGTGTCGGTGCGCATGTGGTCGATCGTGCCGATGCACAGGTCGTTGAAGCCGGTGCCCGCACGGGATTCACCGCCGATCAGCCGGTGGCCCTCGGGGTGGTCCTCGCTCGCGCCCATCACCATCGCCGCCCCGCCGGAGCCCAGCGTCAGGGAGGCGAACTCGGAGAAGACGTCGGCGACCGTGGTCTCCTCGCCGGCGAGCCGGGCCAGGGTGGTCTCCTGCAGCTCGCGACTGCCCTCGCCGTCGACGATGAGCGCGTAGCGGATCTGGCCACCGTCGATCATCGTGGCGGCCAGGTGCATCGCGTTGACGAACCCGAGGCAGGCGTTGGCGAGGTCGAAGTTGAGACAGGCGCTCGACAGCCCCAGCTGGCGGTGCACGTCCACCGCCGCCGAGGGCTCCAGGTGCGCGCGGCACACGGAGGTGTCGATCAGCAAGCCGATCTCCGCCCGGTCGATGCCCGCCGCCTCGATCGCGCGCTCACCGGCCATGGCGGCGGCGTCGGCGTAGGTGACGTCCTCGGGCCACCAGCGCCGCTCGACGACGCCCGCGACCTCCTCGAGGAGACCGGCGCGCAGACCCAGGCGCTCGTAGGTCGCCGAGAGCGCCTCGTCGAACTGCGACGACGGGACGACGATGGGAGCCTCGACCGCTTCGACGGACAGGATGGCGGCACCCTGGTGGCGGAACGTGGTGTTGCCCTGCATGGGGACCTCGGCACGGACGGGAGCGCTCAGGAGGAGATCCGGGGCCGTCGGGCCCCTGGACGGCTGGTGACGTTGACGGCGAGGTTACGGCTCCTCAGCCGGGCGCGGGGTCCGCGGTGCGGCCAGCGGCCGAGGTGGCCCGCAACTCCCGGGGTGGGTCACCGCCTCGAACGGTCGGCGGCCTTCCGCCAGGCGCTGAACGAGGCCGCGGAACCGCCGTGGGGCCGGCGCAGCCAGGGCCACGGGTGCAGCGCCGCGGCGTCGAGGGCCGCCGAGCGGCGCCGCCAGCCCGGGACCGGGGCGAAGGTGGTCGCCAGCGCCCGCCCCGCGAGCACCTCGACGGGGGACCCGCGCGCCAGGTGCACCTCGCGACGCTCGGCGAGGTCGGCGAGCGCCTCCACGAGGAACACCAGCCGCTTGCCGGACAGCCGCAGCCGCGCCAGCAGCGGCGCGTCGAAGAC
>JAWOCZ010000285.1:0-4080 GCA_046483565.1 Nitriliruptoraceae bacterium
CTGTGGCCGCTGCGCAACCCCGAAGACAGCCGGCTACGCGCCGGTTGGCGCATCGTCGTGATGCTCGCGGTGTACCTGGTGCTGACCATCGTCACGATGGCCCTTGTCGAGACCCTGTTCACCGGCCAGGGGCAACGCCTGGCCGCCGCGTTCGCGATCCTGGTGGTCGGGCTGCTGGCTGCCTGGCTGCCTACCCGGTACCTGGACCGCCGACGGTTCCGCACGCTCGGGCTGCGCACCGACCGTCACGCCGCGTTCGACGCGGCTATCGGTGCCCTGCTCGGGCTGGTGCTGACCGGTGGCGTCCTGGTCGTGTACCTCGCCGCTGGTTGGGCCGAGGTCGTCGACTGGCGGGTCGGCGACGATGGCGGCTTCGCCGCGACCTTCGCGATCCTGGTCCTCACCTACGCCGCCGTGGCGGTCCTCGAGGAGGTGCTCTTCCGCGGCTACCTGATCATCAACCTCACCGAGGGCTTCGACCGGCTCCGGCAGTTGCGGACGCCCCGCTGGCTGGCTCGATGGGCTCACGGGCTCCCGGTCGCGGCCGCCGTTGTGGTGTCATCGGTCATCTTCGCGCACTTCCACGGGGAGGAGCTGACCGGCATGCAGTACCTGCACTTCACCCTCGCCGGGCTCCTGCTCGCCATCCCGTACGTGGTGACCGGCCAGCTCGCTCTCTCCATCGGGCTGCACTGGACCTTCAACGTCGGCGCGACCGGGCTGTTCAACATCGAGGGCGGCGTACCCGCATTCGTCCGCCTCGACCTCGACGGCCCTGCCGCCTGGGTCGGAGAGACCGCCTTGACCGAGACCCTCGCCATCGTCGTCATGATCCCGGTCGTCCTCGCGGTCGCGCGGATCCGGAAGCGGACCGGAGCCGGGCCCGTCGTCCCTGCCATAGGCGACGGAGAAGCCGCCCCGGTCGGCCGGTGACGGTCCGGGAGCCATGTGGGGGACCACTGGGGCGCATCCCTACCCGTCGCTGACCTTTCCGTCGAGGTGGTCGAGGATGGCTGCGCGCGTCAGTTCCCCTTCCTTGTCGAGGTCCATGTCGCCACCAGCGGCGAAGTCGAGCTCGAGCGTTCCTGATCCCAAGCGTCGACGGAGCTCGGCGTGGACCGCTGCTGTCCGTGGCAGGGGGTTAGTTGACACCGCAACTTTGTCTGGTAGGTTTTTATTGATGCTTCAACCAAAAGGTTGGGCGCAGCAACGATCAGGAGTACCGACGTGACGACCCAGACCAGCACCGAGACCGAGCAGCTGACCGGCACCTACACCATCGACCCGAGCCACAGCCGGGTGGGCTTCGTGGCCCGCCACGCGATGGTGACCAAGGTCCGCGGCGGCTTCAACGACTTCACCGGCACCCTCACGATCGACGGCGCGGACCCATCAGCATCCGCCGCCGAGCTCACGATCCAAGCCGCGTCCATCGACACTCGCAACGCCGACCGCGATGCCCACCTCAAGAGCAACGACTTCTTCTCCATGGAGACCTACCCCGAGCTGCGCTTCACCTCGACCACCGTCGAGCAGCTCAGCGACACCGACTACCGCGTCACCGGCGACCTCACCCTGCGCGGGGTCACCAAGCCTGTCACCATCGACCTGGAATACGCCGGTGCCGTCGTCGACCCGTGGGGCAACACCCGTGTCGGGTTCGAGGGCTCCACGCAGGTCAACCGCAAGGACTGGGGCGTGAACTGGAACACCGCTCTCGAGGCCGGTGGTGTGCTCGTCTCTGAGAAGGTCACCCTGGAGTTCGAGATCTCCGCCACCAAGAACGCCTGAACCCCGCTGTCATGCCTTTCTCTGCCGTCCGTCTGCACCACGCGGTGTTGTTCGTCGCTACGGCGCCGACCCGGATGGCAACGAGGTCGAAGTCAGGTGGATGCTTCCCAGAGACGAGCTTCCCAGAGACGAGTGGGGCGCCTATGGGAACCAGGCCCCGGTCGAGCGGCCCGACCTGGACGCGGAGACCGCCAGGTGGTCCGGTGTCCGCACCGGCTGGGAGCTCCCTGAGGACGTTGCCACCGACCGGTCGTGATCGGCCCCTGCCTGGCCCTGTGGTGGGGGCGGAGGTCGCGGGAGCCGTGCGCCATGCTGCTGGACGGTCCACATGAGCACCTCCGGAGGTCCGCCGATGCCTGAAGACGCCCCGACGGTCACGGTGTCGTCGCCCGAGGTGGGAGGGGCCGGCGGTGACGAGCCGCGATGGCTCGATGACGGCGAACAGCACGCCTGGCGGCAGCTGGCTACGGTGATCCTCAGGCTGCCAAGCGAACTCGAAGCGCAGCTGCAGCGTGATGCCGGGATGAGCTACTTCGAGTACTGGGCGATGGCCCTGCTCAGCGAAGCGCCCGACCACACACTGCGGATGAGCCAGCTCGCCTCGCAGGCCAACGCCTCGCTGTCGCGGCTCTCGCACGTCGTCTCCCGCCTCGAGAAGCGCGAGTGGGTGACCCGGCGGCCCTGCCCCGATGACGCGCGAGCCACCCTGGCCGTGCTCACCGAACTCGGATGGGACCAGGTCGTCGCGACCGCCCCTGGCCACGCGGCGGCGGTCCGCCGGTTGGTGTTCGACGGGTTCGAACCCGACGAAGTCGACGAACTGGACCGGCTCTGCGGCGCGATCCTGGCGCGCATCGAGGCCCCTGACCCGCCTTCGCGGGCAGACGGCCACACGCACGCCACCGATGGCGGATGAGAGCTGCCGATCGACCGGGGTTCAGAGGCCGCCGAGCAGGCACGTCACCGATGGGCGAGCGGATGATGCCCGCGACCGGGTTCCGACGGTGCAGATCGGACGGCGGTCCTTCGCGCCGCGAGGACGGCCTGGTATCCGGCGCGGGCTGATCGCTGACGGCCCGGCGCAGGTGGGTGCCGACGTCCTCGAGCTGCCCGGGCACCCCGTCTCGGCACGGACGCACGGGTTGCACGTCGCCGGGCGGCAGCCGCACCGGGCGTCTACAGCCAGACGGAGACGATCACCTCGTCGGTGGTCGAACGGTTGAAGGCCGAGAACCGCGCCAGCCCGTCATCCGTCTCGAGACTGCCCCGGAGGGAGCCGTCCGGTTCGAGGTCCCAGCCGCTGTCGAGTGCGATCTCGCGGATCTGTTCCAAGACCTCCTCCGGATCGCCTCTGACGACGCGGTAGGAGACCTGCGCCTGCGGGCCCGCACTGGGCCAGCCGCCGATCTCGGTCCCGCTGCGTCGTTCGATCACCTCGACCCCGTCCGGGACGGTGGTCAGCACTGGCAGCTCGGCGAGGCGATCCGAGGCTGGGTTGACGCAGCCGGCGAGCACGACGGCCAGCACCCCTGCCAGGAGGACACGACCGTGCGGCGGGCGCAGGATGCGGAACATGGAGACGCCTCTCGTCGGGTGCCACCGCAGTTCTGCGGCTCCTCGGTTGTTTCCGTGGGTCGTCGTCCGGGGAGTGCCGCTGGGTAGCCGCCCAGAGAGAGCATGGCGAGTCCTCGGCGACCAGCAGCGCACGGACGCCGGCCTTTGCGGACGGGCGTTTCGGGACCTCGTTCGCACCGGTCAGACGTCGCGTCTGGTCATCAGTACGCCGGCGGCCAGGGTTGCGAGCAGGACGTAGGTGAGGAACACGGTCAGGCCGAGCTCGGGGGCGAGCGGCGCGACGTCACTGGCGGTGCGTGCTTCGTCGGTGGCGAAGATGGCGTTGAGTGCCTGGAACGGCAACCACCGGCCGATGCGGTAGTCGATCGTTGCGGCGAGGTTCTCGACGATGAGCATCCAGACCAGCGAGCCGGTGATGGCCGCGACCTGGCTGCGGACGAGTGCGCCGATGGCGACACCCAGGGTGGCGGTGAGCGTCATGGCCAGCAGGTTGCCCGCCAGTGCGGTGCCGATCATGGCGTCCCACTCGAGGGTCACGCCCTGGCCGACCGTGGCGATCAGCAACAGCCCGGTGACGAGCACGACCGCGGCGAGGTAGAACAGTGCGCCGTAGATGCCGCCGGCGGCGAGCTTGGCGGTGAGCACCCGGGTTCGGCTCGGGGTGAGCTGCAGGGTGTGGCCGATGGTGCCGTGGCGGAACTCGGTGGTGACCAC
>JAWOCZ010000163.1:0-3673 GCA_046483565.1 Nitriliruptoraceae bacterium
ATCGGTGGGTGCGGGCCCCGCCACCGTGGCCGGGAGACACAGCAGCAGAGCGACCATCGGGGCCAGACGCGAGGCGCGGTCCATGATGACCTCCCTGTCCGGGTTGTGATCGCCGGTGTGTCACTCGGCCGAGCCGCGGCACGTCCGCCCGGGACCCGAGGCCCCGGCGGTCGTGCCGCGTCGTGGTCACCGTCCGAGCTCGCGTTGCGCCAGCCCGTCGAGCCGTGCGGTGGAGGCGGCGTTGGCTCGCGCCTGCCGCAGCTGCTCGTAGTGATCCGCCTGGGCGATCCAGCGGGCGCCCTCGGCCTGCTCGGCACGGGCCTGGACGTACGCCGACGCCTCAGTCTCCAGCCGTGCGGTCGTGGCGAAGTCGGCCCGTTCCTGCCGCGCCTGCTCCGCCGCCGCTGCCTCGGCCTCTAGCCGTGCGGTCGTGGCGAAGTCGGCCCGTTCCTGCTGTGCCTGGGCCTCCAGCCGTGCGGTCGTGGCGAAGTCGGCGCGCTCCTGCCGCGCCTGCTCCTCCAGCCGTGCAACGGTCGAGAACTCCGCCTGCGACTGCTCGGAGCCGGTGTCGGCCTCGGGGGTCAGCCACAGCAGCGCCGCGATGACGGCGGCCGTGACGACCACCGCTGCGATCGCGATCAGTGTCCAGAAGCGGGACGATCGCGGAGCGGGAGCGGGTCCGGTGACACGCGTCGGGACGGCGGGTGCGTGCGTGTCGTGTCTGGTGGGCCTGACTGGTGTCCTGGTCGACATCTGCCTCACCTCCTGGGCGGGAGGTCCCTCCTCCCGGTGCACCTTCAACGTGGCAGCACCCCCTCCACGATCACCCCGGAGCTGCTCCACGATGGCCCCAGTGGCGCTCGACCACGGCCGCAGCGGCGCTCCGCGATCGCCTCAGTGCTCGCCGACGGCCCCTCGGCGTACCCGGAACCGGCGCCTCAGTGCTTCTGGGCGTCGAACCAGGTCCGCCCCGTCGCGGTGTCGACCTCGAGCGGCACGGCCAGCTCGGTGACCGAGCCGAGGACGTCGGTGACCAGCGTGCGGGTGTCCTCCACCTCGCCGGCCGGGACCTCCAGGATCACCTCGTCGTGGACCTGCAGGAGCAGTTGGGCGCCGAGCCCCGAGCGTTCCAGGGCCGCGGCCAGTGCGATCATCGCCAGCTTGATGACATCGGCCGCCGTGCCCTGGATCGGGGCGTTGAGCGCCATCCGTTCGGCCATCTGTCGGCGCGTCCGGTCGTCGGAGCGCAGATCCGGCAGGTAGCGACGCCGACCGAACATGGTGGTCGTGTAGCCATCACGGGTGGCCTTGGTGACCGCCTCCTCGAGGAAGCTGCGCACCCCGGGGAAGCGGGCGAAGTACGCGTCCACGATGGCGGCGGCCTCCTCGGGCACGATCCCGAGCTGCTGGGCGAGGCCGTAGGCCGTCAGCCCGTAGGCCAGGCCGTAGTTGACCGCCTTGGCCCGATCCCGCAGCCCCCCGTCGACCTCGTCGAGCGGGACCTCGAAGACCTTGGCCGCGGTGGTGGCGTGGATGTCCTCGTCGGAGGCGAAGGCCGCGAGCAGACCGTCGTCGCCCGAGAGGTGCGCGAGGATCCGCAGCTCGATCTGGGAGTAGTCGGCGACCAGGAGCTGATCGAACCCCTCGCCCGCCACGAACGCCCTGCGGATCTCCCTGCCCTCGGCACGGCGGACCGGGATGTTCTGCAGGTTCGGCTGCGAGGACGACAGCCGGCCGGTCGCGGCGATGGTCTGGGACAGCGTGGTGTGGATGCGCCCGGTGTCTGCGTCGATCAGCCTGGGGAGGGCGTCCACGTAGGTGCTGAGCAGCTTCGAGACCTCGCGCCACTCGAGGATCGCCGGGACGATCGGGTGGGCGGCGGCAAGGGCGCCGAGCGCCTGGGCATCGGTGGAGTACCCGGTCTTGATCCGTCGGGTCCGCGCCAGGCCGAGCTCCTCGAACAGCACCTCCTGCAGCTGCGGGCCCGAGCCGACGTTGAAGACCCGTCCGGCGTGATCGTGGACCTCTCGCTCCAGGGCATCGACCCGTGCCGCCAGGCGGTGGCGCAGCTCGCCGAGGACCACCCGGTCGACGGTGATGCCGGTGCGCTCCATGGCCGCCAGGACGGGGGCCAGAGGCAGCTCGATGCGGTCGAGCAGCGTGCGCTGCTCCCGCGCCTCCAGCTGGGCGAGGAGGTGCTCGGCCAGTTGCAGCGTCGCGGCGGCTGCCAGCCCACGTTCGGCCACCGGCTCCTCGGTGGCGACCTCCAGGCTGAGCTGATCGCCGGTGTCGTCCCCGTCCACGCCGACCTCCAGCGAGCGTCCGAGCTGCTGCAGGGCGAGTTGCTCGAGGCTGAAGCTGCGCTGCTCCGGTGCCAGCAGGTAGGCCGCCAACTCGGTGTCGACGGTGACGCCGCTCACGGTCCAGCCCCGGGCACTGGCGGCGTGGTCGAGCCGCTTGAGATCGTGGGTCACCAGCGACTGCTCGGGGTCGGCCAGGAAGCTCGCGAACGCGTCGAGGTCGGCGCTGGACAGGCGTGCCAGGTCCGCGCTGACCGGATCGGTGTCGGGGCAGGCCAGCGCCACGCCCGTCCAGCGCAGGTGCGGCACGACGCCCTCGCAGCTGGCGAGCACCGCGACCGGGGCCGTCGCCGCCTCGAGCCACGAGGCCATCCCACCGGTCGGCAGGGCGCTCGGCGTGCTCGCCAACGCGGCTGGCGACTCCTGCGCCTCGCCGAGCAGCTCCGGCGGCAGACGGTCGTAGAGCGTGCGGAACTCCAGGGTCCCGAACAGTTCCCGGACGGCGGCGGCATCGGGGTGCGGCGAACCGACCTGCGTGGGATCGAGGTCCAGGTCCAGATCGCGGCGCAGCTGCATGATGGCACGGTTGGTCAGGACCTGGTCCCGGTGCTCGGCGAGCATCGCCGGCACCTTCTTCCCGGGTACCTCGTCGAGCCGTTCGTAGACGCTGTCGAGGTCACCGAACGTCGCCAGGAGCTTGGCAGCGGTCTTGTCGCCGACGCCGGGGACGCCGGGGAGGTTGTCGGAGGTGTCGCCGCGCAGCGCCGCCAGCTCGACGTAGTGCTGCGGCGGCACGCCGTAGCGTTCCTCGACCGCTGCCGGCGTCATCTCTGCGAGGTCGCTCATGCCGCGCAGGGTGTAGAGGACCGTGACGTCCTCGTCGGCCAGCTGCATGGCATCGCGGTCACCGGTGACGACGTAGGCGTGGGACCCGGCGGCGACCGCGCGGGTGGCCAGGGTGGCGAGGACGTCGTCGGCCTCCACACCCTCCACCTCGATGACCGGGATGTCGAGGGCGTCGAGCACCTGCTTGATCAGCTCGACCTGGGGGCGGAACTCCTCCGGGGTCTCCGCGCGGTTCGCCTTGTACTCGGGGAAGACCGCGGTGCGTTCGACGTCCCGCCCGCGATCGAAGGCGACGATGACGGCATCCGGCTCGCGGTCCGACAACAGCTTCACCAACATCGAGGTGAAGCCGTACACCGCGTTGGTGAGTTGCCCGGTGGCGGTCCGCAGCGTGTCGGGTAGGGCGTGGAAGGCGCGGTAGGCCAACGAGTGCCCGTCGAGCAGCAGCAGGGTCCGCTGTTCGGGCACGGGAAGCTCCTCACGCGTGGCGGCGTTGTCAGCGTAGTGAGCGGCATGGTCACGCCCTG
>JAWOCZ010000296.1:0-4876 GCA_046483565.1 Nitriliruptoraceae bacterium
TCGCCCACACCCTGCGCTCCAGCTCCTCGTGCGGCTTGACGCTGCCCTGCTGGTTCTCGATGAAGAAGTTGGTCTGCCGTACCTTGCCGAAGTCGTGGTAGAGCCCCGCGACACTCCCGAACAGCGGATCGGCACCGACCGCTCGGCAGTGTCGCGGGGCTCTACCACGACATCGGCAAGGTCCGCCAGCCCCACTTCTTCATCGAGAACCAGCAGGGCATCGCCAACCCCCACGACGAGCTGGAGCCCAGGGTGTCGGCGACCATCATCCAGAACCACGTCGTCGACGGGGTCGAGATGGCGATCGGGCACCGGCTCCCGCCGGAGGTGGTCGCCTGCATCGGTAGCCACCACGGCACGATGGTCGTCAGCTTCTTCTACGACAAGGCCGTGCGGGCCGCTGGCGGTGATCGTGCAGCGGTGGACGAGGGGGCCTACCGCTACCGGGGTCACAAGCCGCGCAGCAAGGAGGCGGCCCTGCTGCTGCTCGCCGACTGCTCCGAGGCGACGACCCGGTCGATGGCGATGTCACGCGGCACCCTGCCGCGCGAGGAGATCGAGTCCACCGTCCAGCGCCTGCTGCAGGAGCGCCTCGACGACGGCCAGTTCGAGGAGTGCGATCTGACGTTCCGCGAGCTGACGACGGCCCGGGACACGCTCGTGGACTCCCTGGTCGGGATCTACCATCCTCGGATCGCCTATCCGGCCAAGCGGCAGCCTGACGGTGAGGAGGCCGCCGACCCGGAGCCGGACCCCGCACCGCCGTCGGTGACGGCCCCGTGGTCCCGGTGAGCCACCGAGCCGGTCAGTCCGCACGCTCCTGTCCCAGGGAGAAGGTGGCGTCGAGCACCTCCTCGGCGTAGGACCGGAAGGCGATCACGGTCTCCGAACCGTGGATCCCCGCGACCTTGCCGATCCCACGCGTGACCACGTCGGCCAGATCCTCGTTGCGGGGCACCCGGACCTTGGCGATCAGGTCGTAGCGTCCGGTGACGGAGTAGACCTCGGTGATGCCCTCGAGGTGGCAGATGGCTTCGGCAGCCTCCGGCACCTGGTCCACGTCCACGTCGAGTAGTACGAAGGCGGTGATCATCGAAGCCTCCTCCTCGCGTCCACCTGGCTTGCACCTCGGGGGCTTGCGCCCGGCCCTACCGTAGTGACCACCTGGAGTGTCCACCCGGCTGTCCGGAGGCCATCACCGTGGGACCCTTCGCGCGACGGGTCACCGAGGTCGTCGCGGCGACACGAGCGGGGCAGCTGCTGACCTACGGTGAGGTCGCTGCCGAGGCGGGTCACCCGGGTGCTGCCCGTGCGGTGGGGCAGGTCCTGCGTCGCGCAGGCGGTGCGTTGCCCTGGTGGCGGGTGGTCACGGCGGCCGGCCGGCTGGTGCCCGGCCTCGAGGAGGAGCACGCTGCGCACCTGGCGCGGGAGGGCATCGCCTGCCATGACGGTCGGGTCGTGGCCCCCCGATCCTGCGATGACGGGCCCTTGGATGAGGCGGTGGGAACCTCAGAGATCGCCGATAGCGCGCGCTGAACGCACGTACAGATGGTCTCGGGACGTTGTGACGGGCATCGTACGTTGTTCGGGTTGCGGCGCGGATGCTGTCCGTAGCCGACCCCAGACCCCTCGGGGCGTCCCCACGCCGCCACCGCCCTACCGGCTCGATGCCCGAGGACACGCCCGAAGGTCGGCACCAGAGGCCTTCCGGCTCCGAACCACACGTGCGAGGGTGGCAATGTCGCCCCCTGTACGCCACAACGCTTCCGTGGTCGAGCACGCACTGGCGTGCTTCGATCCGCCTGCCACCGACCGTGAAGAGGAGGCCTGGTGAACACCACCGAGCTCCCAACCGCCGAAGTCGCCGTCGAGGAACTCCTCGAGCGGTCCTCCGAACGTGGCTACGTGCTGCTCTCCGAACTCCAGGAACTCCACGTCCCGGAGATCCACGGTGACACCTGGGTGGACGACGCCATCGTCACGGCCACCGACCAGGGTGTCCAGGTGATCGACGACGTGGCGGACGACGTGCCCGAGGAGGTCGGTGACGCCTCCGCCGCGCTCACGACCGACCTGGTCCGGCAGTACCTGAACGATGCCGGTCGGCACGCGCTGCTCACCAAGGAGGACGAGGCCGACCTCGCCAAGCGCTACCAGGCCGGGCTCTCCGCCGACGCGCTCCTGAAGGAGCGTGGTGACCAGTACACGCGCACCAGGAAGGCGCGGCTGCGCAAGGTCTCCCGTGACGGCGAGCGCGCCAAGGAACGCATGGTCCAGGCCAACCTCCGGCTGGTCGTGCCGCAGGCGCGGAAGTTCTCCGGTCGTGACCTCGACTTCATCGAGTTGATCCAGGAGGGCAACCTCGGCCTGCTGCGGGCGGTGGAGAAGTTCGACCACACCAAGGGCTACAAGTTCTCGACCTACGCCGTGTGGTGGATCCGCCAGGCCCTACAGCGTGGTGTCGCCAGCAAGGGGCGCACGATCCGGGTACCGGCGCACGTCTGGGAGCTGTACGGCAAGCTGCGGGCCGCCGAGCTGCGCCTGCGCCAGCAGAAGGGTGGTGACCCGTCCGAGGAGGAGGTCGCCGAGGAGGTCGGTCTCACCGTCGACCGCGTCCGTGAGGTCCGTGACGCCATGCAGGAGCTCGTCAGCCTCGATCGTCCGATCGGTGAGGACGGCGACGCGACCATGGGTGACCTGATCGCCGATGCCGACCAGCTCGACCCCGCCGACACCGCCCTCGAAGGCGATGCGCTGAGCCAGATCGACGCGGCCCTCAACGCCCTCGACGACCGTGAGCGCATCATCCTGGTGCTGCGGTTCGGTCTGGGCGGTCAGGAGCCGCAGACCCTGGAGGAGATCGGGGCCCACTTCGGTCTGACCCGCGAGCGGATCCGCCAGATGCAGAACCGGGCACTGGCGAAGCTGCGCCACCCGTCCCGCGCCCACAACCTCTCGGGCCTGCTCGACGTGCTCGACCGCGCCGCCTGAGTCCCGCTGTCCCTCGCTGCCCGTCGGCTCCTGCCGGCGGGCAGCGTCTGTGTCGGGCTCGGGCCGCGCGGTGAGGTCGTAGCATCCGGGCTGCTCCCGGCTGCCCGGCGAGCGGACCGAGCGAGGAGTGAGCTGTGGCCGGTGCTGCCGTGCTGACCCATCGACGGCTCCTGATGGTGGTCGCGCTCATCGCCGTCGGCGCGGTGATCGGCCTCGTGTCGTTGTGGCCGCGGGGACCGGTGCTGCCCGAGGACCAGGCACCGCCTCTGGAGGCGCTGGTCGAGGGGGAGATCCACAGCGTCACGTTGGTGGAGGGGACCCCGGACGAACTCGTCGGCATCTCGGGCGAGCTCGCGCAGCTCGAGGTGGACCTCCTCGAGGGCCCGGACGCGGGCGAGCGCATCGACCTCGAGGTCAACACCGATGGCTTCCCGCCCTTCGCCGTCGGCGACCGGGTGCTGCTGGATCGCACCACCGATGCGGAAGGTGAGCTGCGCTACTTCATCACCGACTTCCAGCGCCTGCCCACCCTGTCCTGGCTGCTCGCGCTGTTCGTGGTCACCGTGCTCGCCATCTCCGGCTGGCACGGGCTCCGGGCCCTGCTGGGCCTGGGCCTCTCGCTGGCCATCGTGGTGCTCTTCGTGGTGCCGGCCATCATCGCCGGCACCAGCCCGCCGTTGGTCGCGCTGGTGGGAGCGATGGCCATCATGCTCGTGACGCTGTACCTCACCCACGGCGTGAACGAGATGACCACCTCGGCGATCGTGGGGACCGGTGGCGCCCTGGTGCTGACGGTGACCCTCGGGACCTTCTTCGTGGAACGGTCCAAGATCACCGGCTTCGCCTCCGACGACGCGGTGTTCGCCCGCTTCGCCGTCGAGGGGCTCGACCTGCAGGGCCTGGTGCTCGCCGGGCTGATCATCGCGGCGCTCGGTGTCCTCGACGACGTGACCGTCAGCCAGGCGTCGACCGTGTTCGCCCTCCACGACACCGACCGGGGGCTCGGCTTCCCGGAGCTGTTCAAGCGGGCGATGAAGGTGGGGCGTGACCACATCGCCTCGGTGATCAACACGCTCTTCCTGGCCTACACCGGCGCGTCGATCGCGCTGCTGCTGCTGTTCTACGCCGGCGGGGTACCGGTGCTCGAGATCATCAACTCCGAGGTGTTGGCCGAGGAGATCATCAAGACCGTCGTCGGCTCGCTGGGTCTGATCGCCGCGGTCCCTCTGACCACGGCGCTGGCGGCATCGGTGGCGATCGGACGTGCGCCACACGCACCCCCGCTCGGCGGTGGTCATGCCCACCACGGGCCGTCGGCGGGCGGTCCGCCTGCCGACGGTGGGACGGCATCGGAGGCGACGCCGCGGCCACCCGTTCGCCGGGGCGGTGCCGATCGGCGCGACGACGACGAGCCGGAGCTCGACGACGACGCCCGTGCTGCGCGGGCGTGGCAGCGCTACCTCGAGGCCTCCGGTCCTGGCACCGGCCAGGGCCGCGACCGTGATCTGGGAACGGGCGACCCCGGCGAGCCGGAGACGCCCGATGACCGGTGAGACGGGCCCACGGACCCACACGAGGCCGCCGTCGCGGTCGCCCCATCCAGCTGCGCTGACGGCACGCGGGACGGCGCGTACCCTCGGAGGCCGCGCCCGGGGCGGGTGCTGGTGGACCGCGCGATCGTGGCGGCCATCCGGAGCCCCGCTCGCCCGACCGCTGCCGAGCATGGACCCTAGGGAACCGACCACG
Organism: Nitriliruptoraceae bacterium; assembly: GCA_046483565.1. Lineage (GTDB taxonomy): Bacteria > Actinomycetota > Nitriliruptoria > Nitriliruptorales > Nitriliruptoraceae > T1Sed10-7. The sequence goes on from JAWOCZ010000296.1 coordinate 4,738, forward strand.
TGAGCGACGTCACCCCCCTCTCCGAGCTGTTCGAACGTGGTGCCTCGCGTGGGTACGTGCTGCTGTCGGAGCTGCAGGAGCTGTTCGATCCTCTCACCCACGCCGACAACTGGGTCGAGGACACCGCCCAGGGCGCGCG
>JAWOCZ010000302.1:0-6792 GCA_046483565.1 Nitriliruptoraceae bacterium
CAGCCGGGCCGACTACCGCCAGTCCATCGAGTGCTACATCGCCCCCCGGATCGGCGGGATCCGCCTCGAGCAGCTCACCCCCGAACACCTCGACCGGCTCTACCGCGCCCTCGAGGCAGATGGCAAACGCCGCGGGGCATGCCGCACCGACGGACGGAGCTGCCCGGTCGATGGCTGCGCCCCCGACCTGCACGACGGGCTCAGCGCCAAGAGCGTCCGCAACGTCCACGGCTGCCTGCACGTCGCCCTCGAAGCCGCCGTCGCCCGCGGCTACCTGCCCCGCAACGTCGCCGACCTCGCCAACCCGCCCAAGGCCCGACGCGCCCGATCCCGAAACGCCCGCGACCACTGGTGGACCCGCCACCAGCTCGTCGCCTTCCTCGACCACAGCCGGACCAGTGGCGACCGGTGGACACCCACCGACAGAGCACCAGACCCGCAGGAACCCGGTGTCACGACCCCTACTGGTGTCACGATGGTGTCACCGACGCAGAAACGCCCCCGCGGGTCAGCAAGGGCGTTCAGGCGAATCTAACGTCAAAAGGGTGCTAGGACCCTCTAGCTGCCAAGTGCGCGAGGGGGGACTTGAACCCCCATGTCCGTTAGGACACACGGCCCTCAACCGTGCGCGTCTGCCAATTCCGCCACTCGCGCGTGTGCGCCGCGGGAGGAGCCCGCGGCGAGCCGCAAGCGTAGCGCTTGCTCCTGCCCACCCGCCAACGCGTGATCGAGCTGACCGGGGGCTCCGCCCATCGTCGACGATCAGGGCCTCAGGTCAATCCGGTAGCTGCGCGGGGGCGACCTCCGTGTCGAGCCATGCCTCGTCGAGGCGCAGGCGTCCGAGCGGGGTATACACGAGGTCCTGGACCTCCGGACGCACCACGACATCATGTCGGTACCACAGCAGCGGGATCGCCGGGAGTTCCTCCAGCACCCGCCGTTCCGCCTCCCGCAGGAGCACGAGACGTTGGCGCGCATCGGCGGTGGCACGTGCCTGGTCGAGCAGGGCATCCACCTCGTCGTCGGCGTACCGGGTCAGGTTGTCCAGCCCCACCTGCGAGGAGTGGAACATCGGGTACAGGTAGGCCTGTGGCGTCGGCTCGCCCACGTCCCAGCCGAGCCGGAAGACACCCACGTCCCCGCGCCGCACCCCCCGGATGAAGGGGGCGAGCTCCTGGCCCTGGAAGTCGACCTCCAGCCCGAGCGTCGTACCGATGTCGTCGGCCAACTGCTCGGCGATGGCACCGTGGAAGGTGCCCCGGTTGTAGGTCAGGGTCACCGGCCCGATCACCTCGGCGGCGGGAGGGAACGGCGCGTCCTCGTCGGGTTCAGCCGTGTCACCGTCGGTATCGGCCGCGCCCTCGTCAGGTTCAGCCGTGTCACCGTCGGTATCGGCCGCCGCCTCGTCGGTATCGGCCGCGGCCTCGTCGCCATCGGTCGCGTCAGCAGCAGGTTCCCGGGCGGCAACCAGGTCCCGCACGACCTCGTCGAGCAACTGGCGAGCCGCCTCGGGATCATGGACGCACGCGTCACAGGCCCGCGACTGCGAGCCGGGGATGCCGGGAGGCACCAGCGAGGTGGCGGGTACCCGTGTCCCCTCCGTGGCCTCGGTGGCGAGGACCTCACGATCGATCGCCAGGGAGATGGCGCGTCGTAGACGGGCATCGTCGAAGGGAGCACGGGTGGTGTCGAAGCCGTAGAGGTAGACCGGCGATCGGATGCCATCGAGGACGCCGGGACCGGTGTAGCCATCCCGGGAGAGGCCGAAGCGCGCGACGGCCTCTTCCCGGCGACTCGGCGTGAGTTGGCCGAGCTGGAGCTGACCGTCCAACAGGTCCTGCCACTGCTGTGCGCCACCGTCGTTCGCGTCGTAGAGGGTGAAGAGCACCTCGTCCAGCAGGGCGGGGTCGTGGTGGTCCTCGAAGCGCACCAACCGGAGGAAGGCACCCAGTTCCCGTGGCCCCGCCATGGCGAACGCGCCGTTGCCGATCGGCTCGCGTCCGTAGGCCTCCGGGTCGTCGTCGGCAGCCGGAGGGGTCGGTACGAGGCTGGGGTCGCTGAGGGTGGTCAGGAAGGCCGGCTGCGGCGCCGTGAGCTCGATCCGCAGGGTCCGTTCGTCCTCGACGATCACGCCGGCGAGCCCACCTCCCTCAGTCTGCGCCGCGTCGATGCCCACCACGTCGGCGAGCAGGTAGGCGAGGAAGGACGGGGGCTCGGCGGAGCTGTCCGCGATCCGGTCGAAGGTGCGCTTGAAGTCGTGCGCCGTCACCGGTGATCCGTCGTGGAACGTGGCCTCCCGGAGCCGCAACACGAAGGTGGCGCCGTCGTCCCGGATCTCCCACCGGGAGGCGGCCGCAGGCACGATCTCGCCTTCGTCGTCCGTGCGTACGAGGGGATCGAACAGGGCATCGACCAGGAGTTCACCCTCGTCGTCAACGACGAACCGCGGGTCGATGGAGACAGGGTCGACGACCAACCCGATGCGCAACGTGCCGCCGCGACGGGGAGCGGCGACGGGGTCTGACGGCTCGGAGGGCTCCTCCGGCAGGATCGGGCCCAGATCGGGCTCCTCGACCGATGCGGGCTCCGAGGTGCAGGCCAGCAGCAGCGTCGCCAGCATGCCAGCGACGAGCACCATCGCCGGCCGGCCAGGGGGCATCGTCAGAGATAGACCACGAGCAGGGAGTTGGTGACGACGAACAGCGATCCGGCGATGACGGTGATGCGGTCCAGGTTGCGCTCCACGACGGCCGAGCCGTGGAGCCCGCCACCACCGCCACCGAACATGTCCGACAGCCCACCACCCTGTCCACGGTGGAGTAGCACGAGACCGATCAGGCCCAGGGACAGCAGGATGTGGACGACGGTGAGGACGACGAGCACGTCAGCCTCCGATGGGCCGGTGGGGGGTCAGCGGGGTGACCGAGGAAGATCGGGCGTGCGAAGAGGGTAGCAGTGGCCGTTGGGCACTTCAGCTGCCTCGGTCGACCTCAGCGTGCCTGGTTCGCCAACCAGAAGACGCGGAAGCCATCGGGCGTCTCGAAGTTGCCCATCGGCGTCGCCTCCCACCGCTCGATCGCTGCGTCGTCGAAGCTGATCGCCGCCGGGCGAAGGCCCAACGAGGGCGTGGAACGTGGGACGGGACAACCGGTGTCGAGATCGGCGCAGGCATGGAGCGCGGCACGACGGTTGTCCTGGCTGTGCTCCGCGAGACGGCCGTAGACGCGCACCGTCGTCGGCGCGACCTCCAGGTCCGTCCGCCGGTAGGTGTCGAAGGCACGCGATTCACCAGCGGGGATGTCGGCAACGGGCGCTGGTGGGGCCGCCGACCAGACCAGGGCGACGGCCTCGCGCTCACGATCGGCGCCTGTCAGCACGGTCGGGAGCACCAGTGCTCCGAGGACCGAGACCAGGGCGACCACGGAGACCGTCGCGATCTCCGAGCCACGGCGCAACGGGGTCGGTGACGGCGTCTCGTCGACCAGCGTCCTGACCCGGTCGACGACGCTGCCGTTCGGCGCGAGAGCTGCGCAGGGCACGGTGCCCGACGGCGCCTCGTCGAGGACCTTCAGCAGACCGCTCGCCAGGGCACCGGGACGCCGGGTGATGCGGACCGCCAGCTGATCGGCGGCGAGCTCGCGCTCACGGTGCAACTGCTGGACCGCCCATCCCCCGCCGGGGACGAAGAACATCAGATCCCGCACGATGCCGAGTAGCTGCGCGACCGGGGTGTCGCGCCGGCGAACGTGGGCCAGCTCGTGGGCGAGCACACCTTCGAGCTCCTCGTCGTCGAGCCGCTCGAGGAGCTGCCGGTCGACGATCAGGAGCGGATGCCGTGTCCCGACGACGTAGGCACCACCGCGGCACCGGTCGACCACCCCGATCTCGGGCGCCGGCACCTCCATCGCCGCCGCCACGCTGCTGGCCAGACGGACCAGGTGGGCAGGCGCGTCCGCAGCGTCCGTGACCGCGTCCCGGGCCTCCCGACGCACACGGCTGACGATCAGGCTGCGGCGGATCAGACGGCTACCGGCGATGGCCGCCCACACCCCGACGATCACCGAGGTGGCGATCGGCATGAAGTGCAGGTACCCGTCCTGGACGGGGATCGAGAGCGCGTTGCTCCGCTCCGCAGGCAGCATCAGCATCGGCAGCCGCAACTGCGTGCCGGAGAGCAGCACCACCGCCACCAGCGCCAGCAGGGGTGCGATGGCCGCGATCACGCGGACCTGCGGGCAGCGCAGACCCGAGCGCAGCAGCACCCGCGCTATCAGGACCGCTGCGAGCGAGGCGATCACCGCCCGTACCAGGACGGACTCGAGCGGGACGGAGAGGAGGACGCCGAGGTCCACCGGGTTCAGCGCTCCCGGTCGCGTCGACGGGCAGCCGCCGCGCGCAGGTCGGCCAGGCTCTCGTCGTCCGCCTGCTCGACAACGTCAGCCAGGTAGGCAGCCGCAGGTTCGGGGAACCGGTCCAGGAGCCAGCCCATGACCCCTTCGACCGTGGAACGGGCGTAGTTCTCCCGGCTCACTGCGGGCCGGTAGCGGTGTGCCAGGCCCTCGGTGTCCCGCAGCAGCAGGCCCTTGGTGGCCAGTCGGGCCATCGTGGTCATGACCGTCGTGTAGGCGATGGTGCGGCTCGCCGCCAGTAGGTTGTGGACATCCCGGACGGTGGACTCGCCGAGCTGCCACACCGCTTCCATGATCTCCTGCTCGAGCGGTCCGAGCAGCGTCTCGATCGGATCGTTGCGCCGTGCCACGGTCAGTCTCCTCGCCCTCTCCCGCGCGAACCGTCCTCGCGCAGCCCTGCACGTAGCCTACCGTTCGAGGGAGGTGTTGGACAGAAGTCGCGCGCCAGAAGCGTGACCGGGAGATGAAGCGATGGTGTCGTGAGGTCGACATGTCCGTCCCAGTACCTTGCCGCACCCTGCCTCGGCGGCGCGGCAACCGGCCCCCCCGGGCCGACGGTGCCCGCCCCTCCCCCATGATGATGTGATCTGACGACGATGCCTGACGACGATGCGTGACGAGCAGGGTCCGCCCGCTGGAGTGGGCGTGCACGGTGGCGCCGACCACCTCGTGCTCTACCCGACCTGGACCGGCCTGCTGGCCGCGAGCCTGGTACCCCCCGGACTGCTCCTGCTCGGATGGTTGGCGCTCGAGGCCGTGGGGCCCGGAGTGGTCTCCTTCGGCCTACTCCTGGGAGGAACGACCGTTGGGGTGCTCGCTGGCCGCGACTTCCCCCGTCACGTGGTGTTCGGGCCGCGGGGCATCGAGCGCCGTTGCCTGCTGCGACGGCACGTGCTGCCCTACACCGAGGTCTTGGCCATCCGGCGGGCCCCGGCACCCCGATCCGCGGTGGCACGTGCGGCGCGCAGCAAGGACCCCGAGGTGCGGGCGCGCGTGCGCAGTGGGCTGCTGGCGACCGGCCGCGGCCGGCGTCGGTGGATGCTGACCGACCAGCCGGAGAGCCGCGAGGAATACGACCAGTTGGCCAGCCTGCTCATCACCTACGGCCCGACGGCGCTGGAGGCCGCACGCCCACCGGCCGGGACGGCGCCGACCACCCTCTACCGCCGACAGCCTCCGCCGCTGACCGGCTGATGAGAAGCATCCGTCTCGAGCGCGTGACCCTGCCGGGACGTTCGCTCCACGGACAGGGGCGCCCTCGCGTTCGCCGGTCGTACAGGCCCGACGTACAGGGGGCGCTTGGCTGCGTTCGCCCTGCGGACGGGGCGTGCTTGCCTGCGTTCGCACCGCGAGCGTTGGTGGTAACTTCCTATCACTGTCGTAGGTCGCCTCCGCCACCGGGTGGTCAGGTTCGCGACCCGCGGGCACGCTCGCGGACAGGGCGCAGGTGGGACGTCCACCCGCACCAGCAACCAGGGGCACCTCGTGGTCACCTCCCGGTGATCCCGCGGCAGGACCAGACCAGCCGCAGCGGGGAACCTCGAGTTCCCGACCAGTGACTCAAGGAGTCGACATATGAGGTCAAACCTCGTTCGGCGCTGGCGGTGGCCAGTGCTGCTCAGCGCACTCGCCCTCGCCCTCGCGGCCTGTGGCGACGACACGGATGACACCGAAGACACCGAGACCGACGTCGAAGCCCCCGACGAGGCGGAAGAGGGAGCGGAGGAGGAAGAGGAAACTGGAGAGGAGGAGGAGCCGGGTGAGGCCACCGCAGGCGGCACCGTGCTGTTCGGCGACGAGCAGGAGCCGACGATCCTCAACAGCTTCCTGATCGACGGCAACTCGTTGGTCACCAGCAAGGTCACGACCAACATCTGGCCTGGCATGTACCGGATCAACCCGGAGTTCGGCTACGACCCCTACCTGCTCGACGGGGAGGCCGAGTTCACCGAGGACCCCTTCACGGTCACCTACACCATCCGTGACGACGCGACCTGGTCGGACGGCACGCCGATCACCGTCGACGACGTGATCTACACCTTCGAGGTCTTCGACCCCGAGGCGGCCTGGGCCGATCAGATCACCTCACGTGACGGCTACGACCTGATCGAGGACTACGAGGTCGACGGTGAGAAGACCATCACCTTCAACTTCAGCGAGCCCTACGCCGCCTGGAAGCTGCTGTTCTCCGAGATCCTCCCGGCTCACGTGCTCGAGGGCGAGGACTTCACCACGGTGCTGAACGACTCCCTGCCGGACGTCTCCGGCGGTCCGTTCATCTTCGACTCCTGGGACCGCGGGACCCAGCTGCGGCTGGTGCGCAACGAGGACTTCTGGGGCGGCGAGGTCGCGCTGGACGAGATCATCATGCGCTACCTGCCCG
>JAWOCZ010000309.1:0-4710 GCA_046483565.1 Nitriliruptoraceae bacterium
CCGTATAAAACGCAGAGCGGCTCCGGGGAACAGAATTACGAATCATTTGAATACAAAGACGTGGGTGTAACCCTCAAGATCACGCCTCAAATCAGCCAGGAGCGGCACGGCTGCACGACCTCGGGTCGGTCGACGGTGCGCTGCTGTTCACCTGCCTCGGGCGCGGCCGGCCGCTGTTCGGGGTCCCGCACCACGACACCCGGGCGGTCGCCGAGCACCTCGGCGTGGACGTGGCCGGTGTCGCCTGCGATGGTGAGATCGGGCCGTTGCACGGCCGCAACGTGCTGCACGGCTTCTCCGCGGTGGTCGCCGCGATCGGTGGGCCGTCGCGGGCGTAACCAGGTAGAAACGATCACGACACCGCCGGGAGACACCCGCCCGCGAGGATCGCGGCTCGCGGGTGGGAGGACCACCCGGACAGGACGGTGCGCGTCGCCCATGAGCGGTCGGGACGCAGTTCGGCCCGGCAGCCACGGCAGCGCTCGAAGCGGTTCCCCCGGCCAGTGGTGGTCGGATCATCGAGGAGGACGATGTGAAGCTCGTCACGGCGATCGTGAAGCCGCACAAGCTCGACGAGGTCAAGGAGGCGCTGCAGAACCTGGGCGTCCAAGGCCTGACGGTGTCGGAGGTCCGTGGCTACGGCCGGCAGCGTGGACACACCGAGATCTACCGCGGTGCGGAGTACACCGTGGAGTTCGTCCCGAAGGTCATGCTCGAGGTGCTGATCGACACCCCGATGCTCGATGAGGTGCTCGACGCGATCGTGAAGGCTGCGCAGACCGGGCAGGTCGGCGACGGGAAGGTCTTCGTCACCGACGTCGAACGGATCGTCCGGATCCGTACGGCCGAAGAGAACGTCGAAGCGATCTGATCCGCGGGTCCGCGTGCGGGGCGCTCTCGCCCCGCACCGTGGCCCGCGCGGAGAGGGATCCCACGCCGTGCTGACCTCCGCTGCAGACGGCCCCGCTGTCGAGGTGGCTACCGCAGCAGCGGCGGCCAGGCTCAAGGCCACGTGGGCCGAACTCGTGGCGCAGGGGCCGCCGCCGGGCCGCCCGTGGGCGCGGGCGGCCACCACCGCCGTCGACGATCTGCTCGTCGAGCTGGCGGCACCCTGGTCCGACCGGTACCGCCTGGGGGTGGTCGCGGTCGGTGGCTACGGCCGGCGCGAGCTGAGCCCGGCTTCCGACGTCGATCTGCTGCTGCTCCACGACCGGTTGGACATCGAGGTACTGGAGCGCATCGTCCGCGGGGTGATCTACCCGTTGTGGGACGCCGGTCTGACCGTCGGTTACGCCGTCCGGGACCGACGCGAGGCCCTGGCATCCGTCGACGAGGTCGACAGCGCCACGGCGATGCTGGACCTGCGCACGGTCGTCGGCGACGCCCCCTTCGTCCAGCTGGTCCGCACCGAGGCGATCCGACGGCTCCGTCGGCGCCCCCACCGCTTCCTCGGAGCCCTGCGGACGGCCGACCTGGAACGCCGCGCACGCGCCGGGGACGCCGCTGAGGTGCTCGAGCCCCACCTCAAGGACGGTGCTGGCGGGCTCCGCGACGTCCAGTCGCTGCGCTGGGCGGCCGCGGCGCTGGTCGGCAGCGTCGGACTCGACCCGCTGATCCCGGCGGGCTACCTCGGCGCCCCCGACCGGCCCCGCATCGCGGCCGCCGAGGACCGCCTGCTGGCGATCCGCATCGCCCTCCACCTCGCCGCTCTGAAGGAGAGCGCAAAGCCCGACGTCCTCCGGTTGGACCGCCACGACGAGGTCGCCGCGTTGCTCGGCTACGAGGACGGTGCGGCCCACGAGCTGGCGCCCCACCTGCTCCTGCGGGACCTCTACCTCGCCACCCGGACGATCGACCACGTGCACCGACGTGCGTGGGCCCTGATCGATGCGGACGTCGCTCGTGGGCGGCGGCGGCTCGGTCGGCCGACGGAACGCAAGATCGACGGTTTCGAGCTGGTCGACGGGGTGTTGCGGATCCCGTCGGACGCCGATGTCGACGAGGCCGCCCTGCCCGGACGCCTGCTGGCCGCCCTCACCGAGTCGGGGGCGGTGCTGGACCGGGGGAGCGCGGCGCGGTTGCGGGTCCGGGCGGACGCGGTGCTCGCGGGGCAGCAGGACGGTCCGTGGAGCTGGTCGGACGCCAGCCGGGACCGTCTCGTCGGGGTCCTCCAGCGTGGCTCGGTGGCGCTGCCGGCCCTGGCCGAGCTCGACGAGGTCGGCGTGTGGACGGCGTGGGTGCCCGAGTGGGGGCCGCTGCGCGGACGGGCGCAGCGCAACCCCTACCACCGCTTCGCGCTCGATCGCCATGCCTGGCACGCCGCCGCCGAGCTCGGGGATCTCGTGCGGCGTGATCCCTGGGCTGCGGAGACCCTGGTGGACGTCGACGACCGCGAGGCACTGTTCCTCGGGGCGCTGCTCCACGACGTGGGCAAGGCCCTCGGGGAGCCCCACGCGGAGACGGGTGTGCCGCTGGCGGCCGCGATCGCCACGCGCATGGGGGCCGGCGCCGCGACGATCGAACGCATCGAGCGACTGGTCCGACTGCACCTGGTGCTGCCCGATGCGGCGCAGCGACGTGATGTGACCGACCCCGCACTCGCCCATGAGGTCGCCGCCACGGTGGGTGACCGTTCGATGCTGGCCATGCTGCACCTGCTGGCCGCGGCGGATGGGCGGGCGACGGGACCGACGGCCTGGAGCCCGTGGATCGCCACGTTGGTCCAGCGCCTCGTGACGAAGGTGAGAGCAGTGTTCGATGAGACGGATCCGGACGAGGTCGGCGACGGCGCGATCGTGACCGCGCGAGCCGCCCAGGCGTTGGCACCGGAGCTCGGTGCCGATCCCGAGCTGGTCCGCGGGCATCTCGCCCTGCTCCCTCGCCGGTACGCGGCGGCGGTCTCGCCCCGGGCGGTCGTCCGCCACGCGCTGATGTCGGTCGGGGAGCTCGGCCCGACCAACGTCCGGACACGGGTCACGCCGGGTGAGGACGACCCCGACGGCCACGTCGGACTCGACGAGCTGGACGTGGTCGCGCTCGACCACCCCGGATGGTTCGCGAAGGTCGCCGGCGTCGTGGCGCTGCACGGTGGTTCCGTGGTGGCCGCCGATGCCTTCACCCGCGAGGACGGGCTCGCTTTCGACACCTTCAAGGTGTCGCCGCCCGAGGGGGCCGGTGGCTCCTGGTGGGCACGGGTGGAGGGTGACCTCGACGACGTCGCCGGAGGGCGTCTGGCGGTCCGGGCCCGGGTGCTGCGCAAGGCGCAGGCGGAGCGCTCCCGCCTGGCCAAGCTCCCGCCGGTCACCTCGAAGGTGGTCGTCAGCGACGACCCCGGCGGACGGGCCACGGTGATCGAGGTACGGGCACTCGATCGGCTCGGGGTGCTGTACGCGATCGCGACGGCGCTGGCCGAGCTGGAGCTCGACATCGTCATGGCCCGGGTCCAGACGATGGGGCACGAGGTGACCGACGTGTTCTACCTGCGCGACGGCGACGGCACGCCGCTGTCGGACGACCACCTCGCCGAGCTCGAGCTCGGCGTGCTCGGCGCGATCGACGAGCTGTAGGCGGCCGACCGGCGCCGGATGCTCACATGACGCCACCCTCGGTCATGCGCTTGTAGTCGAGCACACGGTCCAGGGTCTCCTCGGCGACCCCTTCCTCGAGGGCGACCTCGCGCAGGGTCTGGCCCGTCTTGTGGGCCTGCTTCGCGAACTCGGCGGCGCGCTCGTAGCCGAGCTCGGGTACCAGCGCCGTGACCTGCATCAGGGAACGCTCGACGTAGGCGGTGCCCTGGCCGGTCTCGGTGGTCCCGGCGATGCACTTGTCGACGAAGACCCGCGAGACGTTGGCCAGCAGGTTCTCGGACTCGATCACGTTGCGCACCATCATGGGGATCATGACGTTGAGCTGGAGATCGCCGGACATCCCGCCGATACCGACGGCGACGTCGTTGCCCATGACCTGAGCGCAGACCTGCCGCACGGACTCGGGGATCACCGGGTTGACCTTGCCCGGCATGATGGAGCTCCCCGGCTGGATCTCCGGGAGCTGCAGCTCGCCGAGCCCGGTCCGGGGTCCCGAGGACAGCCAGCGGATGTCGTTGGCGATCTTGAACAGGCTGGCCGCGAGCGTCTTCAGCGCCCCGGACATCTCGACCAGCGCGTCCATGCCGCCCTGGGCGGAGAAGTGGTTCTCGGCCTCGCGGAAGGGCAGTTCGGTGCGTTCCGCCATCAGCTCGATCACCCGGTCGACGAACCCCGGCGGGCAGTTGATGCCGGTGCCGACCGCGGTCCCACCGAGCGCGAGCTCGTAGACCGACTCCAGCGCCTTGCGCACCCGCGCGATGCCGAGCTCGACCTGGCGGGCGTAGCCGCCGAACTCCTGACCGAGGGTGACCGGTGTGGCATCCATCAGGTGGGTCCGGCCGGACTTGACCACCTCGGCCCACTCGGCCTCCTTGGCCCGCAGGGCGGCGGCGAGGTGCTCGAGCGCCGGGAGCAGCTGGTCGGTGGCGACCCGTGCGATCGCCACGTGCACGGAGGTCGGGAAGGTGTCGTTGGAGGACTGCGAGGCGTTGACGTGGTCGTTGGGGTGCACCCGCGTGGAGCTCAGGTCCTCACCCAACAGCTGCTTGGCCCGGTTGGCGACCACCTCGTTGACGTTCATGTTGGTCGAGGTGCCCGACCCGGTCTGGAAGGTGTCGACGGG
>JAWOCZ010000317.1:0-4851 GCA_046483565.1 Nitriliruptoraceae bacterium
GCGGCGAGGTACGCCGTGCGCTGGTGGACCACGGTCCCTGGCCGCTGCGACACGCCCGGGTGCTCCATCTCGACGATCGGTTCACGGCCGCAGCCGGCTACGACGTCACCGGCCGCACGCCGGTGCACGTGCGCTTCGGCGGTGACGTGGACGTGGCGGTCGGCCCGCCCCGCCGGGTGGGCTGAGCCCTCTCCCGGCACACCGTCGCTTCGCCGGTCGCCGCGCGCGCCCTGCCGCCTGCCGCCGCGCGCTCCTGCCACTCGCCGCGCGCGCTGCCGCCGTTCGCTGGGGACCGTGGGAATGAGCCGGTCAGCGGTGGCCGGCTGGCGTCCCCGGCTGGTCCACCTGGCGCGGCCGGGGGCCTGAGGCGGTCAGCGGTGGCCGGCTGGCGTCCCCGGGTCGCGGCGAAGGCGCTCAGGGCGTGCCGCTCGTCGGGACGGCCCACGTCGTGGTCGCGGGCCACCGACCGCACACCGACACGGAACGTTCGGATTGCTATCGTTCCGGGCTGAAACGTCGGGCGGTGGTGGCCGCCAGTGGTTCCCGAGGGAGGTCAGTGGTGGGGCGGTCCACACGTGCGCGACGTCACGGGGGCAGGATCCCGCGGGCGTTGTTGGTGGCGGCCATCGCAGCGGTCGGCCTGCTCGTCGGCGCGTGTTCCAGCGGACCGGAGTACGCCCGAACGATCGGTATGGAGGACAACTTCTTCGATCGCGAGGTGACCCGCATCGGCGAGGGTGAGGCCATCCGCTTCCAGAACCGCGGTGTCGTGCCCCACAACGCGATCGACGTCGACGGGGCCTGGTCGACCGGCGAGGCCGTCGGTGGGGAGCGCCTCGACCTGATGGATCCGGGCGAAGAGGTCGTCATCACCTTCGACGAGCCGGGTGTCTACCGGTTCTACTGCTCCCTGCACGCGCCGGACGACGGTTCGTCGGGCATGGCGGCGACACTGGTCGTCGGGGACGTGCCCTACCAGGCGGCGGGGGAGGCCGCGCCTGCCGAGCCGGTCACGGACTGGACGGGAGCGACCCGACGGGTCCCGCAGGACCATCCGACGATCCAGAACGCCGTGGATGCTGCCGACCCGGGGGACCTGGTGCTGATCGATCCGGCGCCGGAGACCCCCGAGCACCTCGCCGAAGACGGTCGCTACGTCTACAAGGAGCAGGTCGACATCGGCACGCCCTACCTGACCGTGCGCGGTACCGACCGCAACGCCGTGATCATCGACGGCGAGCACGAGCGGCCGATCGGCATCAACACCGTGGCGGCCGACGGGGTCGCGGTCGAGAACCTCACCGTCCGCAACACCACCGGCAACGGCATCTACTGGACCGCCGTGCGTGGGTTCCGCGGCTCCTACCTCACCTCGATCAACAACGCGATCTACGGCATCTACGCCTTCGACTCGACCGATGGACTGTTCGAGCACAGCTACGCAAGTGGTTCGAAGGACGCCGGTTTCTACGTCGGGCAGTGCGATCCGTGTGACGCGGTCCTCACCGATGTGATCGCCGAGAACAACGGGATGGGCTACTCCGGGACCAACTCCTCGGAGGTGTTCATCGTGGATTCGGTGTGGCGGCACAACGTCTCGGGCATCGTGCCCAACACGCTCGACTCCCAGCGGCTGCCTCCCTTCGGTCGGGTGACGATCGCTGGCAACCTGATCCACGACAACGACAACCGCGAGGCGCCGGCGCTCGGCCTGCAATGGTCCGCTTTCGGTAACGGGGTGCTGCTCACCGGCGGCATGGACACGCTGGTGACCCGAAACCGGATCGTCAACCACGAGCGCACCGGCGTGACGGTCGGGCCCAACCTCAGTCGCAACTTCTGGATGAGCGGTGGCAACGTCGTCACGGACAACGTGATCGAGGCGTCCGGGTACGCCGACCTGGCGTTGGCGGGTCCGGCACTGACCGGCAACTGCTTCTCCGGCAACGACCCCGAGCGCACCGTGCCCGGCGCGCTCGAGTCGGTGGCGGGATGCGGTCCCGCGGCGGTCGCGGGCGCCAAGGCCGGGACCGCCGACCCCGACCGAGGCGCCTTCCGGCTGCCCTCGCGCTCGCACCTCGCCCCGACCCTGTCCTTCGTCGGCCTGGTCGCCGAGAGTGAGTTCGGGCTCCAACCGATCAACGACTACCGGGACACACCGCACCCGCCGGACCAGCCGTTGCTGCCGGAAGGTGCCTCGGCGCCGGTGGTTCCCGCCGTGGACGTCTTCGCCAGCGTCGGGTTGGATCTCGATGACGTCGAGGTGCCACCGGCTCCGGACGGCGTGGCTGCGGACCAGGACGCGGTGCTACTGCTGGCCGGGGTGCCCTTCGGTCTCGGAGGCTTCTCGACGTTGTACGGCGTGCTCGGGTGGCTGGCGCCGTTCGCGTTGGTGGTTGCCTGGATGGCGCTCGCGTTGCTCGACCTCGCCCGCCGCGACGACCTGGGCGGGGGACCGAAGCTCGCCTGGGTCGCGGGGGTGCTGGTGGTGCCGTTCGTCGGGGCACCGGCCTACCTGCTTGCCGGTGGCTCGTCGTTGCCGCGGTGGCTGCGCTGGCTCAGCGTGGTCGGCGCAGCCCTGGTGGCTGCGGTGCTCCTCGGAGCGGCCGCGGTGGTCGGAGGGCTGCTGTGAACGCTGCGGTCAAGGGTACGACGAGGGCTGGGGTGCAAGCTGCTGCGAGCGCTGCGGTGCGATCCGCTCCACCGCTGGACGCAGATCGACGAGAGGTCACGTGATGGGTGCGCTGCAGGTGATTGTCGGGCTGTACGCGACGGTGTTGCCCTTCGCGGTCCTCGGCGCGTGGATCGCCGTCGCGCTGTGGGACCTGTCCCGACGGGTCGGCGCGCAGGAGGTCGGCCGCTCGGCCGCGGTGGGGTGGTCGCTGGTGGTGCTGGTCGTACCGGTCGTCGGGGCGGCCGGGTACCTGCTGAGCAGCCCGTCGCTGCCGCGCTGGCTGGCCGCGACCTACGTCGGTGGCGGGCTGCTGGCCTGGCTCGCCGTGCTGGGAGTGACGGCCGGCCTGGGCGCTGCGGGCTGATGGACGAGGAACCCCGGGACGACGGGTCGAGGCCCGAGCCGTCGGAGCGCGCTGCCGAGCAGCGGCCGGCCCTGACCCGCCGCGACGTGCTCCGCCGCGCCGGTGTGGCGGGCGCGTTCGCCGTGGGCGGCGGCCTCCTCGGCCACGAACTGCTGCCGCACCGCCAGGCGCTCGCTGCGGCGGAGGGCGTGGCCGGAGAGCACGGCGAGTACGGCGCGGCCGAGGCATCGGGCGTGCCCGTGTCGACCTCGGCCGGGACCAACCGGAGCGGCTACGGCCACGCCGCGGCCGCCCCCACCTCGCTCACCCAGGCCGACCTCGACGAGTTCACGCTCGCGCCACCACCCCGTGCCGGGCGCGGCAGTACCCACAGCTACGATCTGTCGGTGACCCAGCGGCAGCTCGAGGTCGGCGACGGGGTGATCGTCGACGCCTGGACCTACGACGGTCAGGTACCCGGCCCGGTCCTGCGCGTCACGGAGGGCGACCGACTCCGTATCCGGATGGCCAACCACACCGCCCATGCCCACAACGTCCACCTCCACGGCCGGCACGACCCCGCGATGGACGGATGGGAGCCGGTGCCTCCCGGCGGGGAGTTCACCTACGAAGTGACCGCCGAGCCGTACGGGCTCTTCCCCTACCACTGCCACACGGCGCCCATCGCCGAGCACATCGGTCGGGGGTTGTACGGCGCCATGATCGTGGACCCTCCCGGTGGCAGACCCCCGGCCCACGAGGTGGTGCTGATCCTCGGTGGCTGGGACCTCAACGGCGACGGCCGCAACGAACTGGTCACCTTCAACGGGGTGGCCGGCGCCTACCACCGCTACCCGATCCGGGTGCCGGTGGGCAGGCTCGTCCGGGTCTACGTCGTCAACCTCCTCGAGCACGACCCCATCGCCTCGTTCCACCTCCATGCACAGACCTTCGACGTGTTCCGCTCGGGCACCTCGCTGGTCCCCGACGAACACACCGACATCGTGGCGCTGACGCAGGGCGAGCGGGCGATCGTGGAGTTCACCCTGCCCGAACGCGGGCGCTACATGTTCCACCCCCACCAGTCCAGCCTTGCCGACCGCGGTGCGATGGGATGGTTCGCGGCCGTGTGAGGGGCCGCCATGACGCTGACGCGTCGTCCCGGCTCAGCGGCCGAGCAGCGCGGACAGCCAGCCGCCTCGCGAGGGGGTTGCGGCCCGGCGTTCGGCGTCGGTGCAGGTGCACTGCTCCGCCCGTGGCACTCGCGCCATCACCTGGGTGACGTGCTGGCCGCAGCCAGCCCAGGTGGTCTTGCCGCAGGCACGGCAGGTGGCCTTGCTGCACATGGTTCAGCTCCGTGTGTCCGCTGGGCGATGGGCCGGTCGAGGGCCGCGCTCGCACACCACACCCGAGACGTATCCGGGTGCCGACAGGATACGGAACCACGGGAGCGACCTCGCATCGCCGTTGACCAGTCACGGAGCAGGAGAAGGTCCCCGACGCTCCCTCGGAGCGCGCTTGGCCCCCTGGCGGGGATCGGGTGCGAAATGCTCCGGTAGCCGGGGCGGAGTGCAC
This sequence comes from Nitriliruptoraceae bacterium, assembly GCA_046483565.1. Classification (GTDB taxonomy): domain Bacteria; phylum Actinomycetota; class Nitriliruptoria; order Nitriliruptorales; family Nitriliruptoraceae; genus T1Sed10-7. The sequence continues at coordinate 4,593 of JAWOCZ010000317.1, forward strand.
CCGGTTCATGGAGGTCCGGGGTCGTCGGGGCTGGGGGGCGGGGATGGGGTGCGAAATGCTTCGGGAGCCGGGGCGGAGTGCACCCGGTTCATGGAGGTCCGGGGTCGCCGGCGCTGCTGGGCGTGGATCGGGGTGCGAAATGCTTCGGGAGCCGGGGCGGAGTGCACCCGATAGGAGTCGGTGACGTCGAGGGAGGGTGACGTCGGGGCAGTCCCCCTACCTCGGAGCGGGTGGGATCACCAGATCCGCGCGAACGCCG
>JAWOCZ010000029.1:0-2870 GCA_046483565.1 Nitriliruptoraceae bacterium
GATGAGAAATTTTATGATGCTTTTTGGTGTTATTCTAATCGTTCTTACTCTCATATATCCATCAATTGTATCATTAGTTTAAAAATATTTACCAAAAATTTAAAATTGGAATGGTTTTTTCAGGATCGGCGGGCCGACCGCCAAGCCGGAGTTCAGCCGCCTCGCCTGGTACGCCATGCTGATCAGTGCCGGCATGGGCATCGGGCTGATGTTCTGGTCGATCGCGGAGCCGATCTTCCACCTCAACGGTCCGGCACCGCTGTTCGGGGTCGAACCCGGGTCAGCGGAGGCCGGCAACGCGGCACTGGCGACGACGTTCTACCACTGGGGCATCCACCCCTGGGCGATCTACGGTCTGGTCGCCCTCGCGCTCGCCTTCTTCGCCTACAACCGTGGGCTGCCCCTGACGTTCCGTTCCGTGTTCTATCCGCTCCTGCGCGAACGGATCTACGGGCGCTGGGGCGACGCCATCGATGTGCTCACGGTGCTGGCCACCCTCGCCGGCCTGGCCACCTCGCTCGGTTTCGGGGTCGGTCAGGCAGCAGCCGGGCTCAACTTCCTGTTCGACTGGCCGATGGGCACCGGCTTCCAGGTCTTCCTGATCGCCGCCATCACCGCGATGGCGATCGTCTCCGTGATGGCCGGCCTGGACAGCGGCGTCAAACGGCTCAGCCAGTTCAACATCGGGCTCGCAGCGGTCTTCATGGTCTTCATCTTGATCGTGGGTCCGGCCGGCTTCATCGCCTCGGCCTTCGTCCAGAGCACCGGCTTCTACCTCGATGCGCTACCCGAGCTGGCGTTCTGGAACGAGGCCTTCTCCGGGACCGACTGGCAGGGCAGCTGGACGGTCTTCTACTGGGGGTGGTGGATCTCCTGGTCGCCGTTCGTCGGGATGTTCATCGCCCGGGTCTCCAAGGGACGCACGGTCCGGGAGATCATCCTGGGCGTGGTGCTGTTCCCCTCGCTGCTGTCCTTCGTGTGGATGTCGGTCTTCGGTGGCACCGCGCTGCACCTGCAGCTCAACGGCATCCGCGACGTCGCTGCCGCGGTCAACGAGAACGTCGCCACCGCCCTGTTCGACGTACTGCAGGCCTTCCCCCTGGCCGCAGTCACCTCGCTCCTCGGCGTGATCCTGGTCATCTCCTTCTTCGTGACCTCCTCGGACTCCGGCTCCCTGGTCGTCGACCACCTCACCTCCGGCGGCAAGCTCGACTCCCCGCGCACGCAGCGGGTCTTCTGGGCCAGCATGGAGGGTGTGCTGGCCGCGGTGCTGCTCATCGGAGGTGGGCTGTCGGCCCTGCAGACGGCTTCGGTGGCCACGGGGCTGCCCTTCGCCCTGGTCCTGCTGTTCATGATCTGGAGCCTGCACCGCGCCTTCCACGAGGAGCTCGACCTGCTCGAGGCCCACTACGACGCCGAGTTGTTCCGCAGCCGTCACGGCACCCTGCTCGATCACGTGGCCCGCGAGGCAGCCGAGACCGGGGACGCCACCACACCGACCGACACCACGCCCAACTCATGAGGGATCCCTTGACCGCTGATCACCTGCCTGACCTTCGACGCACCTCGACGCATCGACACCGTCGACGCACCCGAGCGCTCCGCCCACTGCTGCTGCTCGCCGTCCTCGCCTCGATCGTCACCGCCTGCGGGGGTGAGGACACCGAGGCCACCGGACCGACCGCGGGCGGGCCCGCCGGAGATGCGGTGGAGTTGGGTGGTGAGGTGCGGATGGGCCGGGCCACCTGGGCCACCGGACACTTCCAGGCCGCCGTCTACCAGCAGCTGCTCGAGGAGCTCGGCTACGACGTGATCGACCCAGCGGAAGCCACCCGCAGCCCGGCGACCTTCTACCCGGCACTCGTCCAGGGCCGGTTCGACCTGTGGGCCAACGGATGGTTCCCGCTGCACGAGCCCTTCCTCGAGGGGGAGCGACTGACAGGCGAGAGCTACGAGCAGCCGATCGAGCCGGTGGGCGTCCAGGTGGGCGACGGAGCCGTCCAGGGCTACCTGGTCGACCGCGCCACCGCCGAGGCCCTCGACATCACCTCGATGGAGGATCTCAGCCGACCCGAGGTGCGCGACGCCTTCGACCAGGACGGCGATGGTCGCGCCGAGGTGTACGGCTGCGAGGACGGCTGGGGATGCAACCTGGTGATCGACGCTCACCTCGAGCAGCTCAGCTGGGGGTCGCAGGCGGAGCAGATCGTCGGGGACTACGACGCGCTCATGGCCGACGCGCTGGAGCGCATCGCCGAGGGCGAGCCCACCCTGTTCTACACCTGGACACCGAACTGGACGACCGGCGTGCTCGTTCCCGGCGAGGACGTCCTCTGGCTCGAGTCGCCGGCGCTGCCCGACCAGGACCGATCGACGTCGGTCGAGGGGCTCCCAGGCTGCGCCGCGGCGGATCCGTGTCAGCTCGGCTGGGTCGTCAACGACATCCGGGCCGTGGCCAACACCGACTTCCTGGAGGAGAACCCGCCCGTTCGCCGGCTCCTCGAACAGGTGACGATCCCGCTGCCGGACATCGCGGCACAGAACGCGCGCATGGAGGCAGCCGAGGAGTACACCGAGGAGGACCTGCACGCCGATGCCGAGGCGTGGATCGCCGCCAACCGAGCCGACGTCGACGGTTGGCTGGAGCGAGCTCGGGGCTAGCTCCCCGGGGCAGCCGGACCGCCCGGCGGCACCTCCTCCGCACGCTCCAGGGCCAGCCGGGTCCCCAGGGGGCCGATGAGCTCGAACACCACCGTCGCGCCGACCACGATCGCCAGGACGTCGCCGCCCGACTCCGGCAGTTGCTGGTCGGCGAGCAGTGCGAGCCCCAGCGCCACACCCGCCTGCGGGAGGAGCGCGACACCGAGCCA
>JAWOCZ010000074.1:0-8173 GCA_046483565.1 Nitriliruptoraceae bacterium
GTGTGCACGGCGATCCCGTTGGGCCAGCCCCAGTACTCGTCGGGGTGCTGGAGCCGCTCGCGCAGGTCCTCCGGCGCGATGTCCTCGAGATCGAAGTAGCCCTGGAACTGTTCGAGCAGGAGGGTGTCGGGATCGGGTGCGATCACCACCAGACGCTCGAGGACGTCACCCCACAGCGCCCGCTCCTGCGCGTCGAGGCCGAGCTCCTGCTGGTGGCGGGCCAGCACCTCGGGATGCTCCTCGGCCAGCCGGTCCCACAGACGGCAGGCCTCGGCGAGCGCCACCCGCGACTGTTCCAGGGAGAAGACGTTGTCGTCGACGTTCTCGTGGTACTCGTCCGGACCGAGGAGCCGCAACAGGTGGTAGTGGCCGTCGGCCGGGCGGAAGTACACGAAGGACACCAGGAACCGTGCGACCTCGAAGACGATCTCGGCGCCGTGGTCGGCGAGGAAGCTGTCGTCGCCGGTGGCCTGGAGGTAGCCGTCGATCGCGGCGGCGATGTCGGGCGAGATGTGCATCTGCCAGTCGTTGAAGTGGTTGCGGATCGGTCGTCCGGTCAGCACGTCGACGAAGAAGAAGTCCGGGCAGAGCTCGTCGCCGGTGTCGCCTGAGATCCAGGCGTAGAAGGCCCCCTCGTAGCCCAGGCGCGCGGCCTTGCGGCGCGCGCCGTCCAGCGTCCTGTGCCGGTAGACCAGCAGGTTGCGTGCCACCTCCGGGAAGGTGTGGAGCCACATCGGCAGGTTGAACACCTCCTGGTCCCAGAACGCCGCGCCCTGATAGGCCTGGCATGACAGGCCTCGGGCTCCGACCGGGAGGTGGTCGGCGTGCATCGGGGTGGCGATCACGTTGTGGTAGAGGTTGTAGCGCAGCACGGCCTGGGTGACCGGATCACCGGTGATGCGCACGTCGACCCGCTGCCAGCGGGCCTCCCAGGCCAGCGCGTGCCGGGCGAGCAGGAGCTCGTAGCCCTCGGCGACGGCGGCCCGCGCGAGCGCCAGCGCCGAGTCCAGCGGGTGCTCGACGTCGTTGCCGGTGTGCACGGCCATGACCTGCTCGATGACGAGCAGCCCGTCTGCACCCACCTCGAGGTCCAGCACGCGGTACAGCTCGCGCTCGTGCTGCTCGAGCCGCTCGGCCTCGACCGCGCCGCCGTGCACGCCGACGGCGTGGGCCACGGCGATCGGGAGCCCGCGCTCGGTGGTGGTCATCCGCAGCGCGAGAGCGTCCTCGTGCACGTGCGGCTCGACCACGGCGAAGTGGTCGCCGTTCAGGCTCCAGACCTCCCCGTCGATACCCGTGGTCAGCGTCACCCGGGTCCCCGGTGTGGCGAAGACCCGTTGCCGCTGCGCCACCAGGTGCCGCTGGTCCATCGAGGCGAACCGCTCGTCGACCAGCCGGTGTACCGGGCCGGTCGAGGGGCCGTAGATCCGGTGCTGACGTCCGTAGCGCACGTCCAGGCGCCGCTCCAGCAGATCACGATCGGACAGGACCTGGTCCGCATCGACGCCGATCTGCTGTCCGAGGTGCTCGAAGCGGGCGAACAGCGCGTTCGGCACGTTGCACAGCTCCGTCCACTTCCCGTCGGCGTTGTCCCAGGTGTCGGAGACCGTGCAGCCGACCGTGGCCGTGGCCCGCCACTCCGGCAGCGTCCCCCGGAAGCCGAGGTAGCCGTTGCCCGTCAGGTGGCTGGTCGCGACGTTGATCACCTGCTCGGGGTCGTGATGGTCGTCGATCACGACCCAGCCGTCCGCGACCGTGGGGCCCTTGCCCACCCGCGCCTCCGCCGGCGGGCAGACCACCGTCAGATCGACGTCCCGGGTCGTCTCGAAACGGTGGTCCGCGTGACCGACACGATCCTCGGGGCCGGTGCCGACCGCGACCATGCCGGCCGCCAACGCCGCGTCGATACCCGCGCCGGCATCCTCGATCACCACGCAGTCGGCCGGCGCCACCCCGAGCAGCTGCGCTGTGGCCAGGAACAGATCGGGTGCCGGCTTGGCCTTCTCGACCGTGTCACCGTCGGCGATGGCGTCGAACAGGTCGGTGATCCCGAGCTTGTCGAGGACGAAGCGCGCGTTCTTCGACGACGAACCGATGGCCACCAGCATCCCACGACGCTTGGCGTCCACCACCAGCGAGATCGCACCCGGCAGCAGATCGGCCGGGCTCATGTCCTGCAGGGACTCGACGTAGTAGCCGTTCTTGCGCGCCATCATGGCGTCGAAGGTCGGCTGGTCGACCTCCCGGCCGTCGAGGAGGAGCTGTAACGACTCCGCCCGGGACACCCCCCGCAGCGCCTCGTTGGCCGCCCGGTCGAAGGGCAGACCCTCCTCGTCCGCGAGCCGCTGCCACCCCAGGTAGTGGTACTCGGCGGTCTCGGTCAGGACACCATCGAGATCGAAGATGACGGCACGTTGCGGGGCCACTGGCATGGCGGCAGTGCTCCGGTCGCACGCGGGCGGGATACCGACGACCCTAGTTGGGCGACCACACCACCGTGCCCTGCCGTCAACTCCCGAACGAGCCCGCGATGCGGTCAGCCACCAGTTCGGCGCACGTCGGACACATCGGGTAGCGGGAGGGATCCCCGTCGGGCTTCCACCGCTTCCCGCAGAGCGCGGTCACGGGCGTGCCCTTGCGGCGGTACCGCTCCAGATCGCGTTTGCTCACGTAGTGCGCGAACCGGTCGTGGTCGCCGTCGCCGTCATCCGGCGTGGGGCGCGTGTCGGGCTGCACGGGCGCAGGCGCCCGGGTCGGAGCCCTGGTCGGCAGGTGCGTCTCGGTGGCCATACCCCCGACGCTACCTCGCGATGTGGGAGCTTGCCGACCTCCCGCGTTCGGCAGCGGCGGTGTGGCCCGCCACCGGTCGGCGGTGAGCGCTCCGCGCGTCAGCCGCCGGGTGCGACCTCGAACCACAGCGGGGCATCCTGACTGCCCTCCTCGGCGCGGTAGGAGACCGTGATCTCCTCCCCCTCGGCGATGTCACGAACGGCGAACAGCTGACCCATGAGCCCGTCGGGGACCAGCCAGAGGAAGGCGTTGGGATCGTCGTCGTGGTTGCACATCGACGAGACGCCGAGCACCAGCGCGGCCGTGCCGTGCTCGTCCCACTCGTAGACGTAGTCGTCCACGATCGTGGCCTGCAGCGCGCTGCGCTGGTCGGCGGGGATCAGGAGCAGTGGCGCCTCCATCAGCAGGGTCTCCGCCGCGATCGGGGTGGTCGCGAACAGTCCGCGCCCGGCGCGGGGCGAGGGTCCTACCTCGTACATGCGCTCCTCCTCGGGGATGCCGGAGCCTCAGACCGGTCCGGCCGCTCGCCGGAGGCGGTCCATGACCGCCCGCCCGACGCCCTCCTCGTCGACGGTCTCGACCAGCAGTTGCTCCACGGCGCCCTCCTCCGCCGCGCGGAAGGCGGCGTACAGCTGTCGTGCCAGATCGGCGGCGTCGGTGAACGTGGCGACCAGGCGCACGGTGTCGGGGACCTCGTCCTCGTGTCCGCGGCGCACGATCGCCCCGTGCTGTCCCTGTCCCGCCCCGGCGCTGGCCAGTGCCACCTCGACCTCGGCGGCCGGGATGAGGGCGATCCGGCACCGGGGTGCGTAGTGGCGGTAGCGCGTGCCGGGTGACCGGTGCTGCTCGGCGCCGGTGCCCTCGGCGGTGACCCCGAGCTGCTCGCGCGTCACCGCGCCCTCGCGCAGGACGACCGGGTGGGTGCCGCGGGCATCGACGACCGTGGACTCGACGCCGATCACGCAGGGGCCGCCATCGAGCACGAGCGCCACCTCGCGGCCGAACTCCTCCAGCACGTGCTCGGCCGTGGTGGGCGACGGGCGGCCGGACCGGTTCGCCGAGGGAGCGGCCAGCGGGGAGCGGCACCGTTCGAGGACCGCGGTCGCCACGGGGTGATCGGGGACCCGCACGGCCACGGTCGATAGCCCGGCGCGGGTGATCGCGGGCACCGACGCCGAAGCGGTGACCACCAGGGTGAGCGGACCGGGCCAGTGCGCGGCCGCCAGGTCACGTGCCAACGGGCTCACCGCAGGGGTCAGCCGAGCCAGTTCCTCCGCCGCGGCGACGTGCACGATCAGCGGGTTGTCCGCGGGACGCGACTTCGCTGCGAAGATGGCAGCCACCACCTCGGAGGAGAGGGCATCCCCCGCCAGGCCGTAGACGGTCTCGGTGGGCAGCCCGATCAGGCGGCCGCCATCCACCGCGGCCACCGCCGCCGCCAGCCCCTGCGGGTCCGCGCGTCGCAGTGGCGCCGAGCCGTCGCCGTGCGCTGTGTCCACCCGTCACCGTCCCCGCGCGTGCGACCGAAGCTCGTCCGCAGCCTCAGGATCCTCGGGGCGCGACCCTACCGGTGTCACGCCGGGGGTCGTCGCCGCACGTGGCCCGCCGGGGCCCGTGACCGCCTGAGCTTCCTCCGGGGCCCTCGAGGCCCCTACGGTGTCGAGGTCGACGCGGGGCCGATCGGCACGGACGCGCCGCCGCACCGAGGTGGGGCGTCCCCTACGTTCGGCCACCGCCGCACCGTCGACCGGGAGAACGAGGGAGCGATCATGGTGGCACTGTCGGGTGGCGCGATCATGGCGAGGATGCTCGCCGCGGAGGGCGTCGATCGGGTCTTCGGCATCATCGACGGGACCTACTACGGCCTGTACGCGAGCTTCGCCGAGGCCGGCATCGAGCTCATCTCACCGCGCCACGAGACCTCCGCCGCGCACATGGCCGGGGCGTATGCCCGCACCACCGGCCGACTCGGCGTGGTGATGGCCAGCAACGGCCCCGGGGTCGCCAACGTGCTCCCCGGGGTGGCCGTGGAACAGGCTGAGGGCAACCGGATCCTGCTCCTGACCTCCGCGCGCCGGACCGGGATCGGCCACCCCGACCGCGGCGGGACCTACCAGTACTTCGACCAGACCGCGGTCACCGCACCGATGACCCGCTGGTCCGGGCACGCCCCGGCGGCCGAGCGCATCCCGGAACTGCTGCGTCACGCGCTGCGCGCGGCGTGGTCGGCACGACCCGGTGTCGTCCACCTCGACGTGCCCGAGGACCTCATCAACGGGGTGCACGAGCTCGAGGGCCAGGTCCTGTGGGCGCCCTCGACCTACCGCTCGGTCACTCCCCTGGCGCCGGATCCCGACCAGGTGGCCGCCGTGGCCGCCCTGCTCCGAGACGCGCGTCGGCCCCTGTTGCAGGCCGGCTCCGGCGTCCTGCACGCCGGCGCGGAGCCAGAGCTGGCGCGGCTGGCCGAACTGCTCGACGCCGCGGTGACCACCAGTTGGGGAGCACGCTGCGCGGTCGACGAACGGACGCGCTCGGCGGTGCCGATGGTCCACGTGGACCTGGTGGACCGGGTGCGCAACGAGACCGATCTCATCGTCGTGCTCGGGTCCCGGCTCGGCGAGACCGACTGGTGGGGAAAGGCCCCGAACTGGGCCCGGGCGGACGAGGCCGCCACCGTCCAGATCGACATCGATCCTGCGGTCCTGGGGGCCAACCGCCCGCTCAAGCAGGCGATCCGTGCCGACGTCCGCGTCACCCTGGCGGCCCTGATCGAGGCCATCGAGGCCCAGGAGCCGTCCCCGCACGCCGCCGAGCGGCGGGGGTGGCTGGACGAGATCGGCGAGGCACGGACAGCCAGCCGCGCCAAGCTGGACCGTGCGCTGGAGGCCAGTGACCGCAAGGGTCCCGTCCATCCGGCTCGGGTCCCCGTGACCGCACAGGAGGTGTTCGGCGACGACACCATCTGGGTGATCGACGGCGGCAACACCGCGGTGTGGTCGCAGTTCTACCTCGAGGCTCGTACGTCCCGGTCCCACCTGTCGACCTACAAGTTCGGCATGCTCGGTGCCGGGATGGCACAGCCGCTGGGGGCGAAGGTCGCCGCCCCCGATCGGCCGGTCTGCTGCCTGATCGGCGACGGCGCCTTCGGTATGCACCCGCAGGAGGTCGAGACCGCGGTCCGCCACGGGCTCGACGTGACCTGGATCGTGTTCGCCGACCGGGCCTGGGGCATGGTGAAGATGAGCCAGTCGATCGCCGCCAAGCCGCTCAAGACCGTGGCGCGGCGGATGCTCCTGGACAAGCCGCTGCCCGACGGTGACACCGTGTACGCCGACCTCGGGGAGATCCGCTACGACGATCTGGCGCGCTCGATGGGAGCCCACGGCGAGCGTGTCTCCCGGCCCGACGAACTGCGCCCCGCCCTCGAACGCTGTCGCGACGCGGACGGACCGTCGGTCGTCCACGTCGATGTCGACAGCGGCGCGCACCTGTGGCCCCCGGCACTGAGGACCTTCAAGGCCATGCACGAGGAACCCGCGGGATGAGCGCGGCGGTGACGGCGACGTCGGCGTTGGCCGCGCTGCCGGTCGACGGGCTCGTCCTCGCGCAGGCCGTCGACGACGTCCAGCTCAACTTCGATCCGGGCAGCCTGATGGTGCTCAACATCGCCATCGGCATCATCATGTTCGGCGTGGCGCTGGACGTCCGCATCGCGGACCTGCGAGCGGTGTTCGCGACGCCGAAGGCCCCCCTGATCGGCCTCGCCGCCCAGTTCCTGTTCCTGCCCGCCTTCACCTTCGGGCTGACCCAGGTGCTCGCACCGCAGCCGTCGATCGCGCTGGGGATGATCCTGGTCGGCTGCTGTCCCGGGGGCAACATCTCCAACATCGTCACCCACCTGGCCAAGGGCAACACCGGACTGTCCATCGGGATGACCGGGGTCTCCACCCTGCTGGCTGCGGTGCTGACACCCCTGAACTTCGCCTTCTGGGGGTCGCTGGACCCGGGCACGCGCGAGGTCCTGCGCTCGGTCGCGCTCGACCCCGTCGATCTCGCGATCACGATCGGCCTGCTCCTGGCGGTGCCGGTGACCGCGGGCGTGGTGCTGCGGCAGCGCCGTCCGCAGCTCGCGGCGCGCATGTACCGCCCGGTGCGCATCGCCTCCATCGTGTTCTTCGTGCTGTTCATCCTCGTGGCGTTCCTCACCAACCTCGAGCACTTCGCCGCCCTGCTCGGCACCGTGCTCGGCGCGGTGTTCCTGCACAACGCGCTGGCGCTGGCGCTGGGTTACGGCGCGGCCGCGGCGGCACGACTGTCGGAACGGGACCGTCGGGCGGTCAGCATCGAGGTCGGCATCCAGAACTCGGCCCTGGCGCTGGTGCTGATCTTCGGCTTCTTCGGTGGGCTCGGCGGCATGGCCCTGGTCGCCGCCTGGTGGGGGATCTGGCACCTGATCGCGGGACTGGCCATCGCCAGCGTCTGGTCGCGCCGGCCGCCGCAACTGTCCGAGGCCGAACTCGCGGCCGAAGCATGAGCCGCATCCTGGTCACCGGCGGCAGCGGCTACCTCGGCTCCCTGACCATCGAGGCGCTGTCGGCTGCCGGTCATGAGCAGCTGGTGTCCCTGGACCGGCGGCCGCCTGTGACCGAGCGCGCTCGCATCACCGACGTCACCGCCGATCTGCGCGAGGTCGACCTGGCAGCGCTGCTGCACGAGCACGCCATCGACACCGTCGTCCACCTCGCCGCGATCGTGGACCCACCGCCCGGCATGGACGCGGCCACCCTGCGCGACATCGAGGTGGGTGGCACACACCGGGTCCTGGAGGCCTGCCTGGCAGCCGGGGTCACGCACCTGACGGTGACCTCGTCGGGGGCTGCGTACGGCTACACCCCCGCCAACCGCGCCCGGCCACGGGTGGAGACCGACCCGGTGCCCGGCCACCCCCGCTTCGCCTACAGCAAGCACAAGGCGGAGGTCGAAGCGCTGCTGGCAGCCGCCCGTCAGCGCCACCCGGAGCTCGCCCAGCTCGTGCTGCGCCCCGGGACGATCCTGGGCGAGGGCACCGACAACCAGATCACCCGCCGTTTCACCGGACGGGCGATCCTCGGACTGAGCGACACCGACGTGCCGTTCGTCTTCGTCCACGACCGGGACGTGGCCGAGGTGATCGCCCGCGGCGTCGCCGAACGCGTCGCCGGGGTGTTCAACCTCGCCGGTGACGGGGTCCTCACGCTGCGCGAGATCGCAGCGATCGAGGGCAAGCCCTACCTGCCGGTCCCGCCGGGTCTGATCGCGGCCGTCCTGGCGGTCGCCCACCCTCTGCGGCTGCTCCCGTACGGGCCCGAGCAGGTCGACTTCCTGCGCTACCGGCCGGTGCTCG
>JAWOCZ010000086.1:0-21061 GCA_046483565.1 Nitriliruptoraceae bacterium
ACCATCGTGCGGCCCACCTGGACGCTGCCCTCGAACACGCTGTGGGCGAGGTGGTGTCCGTCATCGGTGAACAGGTACTCGTCGAACAGGCGGGCCAGCTCCTCGATCGGGGCGTCGTCCCGGACGCGCATGAAGGTGAACTCGAAGAAGCCGATCACGACGGGCGCGAGCGCCACCCAGCGCTGCCCGCGATGCTCGAGATCCAACACCAGGCCGCGCCGCGCCATGTCCGTCAGCATCGCGTCCAGCTCGAGCGGGTCACGCCCCAGCCGCTCGGCCAACCGCTCCACCGCCACGATCGAGGGCAGGTGGGCGGCGAGCGCCGCCTCCTCCTCGGTGAACAGCAGCCGCAGGATCGCGCGGAAGGCCGGGGTGTCCGGAGCACCGGTCGGCTGTCGGTCCAGGCGTTGCTGGAGGTCGCGGTAGACGCCCGTGTCGGCCGCGACGGCGCCACTCGCGTGTCCCATCGATCCCTCCCGCAGGTGCCGGCCGGGCCGACGTTACGGTCGGGCTGCGACCCCCGGCAGAGGCGATGGTCACCCCGGCGGTGCCTGATCGGGTCGAGTACCCCCCGCCCCACCGGCGTCGGCCTGTGGTCGTGGCGGCGTCGCGACCAGCCACCTGCCCGCCACCACGAGCACACCGACCAGCCCGATCATGCCGAGCACCGCCGGCGGGGTCACGATCAGGAACTCGGTCTCGCGCACCTGGGCCAGGTCACCGATGGCGCTCGTGAGCTGGGGCACCGCGAAGACCAGCAGGATCGCGCCGCCGACGTCCTGGCGCAGCCGCGGAGCGACGAACAGCACCGCGGCTGCCACGGCCGCCCCCGTCAGGCTGGCGACGGCCTCGATCCCGTCGAGCCGGGACAGCTCCGTGCGCGCGAAGGAGCGCATGGCCCCGGGCGGGGACAGCTCCAGGGTCTGCAGCGCGGTCGGGAGCCAGGCCAACACCGCCACCGCGACGTAGCCGCCGCCGGGGGCCGGCACGGCCCGACGCCAGCCGCCCCGCGGTCGCGACCACCAGGCCAGGATCGCCACGGACACCGCCAGCACCGACACCAGAGGCGGCCCGACGACGGCCAGCACCTCGAAGGCGCTGGCGGACCGCCACCAGGCCTCGGCCACCAGATCGGGCAGGCTGGGCAGCCCCGCCGCCACCAGCAGCGGCGCAGCGGCGAGCAGGACCGCGGTCCCCAGCCGCGGGCGACGCGCGCAGAGCAGCCAGGCCCCGGCCAGCCAGGGCAGCGGCGCGAGCACCGCCCATGCCCAGCGCAGTGCCGTGAGCTCGACGTCCGAGCCGATGAGCGAGATCGCGAGGCGCGCCTGCTGCTCGGTGACCAGGAACAGCAGGAGCTGGAGCGCGGCCACGACGACCGCGAGCACCGCGGCGAGACGGCGGATGTTCGGCCTTTGGATCGGAGGTCGCAGGGTAGGTCCCCGCCCCTGCTCGCCGCCCCCTGCTCCCGGGCCGGCGACCGGGTCGGTGTGCCTCAGCTCAGCAGCCCGGGAGCCGTTCGCTCAGGTAGGCCTCCAGGCGGTCGATGGCCACCCGCTCCTGGGTCATCGTGTCCCGGTCACGCACGGTCACCGCGCGGTCCTCGAGGGTGTCGAAGTCGACGGTGACACAGTAGGGCGTCCCGATCTCGTCCTGGCGGCGGTAACGGCGCCCGATCGACTGCGTCTCGTCGTACTCGCTCATCCACCGCACCTTGACCAGATCGAACACCTCGCGCGCGGTCGGGGTCAACGTGTCCTTCTTCGACAGCGGGAGCACCGCGACCTTGTAGGGCGCGAGCCGCTTGTCGAGCTTGAGCACGACCCGCTCCTGGAGCTCGCCCTTGGCATCGGGTGCCGACTCCACGCGGTAGGCATCGAACAGGAAGGCGAGCGTGGCACGGGTGGCGCCGGCGGCCGGCTCGATCACGTAGGGGTGGTAGCGGCGATCGTTCGGCTGGTCGTAGTAGGTGAGGTCCTGGCCACTGGCCTCCTGGTGGGCCTTGAGATCGAAGTCGGTGCGATTGGCCAGGCCCTCGAGCTCGGACCATCCCATCGACACGTCCGGGAAGTAGTAGTCGATGTCGACGGTGCGCTTGGCGTAGTGCGACAGCTCGGCCGCGCCGTGCTCACGGATGCGCAGGTTCTCCGGACGGATACCGAGGTCGGTGTACCAGCGCAGTCGCTCATCGATCCAGTACTGGTGCCACTCCTCGTCGGTGCCGGGCTCGACGAAGTACTCCATCTCCATCTGCTCGAACTCGCGCGTGCGGAAGACGAAGTTGCCGGGGGTGATCTCGTTGCGGAACGACTTGCCCATCTGGGCGATGCCGAAGGGTGGCTTCCTGCGGGTCGTGCGCTGGATCGTCGAGAAGTCGACGAACATGCCCTGTGCGGTCTCGGGCCGCAGCCAGACCGTGGAACCCGCGGTCTCGACCGGCCCCATGTTCGTCTGGAACATCAGGTTGAAGCTGCGCGGATCACCCAGCGTGTCGGCCTTGCAGGTCGGGCAGATCAGATCGCCCTCGGCGTCCTCGGCGCCGAGCTGCTCCTCGCGCAGGTGGTCCTCACGGAAGCGCTGATGGCACTTGGCGCACTCCACCAACGGATCGGAGAAGTTGGCCAGGTGCCCCGAGGCCTGCCAGACCTCGGTGGGACCGAGGATCGCCTGTTCCATCCCGACGACCTCGTCCCGCAGCTGCACCATGGCACGCCACCACTGACGCTTGACGTTCTCCTTGAGCTCCACCCCGAGCGGGCCGTAGTCCCAGGTGGACCGCACCCCGCCGTAGATCTCCGCGGTCGGGAAGATGAGGCCGCGGGTCTTGCACAGCTCGACGATCGTCTTGAGCTCGACGGTGACGCTCGGCCCCGACACCGCCTGCGCGGCAGGAGCGGTCGGGGTGGACGGGTGGTCGCTCACGGTGGACTCGTTGCTCGACGACGGACCCCGCCACTGGCGGTGGGGGGCGGTGGTGCCGGGCCGGCCTGCGCCGGCCCGAACCGGGATAGGGTAGCCGCGGCGCCGTCCGGCACGGCCCGTGCTCGACGGGCGCCGAAGCCGGAGGAGACACCGTGGTCGAGCTGCTGCACCCGGAGCGCTACCACGGACACCGCCGCCGACCGCCCTTCTTCGAGGGGTGGTACTTCAAGCTCGTCGACGCGAGCGGGTCCGCGCGGTACGCGGTCATCCCCGGCATCTTCCTCAGCGAGGATCCCGCGCAGCACCACGCGTTCGTGCAGGTGTTGGATGGCACGACCGGAGCGGCCAGCTACCACCGCTACCCCACCGAGGCCTTCCGTGCTGCCGAGGACCGCTTCGAGGTCCAGATCGCGGACAACCGGTTCAGCCTGACCGGCCTGCACCTGGACATCGACGACGGACGGCGACGGGTGACCGCGGAGGTGGCCCTGGGGCCCCTGACGCCCTGGCCCGTGCGTGCATGGTCGCCCGGGGTGATGGGGCCCTACGCGCTGATCCCACGCATGGAGTGCAACCACGGGGTGCTCAGCTTCGACCACCGCCTCGACGGTCACCTGCGGATCGACGGAACGAGCGTCGACCTCGACGCCGGCCGTGGCTACCTCGAGAAGGACTGGGGCGCGGCCTTCCCGGCCGGCTACGTGTGGATGCAGAGCAACCACTTCGCCACCGTCGGCACGAGCCTGGTCGCCTCCATCGCCATCGTGCCGTGGTTGCGCTCGGCGTTCCCCGGCTTCCTCGTCGGGCTGCGCCACGACGGCACCCTGCACCGGTTCGCCACCTACACCGGCGCCCGCACCGAGGCGCTGCGGTTGACCGACGACCATGTCGAGTGGACCGTGGTCGATCGGCACCGACGGCTCACGATCCGTGCCCACCGTGCTGCCGCCGGGCTCCTGCTCGGGCCGACCCGGGAGCGGATGGAGAGCCGCGTCGGCGAGACGATGCTGGCGGAGCTCGAGGTCCGCCTGGAGGACCGTCGCACCCGCACGATCCTGGAAGGCACCGGACGTCATGCCGGCCTCGAGGTCCACGGCGATCTGGAGCAGCTGCTGGCCCTGCAGGCGTGACCGCCCCGGGTGACGGCGGGCTGCGGGCGGCGGGCCGCCCGGCGCGACCCACCGGCGGTCCGCGCGGGGCAGCGGTTAGCGTGCGCGACATGGCGCAACGACTCCACCACCTCCTCGGCCTCGTCCGCCGACGGCTGCGGCATCCCGGTGCCATCGAGCCGGTCATGCTGACCCTGGCCGGCGTCACGGGCCTGCTCACCGGCACCATGGTCTGGGTGCTGATCAGCCTGGTGGAGCTCGTGCAGTTCCTGGTGTGGTCGACCCGGGTGCCACCCTGGCAGCTCGTGGCCGTCCCGACGCTCGGTGGTCTGGTCGTCGGTCTCCTGGTCAGTCGAGTCGTGCCGGAGGCCAGGGGCGGTGGCGTCGTGACCACGATGGAGTCGTTGGCCGTGCGTGGCGGCCACCTGCGCGGTCGGGTCCCACTGGCCGGCACCCTGGCCACCGGTCTGGCTCTGGGGACCGGTGCCTCGGGCGGACGCGAGGGACCGATCGTGTTGATCGGTGGGGCGATCGGCTCCCTCGTCGGACGGCTGCTGCCGCTGGACGAGGAACGCACCCGTTCGATGGTTGCCGCGGGCGCCGCGGCCGGGATCGGCGCCACCTTCAACGCCCCGATCGGCGGCATGCTGTTCGCGATCGAGTTGCTGCTGGGGGGCATCCGCAGATCCGGCTCACTCCAGGCGGTGGTCGTCGCCTCCGTGGTCAGTGCCGTGACCGCACGTCAACTCGTCGGTGAGGACCTCCCGCTGTTCCAGGCCCGCCCGGGGCTCGGCCTCGGTGAGCCGGTCGAGCTGCTGCTGTACGCGGCCCTCGGTCTGGCCGCGGTGCTGGTCGCCTGGGGCTTCCGAACCCTCGGCACCGCGTCCCGGGAGCTCTTCTCGCGGGTCAACAGCCGTGTCGGCGCCCCGTTGGGCGCGGCGCTCGGCGGGCTGGGCGTCGGCCTGATCGCGCTGGCGTTCCCCGAGGTGCTCGGCGAGGGGTCCGACCTGCCCGGGATCGACGGCGCCCGCGAGCCCATCCAGGCGATGCTCGACGGGGGGTTCGGGCTGGAGTGGAGCGCTGCCGGGCTGCTCGTGCTGCTGGTGCTGGCCAAATTGCTCGCGACGTCGCTGTCGGTCGGATCGGGCTCGGCGGTCGGCATCTTCGCCCCCACCCTGTTCACCGGTGCCGCGCTCGGCGGCGCGTTCGGGATCGCCGCGACCCAACTGATCAGCACCGAGACCGCCGATCCCGGCGGCTTCGCCCTGGTGGGGATGGCGGCGGTCTTCGCCGCGACCGTGCGAGCGCCGCTGACCGCGATCATCATCGTGTTCGAGTTGACCGGCAGCTACGACCTCGTGCTCCCGCTGATGCTCGCGGTCGGCATCGCGATGTTCATCACCGAGATGCTCGGCTGGGAATCGATCTACCTGTGGCACCTGCGCGAGCGAGGGGTGATCTACGGTCAACCCGACGACCTCGACGTCCTCCAGTTGGTCACCGTCGAGGAGGTCATGTCGGCCGCCGACATCACCGTCACGCCGGAGACCAGCGTCGAGGAGCTGCGGGCCCTGTTCGCCGCCGGCGGGGCCCATGGCTACGTGGTGGTGGACGAGCAGGACCGACTGGTCGGTGTCGTCGCCGCTTCGGACCTCGAGCGCCCCGGTGACACCGCCGAGGAGATCTGCACCCGTCGGGTCGTCACCGTGGGCCCGAGCGATCCGGTCTTCCGAGCGGTGCGCCGCATGGCCAGCCTGGACATCGGTCGCGTCCCGGTGCTCGATCCGATCGATCGGCGGGTCGTCGGCGTCTTCCGTCGTGCCGACGTGGTCCGTGCCTACCAGCGCGGCATCACCCGCAGCCTCGGATCCCAGCAACGGGCCCAGGCCGGACGACTGCGTGACCTCAGCGGCGTCCGCTTCGTCGAGGTGGTGGTCGCCCCGGACTCGCCGCTGGCCGATGCGCTCGTCCGGGACGTGCGCTGGCCACCGAAGACGGTGCTGACGAGCATCCGTCGGTCCGGGGAGGTCGTGGTCCCCACCGGTGACACCCAGCTGCGAGGCGGCGACGAGCTGGTCGTGCTGACCGGCCAGGGTGACGACCTCACGAAACTGGTCACCCAGAGCCAACCAGGGCCAGCCGGCTGACCGAGAGCACTAGGCTCCCGGCCTCGCCCGGCCGACCACCGGGATCGGACCATCGGAGCAGCAGGGGTGGGCAGGACGGACCGGTTCACACGCGACACCGCGGTCCAGGCCCTCGGTCCGGACCGCTACCGGGGACGGATCGACCCGGGTTGGTCGGTCGTGGACGGGATGGCACCCAACGGCGGCTACGTGATGGCGCTCGCCGCTCGGGCCATGCGGACCGGGCTCCCCCATCCTGATCCCGTCTCCCTCACCGCCCACTTCCTCGCTCCGCCGGACCCCGGCGAGATCGACATCGAGGTGGAGCTGGTGCGATCGAGCCCGCGGCACACCACGGTGGCAGCCACGCTCTGGCAGTCGGACCGGCAGCTGACCCGCCTGCTCGGCACCTTCGCGGACCTCGCACGTGCCGAGGGACCGGACCGTGTCGACCTGACGCCGCCCGGCTTCCCACCGGTCCAGGACTGCCTCGACACGACCAGGGCTGCCGCCGAGCGGGCCGCGAGCGGGCAGCTGCCGAGCTTCCCGATCCAGCAGCGCTTCGACCACCGACAACCTCCCGAACTCGCGGCGTGGGCCGTCGGCCAGCCGACCGGCCGCGGGGAGATGGGGGGCTATCTGCGCTTCGCGGACGCCACGGAGGGCGATGCGATCGACACGCTGGGGCTGCTGGTGGTGGCCGACTGCCTGGCACCGGCGGTGTTCAACACCTTCGGCCGCACCTCCTGGGTGCCGACGATCGAGCTGACCGTGCAGGTCCGCGGCCGACCGCTGCCGGGCTACCTCGCCGCCGCCTTCCACACCCGTGCCATCACGCACGGCTACCTGGAGGAGGACGGCGAGATCTGGGATGCTGGTGGCAACCTGGTGGCGCTGTCCCGGCAGCTCGCCCTGGCGCCGCGCTGACGGATGCCGCTCCCCCCGGCTCAGCCGCCGACGACCGGGAAGCTGACCTGTCCCGAGCCGCCCTGCCCGGCGAACCCGGTGATGACGATCCGGTAGCTGCCGGCGGCCGGCACCTCCTGCTCGATCAGCGCGTCGAAGGTCCCCCCGCCGTAGCGTCCCTGCTGCTGCGACGAGCGGTCGTCGTTGGTGGCGAGTTCCCGCCCATCGGCGTCGAACAGGGTCAGTACGGGATCGAAGTCATCAGCCCCACGCGCGTCGATCACGAGCAGCCCGGCCGGGGCCTCGACGACCAGCTCCCACTCGCCGCCATCGGGTACCGAGAAGGATCGCTCCTCACCAGCGGTGACCGTGCCGGTCACCCGCGGAGCCACGGCGTCGTCGGCGTCGTCGCCGTCGTCGCCCGACAGCAGGAAAGCGACGACCCCGCCGATGGCGATCAGGGCCACCAGCCCGAGGAGCACCGGGAGCAGCCGCGAGGACCGCCCGCCCGCGGCACCGGACGTGACCGGCCGGGACGTGCCGGGCGCGCTCGGCGTCGTCGCCGCCGGCCGCATGGCCGGCGTGAGGTCGCCCGGCGCCGGCACGAAGGTCGGACCCGCCGGGCCCCCCGGAGCGGTCCCGGCCGTCGGCGCCCCCGGGGGCGGCGGGATCACCCCGGGAGGCGACGTCGGGGGTGGCGGGATGGCGTGCTCGCTCCACCGCTGGCCGTCCCACCACCGTCGCCCGCCGCCGCGGTGCGGATCCTCGTACCACCCTGGCTCTGCCATGCCGTGTCGTCCTCCACGCACCTCGGTGCACGTCCGCGCCCGGTGTCGTCACGGTAGGGGCTCAGCGGTCGCCTTCCACGGACCCTGCCCGCCCGATGGGGTCTCAGGCGAGTGGTCCGGTCACCCGCTCCGCCGCATGCACCAGCGCGCCCTGACGGACCAGCGCGACGGCGGCCTCGATCTCCGGCGCGAGGTGTCGGTCGGGACCCGGGCCGGGGACCCGCGTCCGCAGAGCCGCCAGGACCGCTGCGGTGGCCGGTGCCGGGGCCAGGGGCGCACGCAGGTCGATCCCGCGCCCGGCGACGAGCACCTCGATGGCGAGCACCCGGGTGAGCGCGTCGATCGCCCGGCGCAGCTTGCGGGCCGCGGCCCAGCCCATGGAGACGTGGTCCTCCTGCATCGCCGAGGACGGGATCGAGTCCACCGAAGCCGGCAT
Organism: Nitriliruptoraceae bacterium; assembly: GCA_046483565.1. Taxonomy (GTDB): domain Bacteria; phylum Actinomycetota; class Nitriliruptoria; order Nitriliruptorales; family Nitriliruptoraceae; genus T1Sed10-7. The sequence continues at coordinate 8,285 of JAWOCZ010000086.1, forward strand.
CGCGAGCCGCTTGCACTCGGCCACCAGGGCCGCCTGGGTGTACTGCGCGATCATCACCCCGGAGTCCACCCCCGGATCGTCGGCCAGGAACGGCGGCAGGCCCTGGTTGCGCGCGCTGTCGAGGAACCGGTCCGTGCGGCGCTCACTGATCGAGGCCAGGTCGGCGATCGGGATGGCGAGGTGGTCGAGCGCCTGGGCGATGGGGGCGCCGTGGAAGTGCCCGTTGGACTCCACCCGGCCGTCGTCGAGCAGCACGGGGTTGTCGATGGAGCTGGCCAGCTCGCGGTCGGCGACCGTGCGGACGTGGCCCAGCAGGTCGCGGGCGGCGCCGGCTACCTGGGGGGCGCACCTGAGCGAGTAGGCGTCCTGGACCCGGGTGCAGTCCGGGGTGCGGTGGCTCGCGACGATGCCGGAGTCGGCCAGCAGCGCTCGTAGGTTGGCCGCACTGTCGGTCTGCCCGGGATGGGGCCGCAACGCCATCAGGTCCGCGGCGAACACCCGGTCGGTCGCGAGCAACCCCTCGATGCTCATCGCCGCGGCGACGTCGGCCAGCGTCAGCAGGTGCCCGAGGTCATGGCAGGCCAACAGCAGCTGGCCGAGCATGCCGTCGGTCCCGTTGATCAGGGACAGCCCCTCCTTGGCGGCCAGCTCCACCGGCGCGATGCCCGCCGCGGCCAGCGCCTGCGCCGCCGGTAGGCGGCGGCCATCGGCGTCATCCACCTCACCCTCGCCGATCAGCGCGAGCGCGACCGCCGCCAGCGGTGCCAGGTCGCCCGAGCACCCGAGGCTGCCGTGCTCGTGCACCACCGGGGTGATCCCGGCGGTGAGCAGCGACGCCAGGGTCTCGGCCACCACCGGCCGGACGCCGGTGTGCCCGGAGACCAGGGTGCGTAGCCGCAGCAGCATCATCGCCCGGACGACCTCGCGCTCCACCTCGGCGCCGTTGCCGGCCGCGTGCGAACGGATGAGGGAGCGCTGCAGCTGGGCGCGCTGACCGGGTGGGATGTGACGCATCGCCAGGGCACCGAACCCGGTGGACACGCCGTAGACCGGGCGATCGGCGGCGGCGTGCGTGTCGACGGCGGCCCGGGCCTGCCTGAGCCTCGCCAACGCCGCGGCGCCGAGGTGGATCGGTCGGTCATGGCGTGCGACGGCGACGACATCGGCGGCGGTCAGGGTGTGGGGGTGGAGTTCGAGGGTGTCCATACCCCGCATCCGACCACGCGGCGGCGTCGGTGTCAGCTGAGGCGCGGCCCCAGACGTGGTCGCGACAGCGAACGGGTGGCCGCCACCAGGAGCAGGGCGGCCAGGACGGTGGCGACGAGCCCGGCACCGATCAGCGCCCAGGGCGACAGCAACAGTACGCCCACGGCCTGAGCCACCACCATCCCGACGACCGGGAGGACCACGACCCCTCCGAGCTGGAAGGCCTCCTGCGTCGTGCGCGAGCGGACGGACACCAGTGAGACGGCGCCGAGGGCCGCAGCGGCGAAGGTCGGCCCGACCCACAAGGCCAGCAGGGCGAACTCGGTCGTCGGCAGCAGCCAGTCGCCGAGCTGTCGGCCCAGCGTGAGGTTGGTGACCGTGGCGTACAGCGCGGCCCCGACCAGCCCGATCAGCACCGCCGGGACCCAGGCGGCCAGCAACTTGGCCGTGGCCAACTCCCGATCGCTCAGCGGCGTGAGCAGCAGGCCCTCGAGCGTCCGACGCTCGTGCTCCCCGGCGATGCCGTCAGCCGCGAGCACCGTGGAGAGCATCACCGGGACCAGGAGGATCAACGGGCTCAGCAGGTAGGTCAGGGTGACCACCGCCCCGAGCAGCGCCGGATCCTCCGGCAGCGTGTCCAGCACCTCGGCCGGGAGGAGCAGCAGGAGCTGTTCGACGTCACCCAGCGCCTCGGCATCGACGTAGCGGGGAGCCAGACCGACCGCGGCCGGCAGCACCACGAGCAGGAGGAGTGGCACCAGGAGCGCCGGCAGGACGACGGCTTTGGACCCGAGCGCGACCGTCAGATCGCGCCGGACCACCGCTCGCACGCGGGACCATCTCACTCGCGTTCCTCCTCGACGGGCACCTCGCCGTGGAGGGCCAGGTAGACCTCCTGCAGGCTCGGCCGTGAGCGCACGGCCTCGTGGACCGGGACGTCGGCGGCCACCAGGTGCCGCACCAGGTCGGGCACCGCCTCGTGCGCGACCCCGGTGACGCTCACCCGCCCGCCAGCCAGGACCCGCGGCTCGACGGGCAGCAGGCGCGAGAGCACCGCCACCGCGCGCGCCGCCGCGTCGACGCCGACGTCGAAACGGAGCTCCCCGGGCCGGTGCGCGGCCGCGAGCTCGGCAGGGCTGCCCTCCGCGATCGAACGACCGTTGGCGAGCACCATGACGCGGTCACAGAGTGCCTCGGCCTCGGCCAGGTCGTGCGTGCACACCACCACGGTCCGATCGGCGCGCGCCGCGAGCGTGGCCAGGGTCCTGAGGACCTGACGGGCCGCCACCGGGTCCAGTGCCGCCGTCGGTTCGTCCAGCAGCAGGACCTGCGGATCGGTGAGCAGGACGCGGGCCAGGGAGAGTCGTTGTCGCAGACCCGTGGAGTATCCGCCGACCCGCTCATCGGCCCGATCGGCCAGACCGAAGCCGGCCAGCAGCTCGCCCGCTCGCTCGCGTGCCACCTCGGGGTCCAGGCCGAAGACGGCTGCGGCGAACGAGAGGTTCTGGGCGCCGGTGAGACGATCGTCGACGATGGGCCGGGCCGGCAGGACACCCAGACGCTGCCGGACCGCCGCGCCGTCGACGACGGGGTCGAGGGTGTCGACCCGCACGACACCGGCATCGGGCGCCAGCAACCCCGCCAGCAGGCGCACCGTGGTGGTCTTGCCGGCACCGTTGTGACCGAGGAGCCCGACGACCTGACCGGCGGGGACGTGCAGGGTGAGGTCGTCGAGGGCGACCACGTCGCCGAACCGGCGGGTGACCCCGTCCAGGCGCAGGACCGGCTCCGCTGTCACGGTTGCTCCTCCTGCCACGCGACCGACGCGTCGACCCTAGTAGCGCCCCTCCCGACGTCTCAGGGCCGTGCGTCGTACCCTCCAGAGGAGCCGGCACGGTCCGGTGCCAGGACGGGATGTGACGGCATGCACACGGTGGCCAGCACGGCAGCACGAGCCAGCACACCCTCGCGCTCGTGGCAGACCCGTCGCCGGGTCCTTGCGCTGCTCGCGCTGAGCCTCGGTGCGCTGCTCGCGGCGGTCGGCAACGGCCAGGCCCAGGACGCACCCGAGGTGGTGGTCGCCCCGATCCAGGGCGAGATCGACCTCGGCATCGCCCCGTTCCTGGACCGCGTCCTCGCCGACGCGGAGGCCGATGGCGCCGCCGCGGTGCTGCTGGAGATCGACACCCCGGGTGGTCGACTGGACGCCGTGCTCGAGATGCGGCAGAGCCTGCTCGCCAGCCCCGTGCGCACCATCGCCTTCATCGACACCACCGCGCTGTCCGCCGGAGCGCTGATCGCCCTGGCCTCCGAGGAGATCCACGTCGTGCCCGGGGGCATCATGGGCGCCGCCACCCCGGTCGACGGCGCCACCGGGGCCACCGCCGACGCCAAGGTGGTCTCGGCCGTCCGATCGATCTTCCGCGCGACCGCCCAGGAGCGCGATCGCGACCCGTTGGTGGCCGAGGCCATGGTCGATCCGGCGGTCGAGGTCGAGGGCCTCGTTGACGAGGAACAGCTGCTCACCCTCGACGACCGCCAGATGCTGGAGGTCGGCTACGCGGATTCGGTGGTCGGCAGCCGGGACGAGCTGCTCGCCGATCTGGGCCTCGCGGACCGCCGGGTGGTCGAGGTCGCACCGAGCCTGGCCGAGCGCCTCGTCCGTTTCCTGACCAGCTCGCTCCTGGCACCGTTGCTGCTCAGTGTCGGGGTCTGGCTCCTGGTCGGCGACCTGCTCAGCGGCGGCGTCGGGATCGGTGCGGCGATCGGCGCGGTCCTGCTCGGCGCGTTCTTCTACGGCCACCTGCTGGCCGGGTTGTCGGGCTGGGAGGACATCCTGCTCATCGCGGTGGGGGTGGTACTCCTCCTGGTCGAGGTGTTCGTGGTGCCCGGCGTGGGTGTCGCCGGGGTCCTCGGCGTGGTCTCGCTGCTCGGCGGCGGGGTGCTCGCCATGGTCAACCGCGACCTGGACCTGGTCCCGGTGTCGCAGCTGCTGGCCGTGGCGGGTCGTGTCACCCTGACCTTCCTGCTCGTCAGCATCGTGATCATCACCATCGTCGTGCTGCTAGCACGACGCAGCGGCCAGGAGGGGTTCAGGTCGGGCGCCCGCCGGATGCAGGGCGGCTCGCGCACCGTCACGGGCGGCTGGTTGCGGTGGTTCGGCAGCGCCGAGGTGCTGGCGCCGGACACCGAGCCCGCCCCCGATGCCCCGCCGCACGGTCGTCCCGAAGCGCTGCCCCGAGGCGCGCTGATCGGACGACGGGGCGTCGCCCTGTCGGATCTCCGACCCGCTGGTGTCGCCCGGATCGACGGGTACCGCGTCGACGTGGTCAGCGACGGCGACTGGCTGGCCGCCGGCGACCCGGTGACGGTGATCAGCGACGAGGGCTACCGGCGCGTCGTGCAACGGGCCGCCGGAGAGGACTGATCGGCCCCGAGTCGGTGTCGTCACCCGCCCCGCGACCGCTACCGTCGTCCACCCCGACCCGGAGCCCTCCGTGGAAGCCAGTGCCCTCATCATCGTGATCGTGCTGGCTGCCGTCCTCGCGGTCGTCAGCCTCTTCCTCTACTTCGTTCCCGTCGGGCTGTGGATCACCGCCATCTTCTCCGGGGTCCGTATCGGGCTCGGCACGTTGATCGGGATGCGCCTGCGGAAGGTCCCGCCAGCGGACATCGTCCGGCCGCTCATCAGCGCGACGAAGGCCAGCATCGACCTCGACGTCGGGCAGATGGAGGCCCACTACCTCGCCGGAGGGCGGGTCGAGTCCGTGGTCGCGGCCCTGATCTCCGCGGACCGCGCGAACATCGAGCTGCCCTGGAAGCGCGCCACCGCCATCGACCTGGCTGGCCGTGACGTGCTCGAGGCCGTCCAGGTGAGCGTGAACCCGAAGGTCATCGAGACCCCGCGGATCGCCGCGGTCGCCAAGGACGGCATCCAGGTGATCGCCGTCGCCCGCGTCACCGTCCGGGCCAACATCGAACGGCTGGTCGGTGGTGCCGGCGAGGAGACGATCATCGCCAGGGTCGGTGAGGGTTCGGTGTCCTCGATCGGGTCCGCGGACAGCCACAAGGACGTGCTCGAGAACCCCGACGACATCTCGCGTCGGGTCCTCGAGCGTGGCCTGGACGCGGGTACCGCCTTCGAGATCCTGTCGATCGACATCGCCGACGTCGACATCGGCCGCAACATCGGAGCGGAGCTCCAGACCGACCAGGCCGAGGCCGACAAGAACATCGCGCAGGCCAAGGCCGAGGAGCGCCGTGCGATGGCGGTGGCCCACGAACAGGAGATGCGGGCCTCGGTCGTCGAGGCGGAGGCGGAGGTGCCACGAGCCCTGGCCGAGGCCCTGCGAAACGGCAACCTCGGCGTCATGGACAGCTACCGGCTCGACAACGTCCAGGCCGACACCCGCATGCGCCGATCGATCGCCGACGATGAGTGAGGAAGGCGCGGGCGCACCCGCTGCCGGGGACCGCCCACGCCGGCCCACCCCCGTCGACGAAGCGGCGGACCGACGTGCACGGGGCCCGGTCCGGCGGCCGCTCAGCTCCCGAGAGGACGTGCGACGGGGCATCGTGCTCCGCGAGCTGCTCGGGCCCCCGGTCGCGCTGCGACGCGGATCCAGCGACGTGCCCGGCCTCAGCCCCTGATCTCGTCGGGTGCCAAGGTGCGATCCTCGGGCTCGTCCAGCGCGTCCAGCGGGTCGTAGCCCGTGGAGCGGTAGGGCAACGCACCGGGGTCACGGTAGAGCCGGGCCGCCCGCGGCAGTGCGCCGAGCCCACGTCGGATCCGGTGCCACCGACCGCTGCCCGCGAACACGTCGGCACCCGAGGTCGGCGACGCCGGCACCGGCTCGCCGGGGCGTCCGGTGATCAGCAGGGCGACCGAGACGAGGACGAGGGCGCCGGCCAGCACGGTGCGAGCGGTCACGACCTCGCCGAGGACCAGCCATCCGAGTCCCACCGCGACGATCGGGTTGACGTAGGCGTAGGTCCCGACGAGCGCGGTGGTCGCGTTGCGCAGCAGCCAGCTGTAGGCGGTGTAGCCCACCAGGGAACCGGCCACGGTGAGGTAGCTGAAGGCGAACCAGGCCTGCCCGCTGACCCCGCTGAGCGACACGCCGACGGCCTCGCCCCGCAGCAGCCCGAAGGCGGCGAAGACCACGGCGGCGCCCAGCATCTCCAGGCTGGCCGCCACCAGCGGACGACGCGGGCCGGTCGCGTGACGGCTACGCAGGGAGCCGCTGGCCCAGGCTGCGGCGCCGACCAGCGCGAGCAGGATCGCCCCCAGCTGCCCACCACGCGGGTCGACCAGCACCCCGATGCCGACCAGTCCGACCATCAGCCCGAGCCATGCCCGCACGGACAGACGCTCCCCGAACACCCCCCGTCCGAGCAGTGCGAGGAACAGCGGCACCGTGGCGGCGAGCAACGCGGCCAGTCCGGAGGAGATGCGGGTCTGGGCCAGGGCGATGAACCCGGTGCCGCCGACCAGCAGGAGCCCACCGGTGACCACCCCCTGGACGAGGTGGCGCGGCCGGACGCGATCACCCGCCCGGTCACCTCGACGGACGGAGACGGCCAGGAGCAGGCCACCGGCCAGCAGGAAGCGGGCGGCCATCGCGAGCATCGGCGGGAACTCGGTCACGACCACCGCGATCGCGAGGTAGGTCGAGCCCCAGACGAGGTAGACGATGGTCATCGCCGCAGCGACCAGCGCGAGACCCCGGCTGACGACGAGGTCGCCGATCCGGTGGCCGACGAGCGGGAGGCGCTGCAAGGGCGCGGTCAGGGAGAGGGCGGGAGCCGACACGTCGTACCTCGGCAGCGAGCAGGGTGGGAGGAGAGGAAATCTGTTACACTACAGTTTTCCCACTGCCGTGTTACAGGAGCGCAATGTACGCCATCGTGGGGGGCAACGCCGACGATCTGGTCCGCGGGGTCGAGGATGGTGTCCTGGCGGGCGCGCTGCGCCCGGGCGAGACCCTGCCCTCGGTGCGTGGACTCGCCCGTGACCTCGACCTGTCCCCCACCACCGTCGCCAAGGCCTACCGCGAGCTGCGGCGACGCGGTGTCATCGTCGCCGAGGACCGTGCCCGCACGGTGGTCGCGCACCGCCCCGAGCTGCGTTTCCGGTTGGCACCCACCGTCCCCGACGGTGCGGTCGACCTGGCGACCGGCAACCCCGATGGGCGGCTGCTCCCACCACTGGAGCACGGGGTGCGCTCGCTGCCCACGGCGCAGTACCGCTACACCGACGACGTGCTGCTCCCAGCGCTGGTGGACCTCGCCCGACGCGCCGTGGCGGACGACGGTCTCGACGCCGAACATCTGCTCATCGTCAGCGGCGGACTCGACGGCATCGAGCGGGTGCTCGAGGTCCATCTCCGCCTGGGCGACCGAGTCGGGGTCGAGGACCCGGGCTATCCCGGCTCGCTCGATCTGGTGCGCGCGCTGGGCCTGGAACCCGTGGGCATCGCGGTCGATGACAACGGGCTGGTCCCCGAGGCCCTCGACGCCGCACTCGGCGGGGGCCTCGCCGCGCTGCTCCACGTCCCACGGGCGCAGAACCCGACGGGTGCCGCGCTGTCACGCCCGAGGGCCGAGGAGCTGCGACGGCGCCTGGCTGCCCACCCCGACCTGCTGGTGATCGAGGACGACCACGCCGCCCCGATCGCCGGCGTCCCCGCAGCGACGCTGACGACCGGGCGTTCGCGCTGGGCGGTGGTGCGCTCGGTGGCCAAGTGGCTCGGACCCCAGCTACGGCTGGGCATCCTGGTCGGCGACGAGGCGACGACCGACCGCGTGCTGGCACGGCAGCGGCTCGGCGTCGGATGGGTCAGCCAGCTCCTCCAGCACCTGGTGGCGGTGACCTGGGAGCAGGCCGAGGCCGACGGGACGTTGCAGCGGGCGACCGCCGCCTACGCCGAGCGACAGCAGGTGCTGCTCGCCGAGCTGCAGACGCGCGGCATCACGGCCACGGGCCGATCGGGCCTGAACGTCTGGGTCCCCGTCGACGAGGAGGTACCGGTCGTCCAGGGCCTGGCGGAGCACGGTTGGGGCGTCGCCGCCGGTGAGGCCTTCCGCCTCGACAGCCCACCCGGCGTCCGGGTCACGACCGCGTTGCTGCCGATCTCTGATGCCGCTGCCTTCGCCACCGACCTCGAGCGCGTGCTCGAGCAGCGACTGACCGGCCGACGAGGCTGAAGCGCGCCGGACGTGGCCCGCTCCCGCACGACGACCCACCGGGGTCGAGCGCTACCCTCCGGCGCTGTGGCCACCGACGACGCACCTGCGGACCACCCGGCGACGGCGCGGGTGCGTACCGACCTCCCTGGGCCGGCTGCGGCTGTGGCCTCCGGTCAGGACCCGGTACGCGACCGCCTGTCCGCGTTGACCGCGCGCGTGGCCACCGGACCGGCCCCGGGCGCAGTGGAGACCGACCGGTCGGGCTGGCAGGCCGCGACGGCACTCGTGCTCGCGCCGGGCGTCGACGACGTCGAGGTGGCCATCATCGAACGGTCACGACGACGGGGGGACATCTGGTCCGGCCACCTCGCCCTGCCCGGTGGCCGTCGCGAGGCTGCCGACACCACCCTGGCCGCCACGGCGGCGCGTGAGACCCTCGAGGAGGTCGGCCTCCAGCTCGGCGCGCCGCTCGCCCGTATCGCCGAGCACCGCGCCCGGGTCCGCTCGGGCTTCGTCGCCTGCTACGCCTTCGCTCTCGACCAGCCGTTGGCGATGACCCCGCAACCTCGGGAGGTGGCCAACGCCTGGTGGGTGCCGCTCGGCGAGCTGACTGCACCCGCCAACGCGACCAGCATCCGGCACACCGGCATCCGCTTCCCGGCCATCGACGTCAACGGACGTGCCCTGTGGGGGTTGACGCTCCAGCTCCTCGAGCACTTCGCCGCCCTGGTCGATCTGGAGCTGGCGACCGGCTGACGCTCACCCCGCCGGGGACGGCCCCGGTCCGACGTCGGGCGTGTCGACCGCGACGCCGAAGCGACGGTCCCGCGCCTGGTAGGTCGCGACCACCCGCGCGAGCTGCTCCCGGTCGAAGTCCGGCCACAGGGTGTCGATGAAGACCAGCTCGGCGTAGGCGGCCTGCCACAGCAGGAAGTTCGAGATGCGCTGCTCGCCCGAGGTCCGCACCAGCAGGTCGACGTCCGGCATCTCGGGATCGGTCAGCCGGGCCGCCAGCGCCGTCTCGTCGACCCGGGCCAACCGGCCGGCGGCGACATCCTCCGCGGCACGCTGCGCGGCATCGACGAGCTCCGCCCGCGCGCCGTAGTTGAACGCGATCCGCAGGGTCAGGCGTCGGTGCCGGGCGGTCCTGGCCTCGGTCTGCTCGATGAGGCGGACCAGCCGTCTGGGCACGGGTCGGGAACGCCGCCCGATGAAGCGCACGCGCACCTGGCGGTCGTCGAGCTCGTCGGCACGCCGGAGCAGCAGGGACTCGTTGAAGTTGAGCAGGAAGCGGACCTCGCTGGGTGGACGGCGCCAGTTCTCCGTCGAGAAGGCGTAGACGGTCAGGTCCGTGACCCCGAGCTCCAGCGCTCCCTCGACGGTGTCGAACAGCGCGGCCTCCCCGGCTTCGTGACCGGCGTTGCGCGGCAACCCCTGCCGGTTGGCCCAGCGGCCGTTGCCGTCCATGATCAGCGCGACGTGGGCGGGGAGCCGACCCGGGTCGAGCTCGTGCCGCGCGAGCAACCCCGAACCGCTCACCGACTCCTCCTGCCTCGCGGCCGCACCGCCCCGCTCGGCTGCCCCCCGGACCCCGGGTGGGCGCACGATCGCGTTCCCACGCTACCCGCCGGCCGCACAGTGAACGAAACAGCCGTTCCCGTTCCGTCCACGGCCGTCGGGCCGTAGGCTGCCGACACCCGTGTCCTCGAGGGAGCCCACCGTGTCCACCCCCACGTTCCACGAGCACCACCTCGACGTCGACGCGGTCGTGATCGGTGCGGGTCCGGCCGGCCTGGCCGCGGCCAAGGCCCTCTCGGAGCGGGGAGTGACCTACCGCCACTTCGAGAAGGGCTCGATGGTCGGCGGGCTGTGGCGCATCGACAACGACAACGGCGGTGCGGCCGCCTACGCAACCTTGCACCTCAACAGCTCCCGCCCGCGCACCTCGTTCCCCTCCCACCCCATGCCCGACGACTGGCCCGACTACCCCTCCCACGACCTGGTCGCCAGCTACCTGCAGGACCTGGCGGACCGGTTCGGGCTGACCGAGCGCATCACCTTCAACGCCGAGGTGGTGGCCGTCGAGCCCCTGGACGGCGACGGCCCCCCCGGTGCCGACGGTTGGCGGGTGGCCACGGCCACCGGGGAGACGGTCACGGCCCACGCCGTCCTGGTCGCCAACGGCCACCACGGCGTCCCGAAGGTGCCGGAGCTGCCCGGCACCTTCACCGGCACGGCGTTCCACTCCCACGACTACCGCGAGCCGACGGTGTTCGACGGCCAGCGCGTGCTGGTCATCGGGGTCGGCAACTCCGGCATGGACATCGCCTGCGATGCGGCACCGCTGGCCACGCAGGTGCTGCTGTCCACCCGGCACGGTGTCCACGTGATCCCGAAGTACGTCTTCGGCAAGCCGGTCGATCAACTGTCCTCCCCGCTCACGGCCCACCTGCCCTTCCGGGTCGAACGCAAGCTGTACGAGCTGCTGATGCGGGCCTCGGTCGGCCGACCGCAGGACCGCGGGCTCCCCACGCCCGATCACCGCCTCCTCGGTGCGCACCCGACCGTGTCGTCACGGCTGTACGACCTGGTCGGCCACGGCGACATCGAGGTGGTCGGCGACGTCGCGTCGCTCGAGGGCGACAAGGTCCGCTTCGTCGACGGACGCGTCGAGCCGGTCGACGTGCTGGTGTACGCCACGGGCTACCAGGTCAGCCTGCCGTTCCTGGCGCCCGAGGTGCTCGAGGTCCGCGACAACGAGCTCCCGCTGTACCAGCGGGTCGTCGCCCCCGAGCGCCCGGGCCTGTACCTGCTCGGCTTCATCCAGACCGTCGGCGCGAACATCGCGCTGATGGAGCACCAGGCCGAGTGGGTCGGTGATCTGCTGACGGGCGCGGCGGTGCTGCCACCGGTCGAACGGATGCGGGACTGGATCCGCCGCGACCGGCGCATCATGGCGAAGCGGTACCTGCGCTCGGAGCGGCACACGATGCAGGTCGACTACTGGCGCTACATCCGGGCGATCGAGCACGAGCGACAGCGCAGCGGAGAGACCGACCTGCGGGTCACGCCCCGGGCCGCAGGCACGGTCGGCAGCGACGGCGACGCGGCCGCCCCCGGCCGGGTCAGCGACCGGGTGAGCGCCGCGCTGCGGCAGGTCTCCGAGCGGGCGGCCACCCGCACCGGTCGGTGAGTCCGGTGCCCGTGACGGCCGACGCGGCGCGGGGCGGGCCCATCCCCGTGGGCCCGGTGCTCGTCACCGGTGCCAACGGCTTCATCGGACGCGCGCTGTCCGAGCACCTCGACGACCTGGGCGTGGAGGTCCGCAGGATCGACGTCACGGGCGATGCGGGTGCGGGCGATGCGGGTGCGGGCGTCCACCTCGGCAGCACGACCGATCCGCGACCCTGGGCGCACCTGCTCGACGGCGTCGACACCGTGGTCCACACCGCGGCGATCGTCTCCAACATCGTGCCCGTGGCACGCATGCACGCGGTCAACGTCGAGGGCACCCGGCGGGTGCTGGCGGCGGCCACCGCCGCGGGTGCCCGCCGGTTCGTCCACCTGTCCTCGGTGGTCGTCCACGGGTTCGACCTGCCGGCCTGGGTCGACGAGTCGCGGCCGATGCGCCCCAACGGCGACGCCTACGTCGACACCAAGGTGGCCAGCGAGCGTCTCGTGATGGCCGCCGGTCTCGCCGGCGACCTCGAGGTGGTGGTGCTGCGGCCGGGTGACGTGTACGGACCGGGATCGCGACCGTGGGTGGTCCTGCCACTGACCTACCTCCGCGCACGGCAGGCCGTCCTGCCCGCCCGCGGACGGGGCATCCTCAGCCACGTCCACCTCGACACCCTGCTCGACGGCATCACCCGCGCGATCGCCACCCCGGCGGCGGCCGGTGGCGTGTTCCACCTCACCGATGGGGTCGCGACCACCTGCGCCGAGTACTTCGGCCGGCTGGGCGCCATGGTGGGCAGCCGGCCACGACACCTGCCGACCCCGACCGCGGTCGCAGCGGCGAGCCTGGTCGGTGGGATGCAGCGCCGGTTCGGTCGCAGCAACGAGCTCGGCGCCGCCTCGATGCGCCTGCTGGCCCGCACCGGTAGCTACCGGATCGAGCACGCCAGGCAGGTACTCGGCTTCGAGCCGGCCATCGACCTCGACACCGGGATGGCCGACGTCCGTCGTTGGGCCGCGGCGCAGGGCCTGCTCGGGCCACAGCGTCGGACCGCCGCCACCGTGGCCGGGAGGTGACCATGCGAGCGGTCATCGCCGAGACCACCGTGCCCCGCTACCTGTGGACCACGGCCGCCGGACGTCTGCGGTCCGCCGAGTGAGTGGATCTCGGCCAAGCTCCGGAGCTTGGCCGAGATCCACTCACTC
>JAWOCZ010000281.1:0-10714 GCA_046483565.1 Nitriliruptoraceae bacterium
GGGCTCGACCGACCTCGAGCAGCAGCTCCAGGGTCCAGCGGTCGATGCGGCGAGGGCCAGCGGCGGCGACCGACTCGACCGGAGGCTGAGCGGCAGAACGCTCCGTGGCCTCGACCGGCGCGGGCGCGGCCCCCGTGGCCTCGACCGGCGCGGGCGCCGCGGCCGGCCCGACCGGCGGGGGCGGCGCGGACGGCTCGCGTGGCGGGGAAGGTGCGTCCGGCCCGACCGGCGGGGGCGGCGTGGCTGGCCCGACGGCCCGACGCTTCGGGCGCGCGAGCGCACGTCCCAGACCGACACCGCCGAGCACCAGGACCACCACGGCCACCACGATCGAGGCGAGTGGGATCGTGGAGGACCGCACCGCTGGGACACTGGTGGCGGGAGCGGTCGGCTCCTCCGTCTCTTCCCCGCCCTCCGGATCTGGCTCGGCCGGCGTGTCAGGATCGCCCTCCCCGCTCTCGCCCTCGCCGTCGCCCCCCGGAGGGGGCTCCTGCTGCCCAGCGTCCCCCACCTGCTGTGCGAGCCGTGAGGCCGGGGCCGACCAGCCACCGGGTGGCAACTCAACAGCCGACGCCGGTGTGAGTCCCGGCAGCCAGAGCGAGGCCGCCAGCACCAGGAGCACGAGCACCACGCGTCGCGATCCGACGAGTGACGCAGGCCGGCTCGCAGTGGGTCGACCCCGCCTCATGGCGCCGGGACGCGTGCACCGGGGCCGAGCTCGGACCCAGGCGGCACGACCGCGCCGTCACCGATCGTCACGGGACCGGTCAACACGGCACCGGCGCCGATCAAGGACCCGGAACCGCTGACCAGGCCCTGGATGGTCGCACCTGCCTCGACCACGGTCCCGGCACCCAGCACGCTGTCGGTGACGGTGGCATCGGCCCCGATCCGGCATCCCAGGCCGAGCACGACGTCGGGGCCGAGCTGGGCCCCGGCCGCGATGTTCGCCCCCGTGCCGAGCAGGACGGGTCCCCGGAGACGTGCGCCGGCGGCCACCTCGACGTTGCCCTGACGGTGGACCCGGTCACCGTCCGGCGGCACCGCCGCCAGCGCCGGCCACCGCAGGGAGCCGGCCAGCGCCAGACGATGACCCTCGAGGTAGCGCTCCGGCGTACCGAGGTCGGCCCAGACCGCATCGCTGACCACGCCCTGTACGAGCGCCCCGTCCGCGACCAGGCCCGGGAACACCTCGCGCTCGAAGGACAACCGCCCCTGTGGGAACCGGCTGAGGGCATCGGGTCGCAGCACGTAGGTACCGGCGTTGATCGCATCCTGGTCGGGCAGGGTGCCGGGTGGTGGCTTCTCGATGAAGCCGGTGATGCGATCCCCCTCCAGGACGCACACGCCGAAGGTGGACGTGTCCTCCACGCGGGTCAGCACGAGGGTGGCGTCGGCGCCAGCTTCGAGGTGGCTGCGTCCCACCGAGGCGAGGTCCACGTCGGTCAGGACGTCACCGTTGAGGACGAACACGCTGCCGTCGCACCGATCGATGGCCGAGCGGACGCCGCCGGCCGTGTCCAGCGGCTCCGGCTCCGGTACGGCCTCCAGCTCGACCCCGTGGGCCCGCGCCAGCGGTCGCAGGACCATGAAGGGCGAAGGATCCGCTCCCACCACGAGCCAGACACGCCTGACCCCGGCGTCCGCCAGTCGCACCAGCACCCCTGCCAGGAACGGCTCGCCGCAGAACGGCAGCAGCGGCTTCGGCGTGGTGTCGGTCAGCGGCCGCAGGCGCGTGCCCGCGCCGCCGGCCACGATCATCGCCTCTCGGACCGCCTGCACCCCGACTCCTCTCCGACGACCACACCTCGCCCGGTCCCAGGGCGCGGACCAGCCGCGCGCACGAGCCCTGCTCGGAAGGGTAGGGGGAGACGGCGGCTAAGGTCCGCCCCTGTCCGAGCCACGCAGGAGTGACCATGTCCACACCCGACCCCGACGTGCTCGACCGGATCGTCAAGGCCTACGACATCCGGGGGCTGGTCGATCGTGAGCTGGATGGCAGCGTCGCCCGCGCGCTCGGGGTCGCTGCGGCGTCGGTGCTCGTCGCGGACGATCAGGCGCTGCTGGTCGGACGCGACATGCGTGCGTCCTCACCGGTGCTGGTCGACGCCTTCGTCGACGGGGTGACCTCGCAGGGCGTCGACGTGCTCGACCTCGGCCTCGCCTCCACCGACCTGGTGACCTACGCCTCGGGGGAGCTCGAGCTGCCCTCCGCGATGTTCACCGCCAGCCACAACCCCTCGACGTACAACGGCATCAAGCTGTCGCGCGCCGGCGCCGTTCCCGTGTCGATCACCAGCGGGCTCGCAGAACTGCGCGATGTCGCGGCCGACGTGCTGGCCGGTGGGACCGACCGGGAGCGGGTCCGCGGTACCCGGACCGAACTCGATCTGCTGGAACGCTTCGCGGCGCACGTGCGCAGCTTCGTCGACGTCGCTGCGCTCACCGAGGTGTCGGTGGTGGTCGACGCCGGTAACGGGATGGCCGGTCACGTGTGGCCGGCGGTGGTCGCCGGGACCCCGATCGTGACCGAGGAGCTGTACTTCGAGCTCGACGGCTCCTTCCCCAACCATCCTGCGAACCCCCTCGACCCCGCCAACCTCCGTGACCTGCAGGCCGCCGTCCGCGCCGGAGGTCACGCGCTCGGGCTGGCGTTCGACGGCGACGCCGATCGGGTGTTCGCCGTCGACGAGAAGGGCCGGACGGTCCCGTCCTCGCTCGTCGGCGCCGTCGTCGCGGAACGGCTGCTGCGTCGGGATCCCGGGGCGACCGTGCTCTACAACCTGGTGTGCTCACGCACCGTTCCGGAGACGATCACCGCCGCGGGGGGCGCGGCCGTGCGCACCCGCGTCGGGCACTCCTTCATCAAGGAACGCATGGCCGAGACGGGCGCGATCTACGCCGTCGAACACTCCGGACACCACTACTTCCGCGACAACCACCGAGCGGACTCGGGTGTCATCACGGCGCTGGTGCTGCTCGAGGCGGTCGCGGAAGCCGGCACGCCCCTCTCGGAGGTCGTCGCGCCCTACGACCGGTACGCCGCCTCGGGCGAACACGACGTCGAGGTGGCCGACACCCGGGCCGCCCTCGCCAACGTGCGCGCCCACTTCGCCGGCCGTGGGCCGGTCGATGACGAGGACGGACTCCTGATCGACACCGAAGCCGGCTGGTTCAGCCTGCGCCCGAGCAACACCGAGCCGGTCCTCCGGCTGAACGTGGAGGCCGACGACGACGCTGCCGTCGCGCAGTTGCTCGCCGAGGTGGCAGCGGTCGCCCGGCGCGCCTGACTCAGCTGGCCGTCGTGAAGAGCAACGTCTCACCCGCCCGGAGCGTCTCACGCTGCTCTTCGAAACCGATCTGCACCGGTTCCAGATCCGATGGTGCCGCAGTCACCCTCAGGCACCGGTGTTCGACGTGCACCTGCAGCTGGTGGCCGCGGTAGTGGAGGACGAAGGAGAGCTCGGCGACCTCTTCCGGCAACGTCGGCTCGAAACGGAGCACGTTCTCCTCGATGGCCAGCCCCGTGTAGCCACGCTGGACCAGGTCCAGGGTCCCGGTCATCGCCCCCAGGTGGATCGCCTCCTGGGTCGTCCCCCCCTGGATGTCATCGACGTCGCTACGCAGTGCCTGCTCGAACAGCGCCCACGAGCGCGGTCGATCCGAGCGGGCGAGCAGCCAGCTGTGGACCACCGCGCTGAGCGTCGATCCATGCGAGGTCCGCTTGCGGTAGTAGTCGATGGTCGTCGGGATCAGGTCGGGTGTCCACTCGTAGCCGAGCTGCTTGAGCATGCGGTCGAGCTCGTCGGCGGTCAGCAGGTAGAACAGCATCAGGGTGTCGGCCTGCTTGCTGATCCGGTAGCGGTTCGGGTCATCCCCCTCGGCGTGGAGGATGCGATCGAGCCGATGGATGTCGTCGTAGCGCTCCCGATAGGCCTCCCAGTCGAGTTCCTCGAGCTGCTCGTAGCCAGCGAACTGACTGATGATCCCCTCGTCGTGGAACGGCACGAACATCCGCCGCGTGAGATCCTCCCAGCGCTCGAGCTCCGATCGGGTCACGTCCAGCTCGCTGAGGGCATCGTGGGCGACCTGCTCCGGGAGGAGCTCGAGGAGCTCGAAGGTGCGCTGGATCGTCCAGACGACCATCAGGTTGGTGTAGGCGTTGTCATCGAGACCCGGCTCCTCGCGGTCGGGGTAGCCGTCGTGGAACTCGTCCGGTCCCATGACTCCTCGCAGGTGGTACCGGTCGTCGATGCGGTCGTAGCTGGCGAGGCTCGCGAAGAACCGGGTGACCTCTACGAGTAGCTCCAGGCCGTAGTAGCGCAGGAACTCGCGATCGGCCGTCGTCTCGACGTACTGCCACACGTTGTAGGCGACCGCGAGGTTGATGTGGTGCTGGAGCTGGGAGTTGTCCGGCTGCCACTCACCCGAGACCGGGTTGAGATGCACCTGCTGCGACTCCTCGCGACCGTCGGACCCGCTCTGCCAGGGGAAGCTGGCCCCCTCGTACCCCGCCCGCTTCGCCCGGCCCCGGGCCTCCTCCAGGCGTCGGAAGCGGTAGAGCAGCAGGGACCTGGTCAGTACCGGCATCCTGAGGTTCAGGTAGGGCAGGATGAAGACCTCGTCCCAGAAGATGTGCCCGCGGTAGGCCTCCCCGTGCAGCCCTCGGGCCGGCGCACCGACGTCCCGGTCGATCGTGTTGTGGGACGTGGTCTGCAGCGCGTGGAAGGTGTGCAGGTTCAGGACCCGCTGGATCTCTTCGTCCTCACCGAACTGCAGCTCGAAGCGGTCCCACAGCTGGTCCCACTTGGCGAGGTGGCTCGCCCGCAGCTCCGCGAAGCCCTCCGCCTGGACGGTGGCACGCACGGCCGTCTCGCCCGGCTCGGAGATGGCGGGGTCCCCCATCGCGACGATGGCGACGACCTTCTCGACGGAGATCGGACGATCCGGCTCGAGGGGCAGCTCGAGCTCGTGACCGACCAGGCCGTCCTCGTCGATCCAGCGACGCGCCACGTCGTCGGCTTGCTGTCTCGCGTCATCGAACACCCGGGTGCGCTGGGCCTCCGCGAGACGCAGGTGCGCCTGGTTCGTCTCCGCGATGACCAGCGCCGTCTCCTCGTCCACCTCCTCGCGGGAGAGCACGTCCAGATGTTCGTCGGCCAGGTCGCGGTACCGCTCGACGCCCCAGTTGCGCACGGCGGTGTCGATGGCGCAGCGCACCGTGACGGTGCCGGAGAATCCCTCGGCTCGGAACGTCGTCTCCAGCGCGGCCAGGCGCGCGTCAGCGAGGTGGACCAGGCGACGTTGGGTGACACGCAGCGTGCGATCGTCGTCCAGCACGATGCCCATGTGACGCGTGAGCACACCCCGACGCATGTCGAGTTCCGTGCGGTACTCGTCGAAGCGGGCATCCTCAGCGGCGAACCAGGCGCCGTCGCCGACCCGGAACTGCAGGAGCAGCCAGTTGGGCAGGTTGACCATGGACTCGTTGGTGATCTCCCTATCGTCGACCTGATCGGTCAGCCGGTTGAAGACACCGGCCCGGTAGGTCCCGGGGTAGTGCACCTCGTCGGCTCGTGACTCGGGTGCGGCACCGCGGCTGCCGAGCACACCGTTGCCGAGGGTGCACAGCGCCTCGCGCAGCCCCTCCTGGTCGCGGTCGAAGCCCTCGTAGGTCAGCGTCCATACGCTCATGGGCGGCTCTCCTCCTCGTGGCTGGCTCCCTCCTGCCGCGACACCTCGGCCAACTCGGCGAGGAACCGCCCGGTCTCCGCTGTTGCCTCCAGGGCGGCGTCGGCGAGGGTGCCCCGCTCGTCGTCCTCGCCTCGCACCACGACCGCGATGCCACCGCGCGCAACGACGACCCGGAAGCCGTCCTCGTCGGTGAGGTCGTCGCCGACGTAGATCGGCACGTGGTCCTCGGCGTCGAGTTCGGCCAGGAGCATCTCGATGGCCCGGCCCTTGTCCCAGTCGATGTCGGGTCGCAGCTCGTGGACACGCTTGCCGCCGGTGCTGCGTAGCTCCTCGTGCGAGCTGCCGACCTCCTCGACGATGTGCGCGAGCCGCTGTCGCTCCGCCGGATCGTCGACCTGCCGGTCGTGGACCGCGATGGCGAACCGCTTGCGCTCGACGCGCGCGCCCTCCACCTCGCCCACCCGCTCCTCGAGCGTCGCCTGCGCGCTGTCGAGGGCCCCCAACGCCTCGACCGCGAGCTGTTCGGAGGAGCCGTCGGGATGGCGGATGTCGAAGCCGTGGGAGCCGGCGTAGGCCAGGCCGTCGATCGCGACCTTCTCCCGGACGTCCTCGAGGTCGCGCCCGCTGACGATGGCCACCAGGGTCGTGGCCGTGAGCTCGCTGATCGCGGCCCGCATCTCATCGCTGAGCAGCGCGTCGTCCGGGTCGTCGACGATCGGCGTCAGCGTCCCGTCGTAGTCGAGGAACACCGCGAGCTTCCCCCGCACGCGTTCCCCGAATCGTTCCCGTACCGGGAGCGCTGACGGCAGTTGGCGGAGCTCGCGCTCCGAACGATCGGCTCCACTGGACGGCGGGGTCGAGGGCATGAGATCCTCCATGGCGACGAGAGGCAGACAGCCCATCTCCTCGACCGTGCCCTGCCGCTGCGCGTCCGGCATCGTCCGAACGGACGGCGCTGACCCGGCAGCGTCAGGATCAGGCCTCCTCGAACGCGCTGCGGCGGACCTCCTCGTTGAGTTCGTCGAGGTCGCGGCCGACGGTCGGCAGGGGTGCCTCGTCGACGTAGGGCGGGCGTCGCCAACCGTCGGGGAGCATCTCGAGCCCGTGGCGCACCCGCTCACGGACGGTCTCGAGCTCGAAGCTGTCGATGAGCCGGGTGCCGTCGCGCCACGCCGGTTCCAGCAGTGGCGCTCCGGCCTCCTCTGCGGCACGCCTCGAGAGCGTGTCCTTCGAGACATCGTCGTCGCTACGGAAGACCTGCTTGCGGCCAGGGAAGATGCTCTTCTCGCCGCTGAACTTGGCGACCGGACGCCCGTCGTACTCGACGAGCTTGTAGACGATGTCGAGCCCCGGATGGTCCTCGGAGACGGTCAACGACGTGCCGACCCCGAACCCATCGATCGGCGCACCCTCGCTGACCAGGCGGTGGATCCGCTCCTCGTCCAGCCCTCCCGAAGCGATCACCTCGGCGTCCGAGAAGCCCGCCTCGTCCAGCAGCCGCCGCGACTCGACGGCCAACTGCCCGAGATCACCCGAGTCCAGCCGCACGCCACGCGGCGCTCTCCCGAGCTCCTGGGACACCTCGATCGCGCGACGTACCCCTTCGATCGTGTCGTAGGTGTCGACCAGCAGGACGCTGTGCTCCGGGTGGTCGGAGGCGAAGCGGCGGAAGGCCTCGCGCTCGTCGGTGCAGGCCTGCACGTAGGAGTGCGCCATCGTTCCCGTGGTCGGTATCCCGTAGCGGCGGCCCGCTTCGACGTTGCTGGTCGCGAACCCGCCACCCACGTAGGCAGCCATCGCGCCTTCGATGCCGGTCTCCAGGCCATGCGCCCGGCGGAAGCCGAAATCCGCCAGCTTGCGACCCCCTGCGACCAGCGCGCACCGTGCGGCCTTGGTCGCCACCAGCGTCGGGTACTGCACCACGTTCATCACCGCGGTCTCGTGCAGCTGGGCCACGGGGAGGGGTGCCGTCATCTCGAGCAGCGGCTCCTGCGCGAGCACGACCGTGCCGTCGGGTACGGCCCACAGATCACCGGTATCGATCTGCCAGGCACCGAGCTGTTCGCGCACGTCACGACCGATCCCCAGTCGCTCGAGCTCGTCGATCTCCTCCGGCCCGAAGCTGAACGTGGACAGCAGCTCCAGGGCCCGCTCGATGCCGAGCGCCACGTACCACGGCCGGGCCACGTTCGGGCGGATGAACAAGCTGAACGTCGCGGTAGCGGTCATGCCCTGGCGGAGATAGGAGTCGACCATCCGCAGCTCGTAGAGGTCGGTGCACAGGCCCAGGTGGCCGGTCCGGGCGGACCCCTCGCGTCGGTGTCCGGTCATCGTCGCTCCTTCGCCTGGGGGACGGGTACCTCATCGCCAGCCGCGGGCGTTCCCGATCGCCGATCCCGGTCTAGCAGGCTGGCGAGCGTCTCGCGCCCGACGCCGCCGTCCACGCTTGGGATCGTCCCGACCGCACTCCTCAGCGTCCAGGCGGGACGGTCGGATCGGAGAGCGGACCGGCGCCGTGGGCTGCGGTGGCTGCGCTCTCCCAGTAGGTGCGCAGCCGGGAGACGAAGCGCTGTCGATCCTCAGCGAAGCAGCGCTGCCCGACGACCCACGCCGCAGCCTGCAGCTCAGCACGACGACGGTCGAGCAACCCACACAGCGCTGCCACCAAGCGCTCGCCCCCGAACCGCTCGGGCTCGGCGAGGAGATCCCGTCGCAGGACGGCCAGGTCGTGGTCGTCGCCCAGCAGATCGGTGAGCTCGTGGACCTGCTGGCGTTGGGCCTCTATGACCGGCGGCCAGGCCTCCTGGAGCAGCTGCAGGTGGTAGCGGTGGTACTTCACGCGCTTGCGCCACAGGTGGAACGCCGCTGAGGTCGCGTCGGTGTAGGCATCGGTCATGCGCGCACGTGCCCGGCCATAGGTCTTCGCCAGGCCGTCCTCGAGCACCTCGAACCCATCGCCCTCGAGCTCCCAGTCCCCCACCCGCTCGCGGGCCGCGAGCAGGTCCATCCGGATCGCGTGCAGGCGGCGGTCGAGCTCCTCGCCGAGCAGCTCCGCTCGGCGCTGAGCCAGGGCGGCACGAACCGGTGCGAGCTCCTCGGCCATGCCGTCCTCGCTGAACCGCCCCAGCAGGTGGTCGTAGGTCTCGACCGCGACACCGGCATCCCGGTCGGTGGCGACGCGGCGCATCATGTCCCTGAACGCCGTGTTCTCCCGCCGGTAGAGCACAGGAGCGGCAGGACGGACCAGGCGCAGGAGCGCCCTGACCTTCTTGCCGCGCTTGCGGACGGCATGGACCGCGTGGTGCCGGTCTCCCGCATCGAGCTCACCCAGGCCGCGGTCGATCTGGGCATGCGCGATGCGCTGCAGCTCGTCCTGTGCCGCGCTCGCCGGATACCAGCGGTAAACGGCCACCCTCGTCGTCTCCTGATGGGTCGTCGTGAGCACCCTAGGGGCGGTGGCGACGGACCTCAGGTGGTCGAACGTCGGCGGCCGGGACGGTCGCGAGCCCGACCTGACCGGTGGAGCGGAGACGGCAGTAAGCTTCGGTCGCCAGCACGGGAGCGCAGCGGTGTGGTGATGGACCCCTTGCCACAGACCTGTTTCGCCGCGGCTCGGGGGGCTCGACTCGCCTACCAGCTGTTCGGTACCGGCGAGCACACCGTGGTCGCCATCCCACCCACGGCGCAGAACATCGAGATGTCCTGGGAGCAGCCGGCCGTCCGTGCGATGCTGGAGCGGTTCGCGTCCTTCTGCCGCTACCTCCACTTCGACAAACGTGGCACGGGCTGCTCGGACCGGAGCGGTCGGATCGCGGACCTCGACGAACGGGTCGACGACCTGCGGGCGGTGATGGACCATGCCGGCATCGAGCGCGCCCACCTGTTCGGCAACTCCGAGGGAGGGCCGATGACGCTGCTGTTCGCGGCCACCTACCCGGACCGGGTCGACAGCCTCATCCTCTCGGGCACCGGGGCGACCCTGCAGCCACCCGACCAGTCCGAGGCGGAACGCGCCGCGTACCGCGCCAGCATCCCCGCCTACGCCGCACGCTGGGGTACCGAGGACTCGCCGGTCGCAGAGGGGATGGCCCCGACCCTGTCGGCCCAGGATCCCACCTTCCCGGCCTGGCACCGGCGCTACGAGCGCTACGCCGCCACCCAGGACGCGCTCATCGAGCTCCTCGAACTGTCGATGTCCGCCGACGTGCGGGAGCTGGCACCGTCGATCCGCCACCCTGCGCTCATCATCCACCGCACCGAGGACCGCGTCATCCCCGTTGCCCGGGCACGTGAGCTGGCCGAGCTCCTCCCGAACGCGCGGCTGTTCGAGCAGCCGGGCGAGGACCACTTCTCGTACTCCGGTGACGTCGACGGGTGGATGGACCAGTTCGAGCGTTTCGTGACCGGTGACGTGCGATCGCGACCGATCGGTGCGGTGCGGCCGCGGACGGTGAGGATCGTGACGCTCGGACGGTTCGCCGTCGAGGTCGACGATGAGGAGGTGCCCGTTTCGGCATGGGGATCGCGCCGCGCCCGGCAGCTGTGCAAGCGGCTGGTGGCCGCACGCGGGTGGCCGGTCACCCGCGATGAGCTGTTCGAGCTGTTGTGGCCCGACGAGACCGACCGCCGGCGGCTGGGTGCGCGGCTCTCGGTCCAGCTCTCCGGCGTGCGCCGCGTGCTCCACGGCGGGGTCATCGCTGACCGTGACAGCGTGCGGCTCGACCTGCGTGAGATCGACACCGATCTCGAGGCGTTCTTCCGGGCGAACGGCGACGCCGCCGTCGTCGCGGCCTACCCGGGCCCCTTCCTCCCCGAGGACGTGTACGAGGCATGGACGACGGGGTCCCGCGCCGAAGCCCAGGCCCGTTTCGTGGTCGCTGCCCGGCGGGAGGCACAGCGGCTGCTCGACGCCGGCGACCTCGGTGCCGCGGTGCAGCTCAGCCTGCGGCTGCGGGAGGTCGACGACTTCGACGAGGACGCCCACCGCCTCCTGCTCACCGCGCTGAGCCGGCTCGGGGCC
>JAWOCZ010000059.1:0-7107 GCA_046483565.1 Nitriliruptoraceae bacterium
CATCACCAATAAATAAATCTATAGTATCTCCTTTAAAATCTATTTGCATATATTCATTATAATAATTTTCAACTTCAATTGTATATTCTACTATTGGATAAGCATAAAGAGCTTTATCAACCCCCCCGGCGTAGCGGGGTGCGGTGGTCGGGTTGGGGTGCGGAGCCGGTCAGGGATGGCCGGTTGGTGTCCCCGACGGGGCGCGGTGGTCGGGTTGGGGTAGGGAGCCGGTCAGGGATGGCCGGTTGGCGTCCCCGGCGCGGCCGGCGACGCACGTGATCGCATCCCGTGGTCCGTCCGCCAGGCAGGACGCGGACCGCACGTTCGCTGGCGTGGGGGCGTGCCTCTGCCCTACGTTGGCCGAACGCACGTTCGGCATCGGTGTCGGCATCGGTGTCGGCATCGGTGTCGGTGTCGGCGTCGATGGCCGCAGCGGGTAGCAGCTCTGGTGGCTGTCGCGGCTCCGGCGGCGTGACGGAGTGACGGTGTCGGGTCCGGCAGGAGAGCCGGAGGAGAGGTGTCGGAGGTGGCCAGCAGCCGGTCATGGGCCCCCCAGGAGCACCAGCACACCCTGGAGGACCTCGGCGCGGATGCTCGCCGCGCCGCTGCTGCCGCCGAGGTGGTGGCGGCTGCGGCGCGGGACCAGCCGACCCCCGGTGATCTCCCACCCTTTGCGCATCTGAGCGTGCGGTCCAGTTACTCGATGCGGGATGGCGCGATCCGGCCCCGTGAACTGGCGGCCGCGGCGGCCGCGGCGGGGATGAGCCACGTGGCGCTCACGGATCGGGACGGGCTCTACGGCGTCGTGAGGTTCGCCCAGGCGGCCGCAGCGGAGGGTGTCACGCCGGTGTTCGGCACCGATCTCGCCCTGACCCCCGACACCACACGACCCGGGTGGGAGCTGACCCGTGCCGGCCGTCACCGCCTGCCCGCTCCGGACGCGGTGCGCTCGAGGGCCACGGCGGGTAGCGGGGCCACACGCCAGGGCGGGCAACCCGGCGAGATCGGGTGCGGATCGCCCCGGTTCCCGGGGCGGGATGCACCCAACCCTGGTGCGCCCAACCCTGGTGCGCCCAACCCTGGTGCGCCCAACCCTGGTGCGCCCAACCCTGGTGCACCCGGCCACGTGGACCCCCGCACACGGCGTCCCGGACGGGGCGGGGCATGGCTCGAGGACGATGCCCCCCGGGTCCAGTTCCTCGCGGCCACGCAGGCCGGCTACGCCGACCTGTGCCGTACCGTCTCCGCCGCGCACGCTGCTCAGCGTGGTGATCCGCACCTCGCCGGTGCCGATCTCGCGCTCGCTGCAGCCAGCGACGGGGTGATCGCCCTGCTCGGTCCGGATGCCCCCGTCGGTCGGCTCCTGGCCCGTGGGCAGCACAGCGCCGCCGAACAGGAGTTGCGCCACTGGCTCGAGGTGTTCGGTCGCGAGCGGGTCGTGCTGGGGGTCCGCGACCACCGCACCGCACCGGGCGGTCGTCGCGCCACCGGCCGGTCAGACGCCACCGAGCCGGGCGACGATGCCCGTATCCGTCGCACCCTCGAGCTCGCGGACCACCTCGGTGTCCGAGCCGTCGCCGTCAACGACGTCCGCTACCTGCGCCCCGAGGACGTCGCGATCGCCGACGTGCTGCGGTGCGTCCGGCAGCAGGTACCGCTCGGTGCGCACCACCTCGGGAGGACCAGCGCCGAGGCCTGGTTCACCACCCCCGCGGAGCAGCACGAGCGGTTCCGGGAGCGTCCGGATCTGCTCACCGCCGCACACGAGCTCGCCACCAGCTGCGAGGTGGACCTCGGGCTCGGGCAGCTCCACGTGCCGCGGCTCTCCGGCCTGTCGCCCGAGGCCGCGGCCGGCGAGCTCCACCGGCGCTGCTGGGAGGGGGTGGCGTCCCGCTTCCCACGGGTCACCCCGCAGATCCGCGAGCGCCTCGAGCGGGAGCTGGACATGGTCGACCGGCTCGCGCTCCACGACCTGTTCCTGGCGGTCGCGGCGGTCGTGGCCGACGTGCGCGAGCTCGGGGTGCTGGTCGCCTGCCGGGGGTCGGCGGCCGGCAGCCTGGTGTGCTTCGCGCTGCGGATCAGCGATGTGGATCCGGTGGCCAACGACCTGGCCTTCGAACGGTTCATGAACCCCTACCGCGACGAGCTGCCGGACATCGACCTCGACGTGGAGTCCCACCGGCGCGAGGACGTCTACGACCTGGTCATGGCCCGCTTCGGGGAGGAGCGCACCGCCACGCTGGCGATGGTGGAGACCTTCCAGGCCCGTATGGCCGTGCGTGAGGTCGGCAAGGTGCTGGGCCTGCCCCGCGAGGAGCTCGATGTCATCGCCTCGAGCTTCACCCACGCCCGTGCCCGGGACGTGCGCCGCGTCGTGGCCGGCCTCCCGGAGCTCAAGCACTCCAACCTCGATGCCGGGCAGCTGGCGACCCTGTTCGATGTGGTGGAGCGCATCGACGGCTTCCCCCGCCACCTCGCCATGCACCCCTGCGGGATCCTGCTCGGCGACGTGGAGCTCGCCACCCGCACCCCGATGGAGCGCTCCGCCCACGGCTACGCGATGAGCCAGTTCGACAAGGACGACGTCGCCGCGCTCGGGCTGCTCAAGCTGGACGTGCTGGGTGTCAGGATCCTGTCGGCGATGCAGCACTGCCTGGACCTGACCAACGGCTCCGAGCTCGGGCCGGGCACCCGTGAGCCCGACCCGGGCCTGCCCGGCCGCGACGACCACGGGCGGCTCAGCCTCGATCACGTGCCCACCGGCGACGAGGCCGCCTACGCCCTGATCCGCTCCGGGCACTCGGTCGGCATGTTCCAGATCGAGTCACCCGGCCAGCGTGAGCTGCTCGGTCGTCTGCAGCCGGACCGGTTCGGCGACCTGATCACGGAGATCTCGTTGTTCCGTCCCGGTCCCGTCAAGGCCGACATGGTCAGCCCCTACGTCGCCCGGCGGCACGGGCAGGAGCCGACCACCTACGCCCACCCGAGCCTGACGAGCGTGCTCGCGGAGACCTACGGCGTCATCGTCTACCACGAGCAGGTGATGGGAGTGCTCGCCGCGCTGACCGGGTGCGACCTCGCCTACGCCGACCTGCTGCGCCGGCAGCTCGCCGACGAGCGCCGACGTCCGACGATCCGTGCCTGGGTGCTGGCACGAGCCGCCGATCGCGGTGTCAGCCGTACGGACGCGGAGCAGGTGTGGGACCAGCTGGCCTCCTTCGCCTCCTTCGGGTTCTGCAAGGCGCACGCCGCGGCCTTCGCCGTGCCCACGGAACGCTCGGCGTTCCTCAAGGCCCACGTGTTCCCGGAGTTCATGGCCGGGTTACTGACCCACGATCCTGGCATGTACCCACGCCGGATGATCCTGGACGAGTGCCGGTTGTTCGGGGTGGCGGTGCTGCCCCCGGACGTCAACCGCGCACACCTCGACTACAGCGTCGAGGTGGTCGACCGCGGGCTCGCCGACCACCGCCTCGGGCTGACCGCCGCGGTCCGGGCGGCCGCGGACGGGGCCAGCACGGGTGCCACGGGTGCCGTGGGCACCCCAGGTGCTGCGACGGCCCCGGGTGCCCCGGGTGCCACGGGTGCCCCGGGTGAGGCTCGCCTCCTGCCCCCGGGTTGGAGCTGGCCGCACGGCGTAGCGGTAGCCGTGGCCGGCCTCACCGGCGTCGATGCCCGAGGGTGGGACGGGCCGCGGCTACCGCTACGCCGTGCGGATCGGGCTCAAGGACGTCGCCGGCAGCACCGACGCCGAGCTGGCCACGCTCATCGGCCAGCGGCCCTTCACCTCGCTGGAGGATCTGCGTGCCCGTGGCGGGCTGTCCCGGCCCACCGCCACCGCGCTGGTGGACGCCGGAGCTCTCGACGCCGTGGCCGGGGTGGGACGCCGAGGGGGACCGTCGGGACGGCGCGCCCTGACCCTGGCCGTGGAGGAGCTGTGGCGCGACCGCCGGGGACGACGGCGAGGTGGTGGCACCTCCGGTGGTCGGGGAGCGGACCGCACGGTCCGAGCGGCGCGGGGCACCGGCGCGGCCGCTGCCGGTGCCGCCAGCGGAGCAGCGGCGCGTGGTGAGCAGACCGCCCTGGACCTGCACGCCGATCACACCCCGGTGCTGCCCGAGGACGGCGAGGCCGACCGGGTCCGCGCGGAGCTCGCCGCGACGGGTATGGACGTCTCCCGGCACGTGATCAGCTTCTACGAGCCGCTGCTCGAGGTGCTCGGGGTCACCCGGGCCTGCGACCTGGCCACGCGCAGGACGCAATCGAGCGTGCGTGTGGCCGGGGTGAAGGTGGCGGTGCAGTCACCGGCGCAGCGCTCGGGACAGCGCGTGCTGTTCCTGTCCCTGGACGATCGGACGGGCCAGACCCAGACCACCTACTTCGAGCGGTCCCTGGACGACTGCGCGTGGACGGTGCTGCATGCCTGGCTGCTGGTGGTCGAGGGGCGGGTGAGCCGGCGGGGCGACCTCGGCGCCACGGTCACCGGGACCCGGGCATGGGACCTGTCGCGGCTGTGGCGCGCGTGGCAGGAGGGGTGGCTGGACGAGGCCCTGGCCGAACGCGGGACGCCGGCCCCCCACGAGCGCACCGGCGCGCCCCGCCCACGGGGCCTGAGCGTCAGCGAGTTCGGCCGCGGCGCCCGGTGATGCTGTCGGGCGTCGCCCGTCGCAGCACCCCGGTACCTTGCGCCGCCATGCGACCGCACATCGTCTGGGACTGGAACGGCACCCTCTTCGACGACCTGCCCATGGTCATCGTGGGGCTGAACGTGGCGCTGGCCGCCGCCGGCCTGCCACCGATCGACCAGGCCACCTACCAGCGCCTGTACACCCGGCCGGTCCAGGTGTTCTACGAGCGCCTCTTCGGGCGCCCGATCGAGCCCGACGAGTGGCAGGTCATCGACGAGGCCTACCACACCGGCTACCGCGAGGCCATCGTCGACGCGCAGCTCGCCGCGGATGCCACCGACGCCCTCGCGCGTGCCGCCGATGCCGGGGCGAGCCAGTCGCTGCTGTCGATGTACCGCCACGACGACCTGCTGCCCCTGGTCGACCGGTTCGCCCTCACCGGGCACTTCATCCGGGTCGATGGGCTCCGCGGCCCCGGTGGCGGCGTGAAGGCCCCGCACCTCGAGGCGCACCTCGAGCGGGTCGCGGCAGCCAACGGCGGCACACCCGCCGAGGTGCTGCTCATCGGCGACGCGAAGGACGATGCGGCCGCCGCCGCCCACGTCGGGGCCGCGTGCGTGCTCTACCACGGTGGTTCGCACCCCCGTCACGAGCTCGAGGACACCGGCTTCCCCGTCGCCGACTCCCTCACCGAGGCGGTGGCGCTGGCCAGCTGGGCGTGATCATGCGTCGGCGGGGCAGCGAGGCACCCGGGCCGCATCGGTCCGGCTTCCTGGTGCCGGGGGAGCAGCCGTGGTCGACTCGAGCTACCCGACCAGCACCGCGGGGCCGTGGCGCTCGTCGGCGGGCAGCTGCCCCGTCCCCGCCATCCTGATACCGACCGGGCCGGCCCGTTCGCCGGCAACGACCTCGACGTCCAGGACCGCACCCGGCCACCGCACCGTGAGCAGCTCGCCATCGCGTGCCACCTCGGCACCCAGCAGGCGCCACACCCGCGCGGCCTGCTCGAGGTCGGGGTGGGCGAGCCGTGGTCCGAGCAGCCGGGCGGCATCGGCCCGGGGCTGCTCGGGCGTCGCGCCGTGGTAGGCCGCCCAAGCCTCGTCGTCGTGCTGCGCCCAGGCCACCTGCACGATCAGCCCCCCCACCTGGGAGGGTCTGAGGAACGCCTCGTGCCAGACCGCGCCCTCGACCGAGACGTCCACCAGCTCCAGCCCGGCCTCCTCCAGCGTGGCGACCGCCGGCAGCAGCGCCGGCACCTTCAGGGTGACGTGGTGCACGCCGGCGCCGTAACGGGCGAGGAAGCGCGCCGCGAAGCCCTCCTCGCTGCGGGGCTCGAGCAGCTCCAGCTTGGCGCCCCCGGCGAACCGTGCCTGCCGGGTGGCGAAACCGCCACCGGACACCCCCCATGCCGGTGCCACCCAGCCGCCACCGAGGTGGTCGATCCACCGGTCGGCGGCGGCCTCGATCGATGGCACGGCGGCGGCGACGTGGTCGGGGGTGGCCTCGATCGGCACGGTCGGCTCCGGAGGTGATGGGCGTCGGTCGGGGGCGTGCGGGGCCGGGCGGGGGCACCCGTTGCGGGCGCGGGGGACCGGGCGGCACCCGTTGCGGGCGCGGGGGACCGGGCGGGAGCACCCGGCACGGACGCGGACGGTACGCAGTGGCCACGGCCGGGACCAACCCCGCGGCACGCGCGCCCCTGAGCTACCCTGGTCGCGAACACCCGTTCGGTCCGTTCCCGGTGCGGAACAGGAGGTGACGGCGTGCACCCACGGCACCCGGAACCGATCCTCCACGTGGACATGGATGCCTTCTACGCCTCCGTGGAGCAGCGCGACGCCCCCGAGCTCAGGGGGCAGCCCGTGGTGGTGGGCGGTGCCGGTGGTCGCGGGGTCGTGGCGGCCGCCTCCTACGAGGCCCGCCGGTTCGGGATCCACTCCGCCATGCCCATGGTCCGCGCCCGGCGGTTGTGCCCGGACCTGGTGATCGTCGGC
Source organism: Nitriliruptoraceae bacterium (assembly GCA_046483565.1). Lineage (GTDB taxonomy): Bacteria > Actinomycetota > Nitriliruptoria > Nitriliruptorales > Nitriliruptoraceae > T1Sed10-7. Next base: position 6,623 of record JAWOCZ010000059.1, read on the forward strand.
AACCGCTTCGAGCGGTACCGCGAGGTCTCCCGCCAGGTGATGGCGATCCTCGCCGACATCACCCCGTTGGTGGAGCCGCTGTCGCTCGACGAGGCGTTCCTCGACGTCGCCGGGGCCGTGCGCCTGTTCGGTGCGCCGCCGGAGATCGGGGAGTCGATCCGCACCCGGGTGCGCGAGGAACTGGAGCTTCCCTGCTCGGTGGGGGTCGGCCCCACCAAGTCGGTGGCCAAGCTCCTGTCCGGCCGTGCCAAGCCCGACGGGCTCGTCCACTGGCCCGCCGGCGAGGTGGTGGCACGCCTGCGGCCCCTGCCGGTCGGCGACCTGTGGGGAGCCGGCCCCCGCACGGTGGAGCGGCTCCACAGCTTCGGCTACCGCACCGTCGGACAGCTGGCGGACGCCGAGCTCAGGACGCTGCAGCGGGTGGTGGGGGAGGCGCTCGGCAGCCAGCTCCACCAGCTGGCCCGAGGTATCGACCCCCGTCGGGT
>JAWOCZ010000228.1:0-15870 GCA_046483565.1 Nitriliruptoraceae bacterium
TGGTGGGCAGCCGGCCACGACACCTGCCGACCCCGACCGCGGTCGCAGCGGCGAGCCTGGTCGGTGGGATGCAGCGCCGGTTCGGTCGCAGCAACGAGCTCGGCGCCGCCTCGATGCGCCTGCTGGCACGCACCGGCAGCTACCGGATCGAGCACGCCAGGCAGGTGCTCGGCTTCGAGCCGGCCATCGACCTGGACACCGGGATGGCCGACGTCCGTCGTTGGGCCGCGGCGCAGGGCCTGCTCGGGCCACAGCGTCGGACCGCCGCCACCGTGGCCGGGAGGTGACCATGCGAGCGGTCATCGCCGAGACCACCGTGCCCCGCTACCTGTGGACCACGGCCGCCGGACGTCTGCGGTCCGATGCCGGCTGGCGGCGGGGTGGGCTGTTCCGCTTCGAGCAGGAACTGCCCGCCCCTGAGCTCCCCGGGCCGCACTGGGTGCGGCTGCGCCCCGAGCTCGCCGGCATCTGCGGCAGCGACGTCGGTCTGGCCCATGCCCGTATCTCCCTGGTGCTCAGCGCCTTCTACACCGCGGCCCGCGTGATCCCGGGCCACGAGGTCGTGGCCGTGGTCGAGGAGGTCGGGACGGGGGTCGACGACCTGGCGGTGGGGAGCCGGGTCGCCCTGGATCCGGTGCTGTCCTGCGTGCACCGCGGCTTCGACCCCGTCTGTGGCACCTGCCACCGTGGGCTGCCGCACGCCTGTGAGCGCTTCGACCTACCGGGGGAGACCGGGTGCGCCGCGCCGACCCAGGGCTTCGACCTGGCGGTGGGTGGCGGGTTCGGCCAGCAGCTCGTCGCGCACCGCTCGCAGTGCCTGGAGGTCGGGGAGCTGTCCTCGGTGCGGGCCGTGCTGACCGAGCCCCTGGCGGTAGCGCTGCACGCGGCGCTGCGCTGGGAGCGGGACGGGGACCGGGTCGTGGTGATCGGACCCGGCACGATCGGTCTGCTGCTGACCGCCGCCCTGCGCCGGCTGTACCCGGACCTCGACGTGGCCGTGGTCTCGCCCGGCAGCTTCGGTGCCGCCCGCGCGCGATCGGTCGGTGCGAGCCGGGTGCTACCCACGGGCCCGGCCGCGGTGCACGCGCTGGCCGAACAGGACGGCGGACGGGTACTCACGGCCAAACGCACGCCGCTGCCACTGCTCGAGCGCGGTGTCGCCGCGGTGTTCGACTGCGTCGGCTACCCGGACACGATCGACCTCGGCCTCCACCTGCTGCGTCCCGGCGGCACGCTCGTGCTCGCCGGCGCGGCCCGGCAGCAGTCCGTCGACTGGTCGCTGGTGTGGAACCGGGAGCTGACGGTGCGTGGGACGATCAACGGCGGTCCCGAGCCGTCCCTGGACGGCCGCCGCTCCGCCGAGCACGCCGTCGAGTGGCTCCACGATCCCGCCTTCCCGGCCGACGCGCTGGTGACGCACCTCGCGCCCCTCGAGCGGTGGCAGGACGCGATGGTGGCGGCCTCGGCGGGACCCCGGGCCCGGGCGGGCAAGGTGGTACTGCGACCCGACCCCGACCTGCCCCTGGTCGGCGCCGTCCGTGCCCGTCGACCGCGCGCCTGAAGCGCGCTGGTTCAGGGACGTGGGACCGCCGGATAGGCCCGCAGCCGCCGGTCGAGGTGGTGCTCCGCGAACGCCTGGGCGTAGGAGGCGGCCGTGGCCCGCGCAGCGGGCTGCTCACGAGCCAGGGCCGGCAGCGCCGACCACTCCCCCGAACGCGCCAGCAGCGCGACCGCGTCGATGACGGTGCGGTCCACGGCACGGGTGCCGGTCGGGGCACAGTCGGCGCACAGCGCTCCACCGGCCTTCACGCTCAGGAACACGTGCTGGCCGGGGGTGCGGCACACGGCACAGGCGTCGGTGAAGACGTGGAAGCCGACGATCGAGGCGACGCGCAGCAGGAACGCGTCCACGAAGATGGCGGGATCGGCGGGCTCGGCGTCCAGGGCCTGGAGACCGGCCCGCAGCAGCAGGAACACCCCGTTGTCACGCTCGCCCTCCTGGGCGACGTGATCGACGACCTCGGCCATCACCGACGCCGCCGCCGACGCCCCGTGGTCGGTGCGGATACGGGCGTGGGGGGCGATCAGCTCCGCCTGGGTGATCTGATCGAGGTTGCGACCCTCGTACAGCTGCAGATCGACGTGGCTGAAGGCCTCGAGCCGGCCGCCGAAGCGGCTGCCGGGCCGCCGTATCCCCCTCGCGACCGCCCGGACCTTGCCCCGACCCTGGGTCAACAGGTGGAGGATGCGGTCGGTCTCCCCGAGCTTGTAGGTCCGCAGCACGATGCCCTGATCGCGGTAGTTCGCCATCAGCGCCCCCACTCCCCCGCACGGTGCCGGCTCACAGCAGCGGCCAGGGGTACGGGTGCGGGACGGTGGGCTGCGGGTAGGTGCCCCGCGCCAGCAGGTCGACGCAGCGCCCCTCGAGCGCCGCGACCTCGTCACCGGTCAGCAGCGTCCGCAGGCGGGCGCCCAGGTCACCGGCCAGTCGCTCGCGCAACCGGTCGACGTCGGCCAGGAGGCGAGGTGGCACGTCCTGGCCGGCCAGCTCCCAGGCGACGGTCCGCAGCTTCGGCCCGGTGTGGAAGCTCACCCCGTGGTCGATCAGCCACACCCGGCCCGGGGTCCCCGGCACGAACAGCACGTGGCCGGCCTTGCGATCGGCGTTCTCGATGAGGGCGTCGAAGACGACCATGGCCTCGAGCTGGGCGACCACCGCGGGGTCGCCGCCCTCGAGCAGCGTGAAGTAGTGCTCCTCCACGTCGTGGGCGACGTAGCCCTGCAGGGAGCCGGCACCGAAGGGGGCCTCGACCCGCAGGACGGTGGTCGGGACCTGCTCCCAGCCGAGCGCGAGCGACACCTCGTGGGCGGCGACCTCACGGCGGTGCAGCGTCCCGGCGGGGAAGTCCCACAGCGGCCGCTCCCCGCGTTGCGGCTTGTAGACCGCCAGATCGTCCGGATCGAGGTCGTCGAGCTCCGGGGCACGCCCGAGCGCCCCCTCGAGCTGTTCGAGCGACCGCTGGTCCCGGTCGGTGAGACGGACGAGCAGGGTCGCGTTGGACGCGTCGGCGAACCGACCCACGACCTCGACCGGGGCCGACCGCAGCCGGTCCGCCGGCGTCATCGATGCGGTCACGGTCAGCGCGTCAGCTTGCCGTGGCCGTTGGTCGCCGGACAGACGTGCTCGCCATCGGCCGCCGTGGGGCGTCCGCACAGCTCACAGGTCGGCCGGCCCTGCTCCACCACCTCGTCAGCGTGGGAGGCCAGCCGCCGGGCCAGGTCACGGTCCAGCCACAGCCGTGCCTCACGCGGCTCGGGCCCACCGTCCTCGGCCACCAGTTCGGTCAGTTCGAGCAGGAACCGATCCTGCTCCCGGTCGAGGCCGAGCGAGAGCTCCCCGACCCGCCACCGGGCATCGAGCGGCACCCGCAGCGCCATCGCGGTGCGATCCCAGTCGGTGGCCGCAGCGTCGTCGACGCGGGCGAGCAGCTGGACCAGCAGCTCGCCGATGCCGCGGGCCTGACCCTTCTCGAGGACGAACTCGACCCGCTGGCTGTCGTCCTCGGCCTGGAGGAAGAAGGTCCGTGCCCCGGGGACGCCGGTGAACCCGACGGTCACGTGGTGGGGCGCGGTGAGCTCCACGTCGATCATGTGTCGTCCCTTGCTGGCAGCGGCGGTCCGGCGAGGCCGGTGTCGTTGATCGTGAGCAGCGCCGGGGCGGCCCCGGCGGGCAGCGCGAGCACCGTGATCGACGCGGGGGAGATCACCAACCGCTGGAAGGCGTCGAGCGGCATGGCGAGGTGGTGGGCGACGACGGCCTTGATGACATCGGCGTGCGAGACGCACACGATCACCTCACCGGGATGCTCGCCGGCCAGCGACTCGGTGGCCTCCACGGCACGCGACTGTGCCCCGCGGATCGACCCGCCGCCGGGGAAGGTCACCCGTGAGGGCGTCGTCTGGATCACCGCCCACAGCTTGCGCCGGCGCAGCTGCCCGAGCGGCCGGTCGGTCCACTCGCCGTAGTCGACCTCGCCCAGCCCGCGCCGGGTCCGGACCTTCAGGCCGTGAGGCCGGGCGACGATCCTGGCCGTGTCCTGCGTGCGCTCCAACGGTGAGCTGTAGACCGCCGTGATCCGTGCGCCGGCGAGCCGCTCGGCGGTCGCCCGCGCCTGCGCCTCGCCGGCCTCGTCGAGGTGCACACCTGCCGTCCAGCCACCCAGCCGCTTGCCGGTGGCGGCGGTGGTGGCGTGTCGCACGAGCACGATCGTCGCGCCCTGGTCGCTGGCCACACTGCCTCCTCGGGGAGCGGCGCGGGGACACCCGCGTGGGGGAACCTAGCGAGGTCGCGGGGTGATCCACCGCGGCCGGTGGTACGACCTCTGGCCACCCGACCCCTGGACCCCCGCTGGCCACCCAGTGTGCCGGCCCCGACCGTGAGCCGCTGCCGTGGCGTGCCGGCCACACCCTGCTCAGCCGGTGTCCTCCCCCAGCACCCAGGCCGCCGCCTGCGCCGCGTGCAGGCTCGTCGTCGGGTAGTACGCCACCGGGACGTCCTCGGGACCGAGCAGGAGCTCGATCTCCGTGCATCCGGCGATCACCCCCTGGACACCATCCTGGACGAGGCGGTCGACGATGGCACGGTAGGCGGCACGGCTGTCCGTGGTCAGGCGGCCGTGGATCAGCTCCTCGTAGATGACCCGGTGCACGGTGGCGCGATCGTCCGCGTCGGGGAGCACGACCTCGAGCCCTCGGGCGCTGAGGCGGTCGCGGTAGAAGTCGTCCTCCATCGTGAACCGCGTCCCGAGCAACCCCACGCGCACACCGCCGTCGGCCACGATGGCCGCCGCCGTCGCATCGGCGATGTGCAGCAGCGGGATCGACACCTCGGCCTCGATGGCCTCCGCCACCCGGTGCATCGTGTTGGTGCACAGCATGAGACCCTCCGCGCCGGCGAGCTCGAGCCGACGCGCCGCGTCGGCCAGGAGCGCACCGGCAGCGTCCCACCGCGCCGATGCCTGCAGCGCCTCCACCTCGGCGAAGTCGAAGGACCAGACGATCAGGGGTGCGGAGTGGGTGCCCCCGAGCCGTTCGGCCACCGCGGTGTTGATCGCCCGGTAGGCCTCCACGGTCGAGGGCCAGGCCATCCCGCCGAGCAGCCCCAGGGTCCGCATCACGGCGCCTCGGCGGTCGCGCCGGCATCCTGCGGTGCGGCCCCGTGCTCCGCGAGCCACCGGCTGATCGGGGACGGCAGCTCGGCGGGGCGGCCACCCCAGTCGTAGACCACCGCCGCGCCGGAGACGAGGTCGTGCAGGGCCCGACGCTCCCGGTCGATCAGCACCGGCAGCATGCCGACGCCGAACAGCCCCAGGCTCAGCGGGAGGATCGCCGCGCGCAGCAGGGACCGGCCGGCACGTATCGGCGTCCCGTCCCGGTTCACGACCTTCAGTCCGACCAGGGCCATGACCGGGGTGCGGCCGGCGACGCTGACGGTGGCCCACCACCACAGCAGGTACCAGAGCACCACAGCCACCGCCCAGAGGGGGCCGGAGCGCTGGGTGGTGTCGAAGCTGACCCCGACGACCACCGACAGCAGCCATGACACCGTCACGGCGGTGGCGGTGAACGTCGCCGCGGAGGCGACCAGATCGCCGGCCACGGCGATGAGGCGGCTGGCCGGTCCGGCGTAGTAGCCGCTCACCTCGATGCGCGCCTCGGTCCGTGACCGCGAGAGCTGCGGATCCTGCACCTGACCCGGCCGGTTGGTCAGCAGCCGCGGCGGTCCCGGTGCCAGCGCGGCCAGGTCACGGCGCAGCAACCGCTGCAGCACACGGAGCAGCCCGGCGTCGACGGCGACCAGCTGCCGGCGGGTGAGATCGAGAGCGGAGTTCGCCGCCTGGCCCGTGCTCTCGGTGATCAGCTCGGGGATCCCCGCACGCCGGGTCAGGGCCTCGATGTCGACCGTCTCCAACGTGGCGTCGAGGTCGATGCGGGCGACCAGCGCGTCCAGATCCACCCTCGCCAGGATCGCGTCGAGGTCCACCCGGGCGACCAGCGCGTCCAGATCCACCGTCGACAGGATCGCATCGAGGTCCACCCGGGCGACCAGCGCGTCCAGATCCACCGTCGACAGGATCGCATCGAGATCCACCCGGGCGACCAGCGCGTCGACATCGACCGCGGCCAGGAGCGCATCGACGTCCGCACGTCCCAGGAGCCGGTCCACCTCCACCCGGTCCAGGAGCCGGTCGGGATCGACCCGGTCGAGCAGCCGGTCCACCTCCACCCGGTCCAGGAGCCGGTCGGGATCGACCCGGTCGAGCAGCCGGTCCACCTCCACCCGGTCCAGCAACCGGTCGGGATCGACCCGGTCGAGCAGCCGGTCGGGATCGACCCGGTCCAGCAGCGCGTTCACGTCCACCCGCGCCAGCACACCGTCGACGTCGACGCGCTGGACGACCGCATCGACGTCGAGCTCCTCGATCACCCGGTTGCTGACCGAGCCAGTGAGACTGCTGAGCCGCAGACGACCGGTGCGGTTGGCACCCGGCTCCCTGGCCTGCGCCGTCAAGAGGATCGCCACGAGCAGCAGCGGGGCACCGGGCGCCACGTCCGTCTCCCTTCGGTGCGGTTGCGCGAACGCTACCCAGCGATCCGCCCTCGACCCGCCAAGGCTGACAGCTCCACCTCGACGCAGGTGCTCCGTGCGGTGGGGACGACCCGCCACGCGGTCGCCGCTGCGGCGACCAGCACCAGGCCCCGACCGCGCTCGGCGTCGGACCCGGTCGGGTCCCCACCGGAGCGCGACGGGGGCGACCAGGGACCGCCGACGGCCCGGTCGACGACCCGGAGGAGCACCCGGTCCGTGCCGCTGGGCTCCACCTCGACGTCTATGGGCAGATCGACGTCGCCGAGGTGTCCGTGCTCGAGCGCGTTGGCGAGCAGCTCGTGTGCGACGAGCTCCACGGCCGCAGCGCGTGTCGGGGGGACACCACGGGCCACCACCGCGGCCGCGATCGTCCGGGCCGCGGGACGCAGCGCCCCGGGCCCGCCGGTGACCGACCACCTCCCCGCGGCGGCGTCGGGCCCCTGGCAGCATCCCAAGACTCAGCCCGCGCGGCGGGCGCGGTCGTAGGCCAGCAGACCGAGGATCGTGAGCACGTCGCTGATCTGGCCCCGGTCGATCAGCTCCAGGGCCTCGTCCAGCGCGAGGTGGGCCAGCAGCAGGTCCTCGGTCGGCTCGGGGGCTCGGGGGACCGCTCGGAGATCCCGGGCGACGAACAGTTGGCCACGCTGGTCGGTGACCGAGTTGCTCACCGCCAGGGGGGGACCCAGCGGAGCCCAGGACGAGGCCTGGTAGCCGGCCTCCTCGGCGAGCTCCCGCTGGATCGCGGTGAGTGGGTCCTCGCCGTCGTCGACCCCGCCCTCGACGAGCTCCCAGGAGTACTCGCCGAGCGCGTAGCGCCACTGTCCCACCATGACGACCTCCTCGGCGGCGGTCAGCGCCACGACCCCGACGGCAGGCGTCATCGACACCACGCCGTAGAGCCCCGGGGAGCCGTCCGGTCGCAGCACCTCGTCCTCGCGTACGCGGATCCACGGGTTGGTGTAGACCTCACGGCTGGTCAGCGTCCGCCACGGATCGGGTGGCGTGTGGGCGGGCAGCTGTCGATGTGGCACGCGCTCGGCTCCGTCCGGGTGACGAGCGGTGAGGGTAGGTGGCGGGGTGCACCGGGCGGGCCGGTTGGTAGTAGCGTCACGCCTTGCTCACCACCCGATGTCCGCCACCCACCAGGGGCGCCGCCGTGCGCGAACCACCACCCGACGGACCGCCTGCACGTCTACTGCTGCCCGCCACCGTCTTCGGCATGGCGGCGATCGTCGCGCTGCCGCTCTCAGCGACCCCGGGCGCCTGGGTCGTCCCGCTGCTGGTGTTCGCGACCCCGGTCGTCCTGGTGCTGGCCGGCCGGATGCGCGCGCAGCCCGGTCTGGTCGCCGCCGGCGCCGTGCTGGCGGTGCTCCTGCTCGGGATCGCACTCCTCACGCGGTCGGGCATCGAGGTGGGTGTGATCGCGAACCTGGCACCGTTCGTGCTGCTGGTCGGCCCGGTCGTGGCCGTGATCGCGGTCGGGCTCCCACTGCGCGAACGTGACCTGGTCGCCGCAGCCGGCTTCCTGCTGTCGGGGACCATCGCCGTGATCGCGGGCTTCGCCGTCGCAGGGACGCCGGGTGCCGCGGCGCTGGTGGTCGGCGTCGGACTCCTCGGATGCGCGATCGTCGCGGTGCGGTTGTGGTCCGTCCGCGTCACCGGTGGGTGAGGTCAGCAGCGGGTGTCCATGGAAGTGTTGGTGATGGCCGGGGCGTCTGCCGCTGAGTAGGGCTGACCATCGCGCCGTGGTCGAGCGAGCTGTCGGTGTTCGAGGGGTACCGCTCCCCGTGAGGTCACGGCGTGAGGGAACGAGCCAGCAGCTGCGCCGGGTGGTGGATCTCCCACCCCTCGCGCGCGATCTGCATGGCGCACCCCGGATTGCCGGAGACCACCCCCTGTGCGCCCGTGCGCTGCAGGGAAGCGTGCTTGTGGGCGAGCATCGCGTCACCGAGCTCCGGCTGCAGGTAGGAGTAGATACCACCGGAGCCGCAGCACTGCTGCTCGTCGTCGGGCTCGAGCAGGGTGAGCCCGGGTATCGCCGCCACGAGGGCGCGGGCCTGGTCGGAGAGCCCCTGCACGTTGCGCAGGTGGCAGGGGGCCTGGTAAGCGAGGGTGAGCGCGACCTCTCCTCCCCGAGCGGTGACCTCCTCGGGGGAGACGAGCTCCGAGAGGTCCTTGACACGGGCGCTGAAGGCCCGGGCCTCCTCGGTCCCCAGCAGCTTCCCGTACTCCTTCATCGCACCGCCACAACCCGCCGAGTTCACCAGGATGGGGCCCGTCGTCCCGGCGTAGGCCGCGATCGTGGCCTCGGCCAGGGCGTGCGCCTCCTCCTCCCGGCCGGCATGGGCCGACAGCGCGCCGCAGCACGGCGGTGCCGGCTCGAAACGTGGCCGGTAGCCGACCGCGGCGAGCACCTGCGCGGTGGCCTGGTGGACGTCCCGGAACAGCCCGTCCATCACGCAGCCACGGAACAGGAACGCGTCGCCGCGTACCGGCGCACCCGGGGGCGGCAACCGGTAGCTGCGCAGGGTGTCGGCGAGCTGGACGCGTCGCGCCGGCCTCAGCCGTGCCGGCACCAGCCGATCCGCGCCCACCGCCTGGGCGAGCGCGAGCAGGATCCCACCGGCCCGTATGAGACCACGGCGCACCAGGGCGACGAAGAGCAGCCGCTGGGCCAGACCCGCGGGCCCGCGCGGTGGCTGCCGCTCGGTGATCTCGGCCCGGGCGGTCTCCATCAGGGAGCCGAACTCCACCAGCGACGGGCACACGGTCTCGCACGCCCGGCACTGCACGCAGGTCTCGAGGGAGTCCACCACGTCCGGGTCGTCGATGGTGAGCTCGCCCTCCTCGACCAGGCGCATGGCCAGGATGCGGCCACGAGGACCGTGCTCCTCGAGGTGGGTCGCCTCGTAGGTCGGGCAGGAGGACAGGCAGAAGCCGCACTGCACGCAGGCGGCGAGCTGGTCGGCGTCGAAGATCGACATCGGTTCTGGCTGGATCATCGCGGCTGCCTCACATCGAGCAGGAGCTGCTCAGGGTCGAGCGCGGCGCGGACCCGCAGGCCCATGGTGTCCTCGGTCCGGTCACCCCATCCGGGGCCGCCCCGGCCGGGATCGAGCACGAGCAGGGAACCGCCGAGCTCGGCGGCCCGCTCACCCGCAGCCGCGAGCGCGTCGGCATCGCCGTCGAGCAGGCACACCCCGACCCCCTCGAACGCGGCGTAGGTCAGGCCGGTGGCCTCCGCCAGACTGGTCAGCTCCGCGAGCCGTGACGGGTCGACCGCGGCACGCGCCGTCGTCGGCCATGCCGGCGGGTCAGCGGGCTGCAGCCCCGCGGCCGTGGCCTGCGCCCTGATGTCGTCGGGATGCTCCTCGAGATGCACCAGGGTGCCCTCGCCCGTCGTGACCACGGCAGCCGGCCGGTACAGCTCGGCGAGCACGCGTGGAGCCGGCCGCTCGGCGGCGAACCACGCGCTGTGGATCGGGATCGGTCGGAGCTTGAGCGTGACCTCCGCGATCACCCCGATGGTGCCCCACGACCCGGTCGCCAGGCGGCACAGGTCGTAGCCGGTGACGTCCTTGACCGTGACCCCTCCCGCGGTGACCACCCGTGCGTCTGCGGTGACCAGACGCACCCTGAGCACCCAGTCACGCACACGCCCGGCCTGCAGCTGCCGGGGACCCGCCAGGGCGGTGGCCAGCCGACCGCCCACCGTCGAGCCGTGGCCGGCCAGCGGCTCGATCGGGCACTCCTGCCCGTGGGCCGCCAGCAACGCCGACAGCTCGTCGACCGGGGTGCCGGCCCGGACGGTGATCACGAGGTCCTCCGGCCGGTGGTCGATCACCCCCGTCAGCTGCGCGGTCGAGAGCTCCTCGGCGTCGGTCGGTGGCAGGCGGTCGAGGACACTGCCGCCGCCCCGGACCACCAGCTGACGCTGCCGACCACGGGCCGCGTCGACCGCGGCCACGATCGACGCCACCTCGGTGGTCATCGTCGTCGCATCGCTCATACCCATGCCCCCTCGGGCACCATGCGGGCCTCCTGACAGCCGACGGTGGTGGGCAGGACCTTGTCCGGGTTCGCCAGGCCAGACGGCTCCATCGCCCGACGCACGGCCTGCTGCGCGGCGAGGTCGTCGGCGGTGTAGACCTGGGACAGGAAGTCGCGCTTCTCGATGCCGACGCCGTGCTCGCCGGTGACGGTGCCGTCCAGCGCGAGCGCCGTGGTCACGATGTCGTGCCCGGCGGCGAAGACCCGGTCGAGCACGCCCTCCTCACGCCGGTCGAACAGCACGAAGGGATGGAGGTTGCCGTCACCGGCGTGGACGACGTTCAGGATGATCAGGTCCTCGCGCTCGCCGATGGCCACCACGGCCTCGAGCATCTCCCCGAGCCGGGAGCGCGGCACGACGATGTCCTGGAGGAAGAAGTCCGGCGCCTGCTTGGCGATCGCGCCGGCGACGGCCTTGCGGCCCTTCCAGATCCGGGCGCGCTGATCCGCGTCGGCGGCGCGTACCACCTCGGTGGCGCCGTGCTCACCGGCCAGCCGCGCGGCGGTGTCGACCCCGGCGCTGACCCCGGCGGGCAGGCCCTCGTACTCGAGCAGCAGGACCGCGGCGGCATCGGTGGGGTAGCCCGCCTGGGCGTAGCCCTCCACCAGCGCGATGGCACGGGCATCCATCAGCTCCACGGCGTCGGGCAACCGGTCGGAGGTGACCAGGGCACCGACGGTGGCCGCGGCCGCCTCCAGGGTGTCGAAACCGGCGAGCAGCGTGCCGATGGCCGGTGGTGCCGGCAGCAGCTTGAGCCACGCGCCGACCACGAAGCCGAGGGTGCCCTCACCACCGACGCTCACGCCCCGCAGGTCGAGGCCTGCCTGCTCGGGGAGGCGACCGTCGAGCAGGTGGACCGCCCCGTCGGTGTCCATCAACTCCACGGCGAGCACGTGCTGGCTCATCACCCCGTAGGTCAGCACGTGGATCCCGCCGGCGTTGGTGGCGACGTTGCCGCCGAGGGTCGCGGCGATCTGGCTCGCCGGGTCCGGCGCGAAGCGCAGCCCGTGGGCGGCGACGGCGCGGCCGAGCCGGGCGTTGACCAGCCCGGGTTCCACGTGGGCGCGCCGGTTGGCGACGTCGAGCTCCAGCAGACGGTCCATCCGGGCGACGCTGATCACCAGCGGCCGGACCCCGCCGACGCCCGTGGGGGTGGCACCGCCCGCCAGGCCCGTGCCCGCCGCCCGCGGCGTGAAGGGCACCTGGTGGTCGCGACAGGCCCGCAGCACGGTGGCCAGCTGCTCGCGCGTGGAGGGCAGCGCGATGGCCAGGGGGTCGGCGTTCAGGAACGACGCATCACGGCGGTAGGTCGCACGCGACAGGGCCGAGGTCCGCAGCCCGTCGTCGCCGAGGGCGGCCTGCAGCTCGGACAGCAGCGCGGATTCCGCCGTGGTCGGGGGGATGGTGCCTCGGGGACTCGTACCCACTGCAGGGTCCATCAGCGCTCCTGAGACGTCGAGGTGGCGCCGGGCAGACGTCGCACCAGGTACTCGGCCAGGTGGAGCACCTCCACCTTTCGTCCCGACGCGTGCACGCCACCGCGGAGGTGCAGTATGCAGCCCGGGTTGTCGGTGATCAGCACCGAGGACTCCGTCTGGTCGACGCACCCGAGCTTGCGGTCGAGGATCCCCGAGGACAGCTCGGGGTTGCGCACCGAGGTGGAACCGCCGAAACCGCAGCACTCGCTGGCCTCGGGCAGGGGCACCACGGGAACGCCCGCGACGTCGCGCAGGAACGCCTCGATCGCATCCTTGCGGCCGAGCGTGTTCGAGGCCTGGCAGAACCGGTGCACGGTGACAGGCGTGCGGTCACCATCATCGAGGCTGCCGGCGGGCAGACGTCCGGGGCCGCTGGTCAGGTAGCTGATCAGGTCGTAGGTCCGCCCGGCGAGCTCCTGGGCGCGCTCCACCTCGTCGAGGTCGTCACGCAGCAGGTACGGCGCGTCGTGGCCGAGCATCGCCAGGCAGGACGAGGCAGGTGTGACCACGTCCGTCCCGTCAGCGAGCGTGTCCATGGTCTGGCGCACCATCGACCGTGCCGCGTCCTGTTCGCCGCTGTCGTAGGCCGGCAGGCCGCAGCAGTGCTGGTCGCGGGGGACGGTGACCTGCGCGCCCGCCGCCCGCAGCAGCTTCGCCGCGGCGATCGGGATGTCGGGCGCCATGCGATCCGACACGCACTGCAGGAACAGCTGCACCTTGCGGCCCGCCAGGGGCTGCTCGGCGAGCCGCGGTGGCTCCTCCAGACGACCCGGTCGCAGCGTGTCCCGGGCGGGGCGGGGCGGCACGGCCGGCGGGGTGCGCCACCCCACGCGATCCGCCAGCGGACCACGTTCGGTCAGCGCGGACGGCAGCGCCGTCACCCCGTCCCGGCGCAGGGGCGTGGTCGCCACGCCCACGGCACGCATCCCGAGGTCCACCAGCGTGGGGTGCTGGAAGGCCCGCAGCGCGGCCCGGGTCACCCGGCCGGCGGTGCCGGCCTCGCCGGCGCGTGCCACGTTCTCGCGCACCTCCAGGATCTGGACGGGCAGCGGGATCTCGACCGGGCACACGGTGGCGCACGCGCCACACGACACGCACAGCGACTGGGGGCCGGCTGCGGCCTCGATGCCGTGGTGGAAGCTGGTGTTCACCAGCCCGATCGCACCGGTGTAGACGTGACCGAAGGCGTGCCCACCCACGACCCCGTAGGGCGGGCAGACGTCCGCGCAGGCACCGCACCGGATGCAGCGCAGGGCGGCGGCCACGTCCGGGTCCTCGGCCATGGCGGTCCGGCCGTTGTCCAGCAGGATGATCAGCTGCTCCTGCCCCGGACGTGGTCCGGTCAGGAAGTTGGTGTAGACGGTGATGGGCTGGCCCGTCGCCGAGCGGCCGAGCAGGCGCACCTGCTTCATCGCGTCGGCGTAGGTGGGGACCACCTTCTCGATACCGGCGGTCACCTCGTGCAGCTTGGGCAGCGCGACCGACATGCGGTTGTTGCCATCGTTGCACACCAGCAGGATCGAGCCGCCCTCGGCGATCAGCGCGTTGGCGCCGGACAGCCCGACGCTGCTGGCCAGGAAGCGCTCACGCAGTTCGGTGCGGGCGACCTTGACCATCCGGTCGATGTCATCGGGCGGGAAGGGCCTTTTCAGCACGCGCTCGAACAGGGCGGCGATCACCTCCTTGCGCTTGTGGATCGCCGGCATGACCAGGTGCGAGGGCGTCTCCGCCGCCAGCTGCAGGATCCACTCCCCGAGATCGGTCTCCACCGGGGTGATGCCCGCGGCCTCGAGGTGGCTGTTGAGCCCGATCTCCTCGGAGACCATCGACTTGCCCTTGACCATCAGGTCCGCGCCGGCGGCCTGCATCCGCTCGGTGATCAGCGCGTTGGCCTCGCCTGGCGTGGCGACCCGTACCACCTCGGCGCCGGCCGCGGTGGCGTTGGCGGTGAAGGTGTCGAGGTGGTGCTCCCAGTCGACGCGCACACCGTCCTTGATGGCCGCGAGCTCGGCCCGCAGCTCGTCGAAGCTGCGGCCCTCCTGCTCCTCGAGATCGGCGATGGCCGCGTCGCGGCTGTCGCGCCACCCACGCTGGAAGGCGGTGAGCCCGGAGCGAACGTCCGGATCGGCCAGGGCGGTGGCGTAGCGCTCGTCGAAGGACCGTAGCTCGCTCATGATGTCGACTCCTCGGTCGCAGCGTCGGTACCCGTGAGGACGAGCACGTCCACCTCGTCGGGCCCCTGGACGCCGATGGTCAGGCTGCGCTCGATGTCGGCCGTGCGGGACGGGCCGGTCATCAGGGAGGCGAACCCGGCCTGCCCACCCCGTGGAGCGAGCCACGCGGCCGCATCCTCGAGACGGTCGACGACGGCGTCGGCAGCCACCACCTGCAGCAGGCGCTGGCACAGCATCGTGACCACCCGGTCCCGCAGCTCGTGCTCGGCAACCAGCACGCTGCCGGTCTCGGCGATCGCCATCACCCCCGCGACGATCGCCACGGGCACGTCGGCGACGTCCGCCGCCGGATCCTCGGTGCCGGGGACCACCACGGTGCAGCCCCGTTCCTCGAGGCTGGTGGCCAGCGACGGCCGTGCCGCGTGGAGGCTCGGGGCGATGGCGACCCTGTCGCCGTGGGCGGCCGCGTGCTCTGCCACCTCCTCCCATCCGGCGACCTCGTGGTAGGTACTGGCGGCCGCCTCCACCTTGGTGCGCAGCAGCGCTCGCTGCGCCCCATCGGCGTCGGGATCGGACCGTGTCGTCGCGGGGCTCATCAGGCGTCCTCGATGGGGCGGTCAGCATCGCTGCGCTGTGCCTCCTCCGTCGGCGGCGACCCCTTGGAGGCCGGGCGCTTGCGTTCGCGGGCCGCTGCCATCAGCACGGCGATCGCCGTGGCCACCAGCAGGACGAGCACCACGGTGCCGGCGTTGGCGCCGAACCCCCAGACCAGGAGGTAGGTCAACGTCCCGGCCGCGAGCAGGTAGTAGCCACACGGGATGGCGACCTTGCGCATCAGATCGCCCTCGCGTCCGACCAGGCCGACCGTGGCTGCTGCGGCCACCACGTTGTGCACCGTGAGCATGTTGCCGGCAGCTCCTCCGACGGCCTGTGCTGCGACGATGGGCACGGTAGCGACGCCGATGCCCTCGGCGGTGGCGAACTGGAACTGGGAGAACATGATGTTGCTGATGGTGTTGGAGCCGGCGGCGAAGGCGCCGAGCGCTCCGACGACGGGGGCGACCAGCGGCCAGGCGGAACCCACCGCGGTGGCGGCGCCGTCAGCGAGGGTGAGCGGCATGGAGGCCAGGTCACCGGTGGAGAAGTCGGTGCCGGAGTTGATGAAGATCCGCACCAGCGGGACGGCGATCAGCATCGCCGGAGCGGCCTTGACGATCTGCTTCCCGGCGGTCCGCCAGGCCAGTGCGATCTCCGACCCCTGCATCCGGTGCAGGGGGTAGCTCACGAGCACGGCCAGGAGGAACACGAAGCCGGGCAGGTACAGGAACTGGAAGCCGGCGTTGAGCCCCTGCCCGAAGATGTCCGACCAGGTCGGGTTGACGCCCTGCAGCGCCGACTGGATCCCGAGCTCCGGGATGCGGGTGATGACCAGGATGGCGGCCAGCACCCCGTAGGGCGCCCACGCGCGGGCGGTGCTGATGACCTGCCGCGGTGCGGCGTCGTCTGGGTCGAGGTCGC
>JAWOCZ010000239.1:0-5086 GCA_046483565.1 Nitriliruptoraceae bacterium
GCCTCTGAGATTGAGTGATTCAGTCGACCTTGACGGCCAACAGTTCCTTGAGGTTGGCATCGACTGCTTCGAGGTAGGTGGGCTGGAATCCGAAGAGCCCGAGGTGTCCTGCGATCGAGGGCAGCACGCGGAACTCGGAGTCGGGGATGAGCGCCTCCTCGGACGCGCAGTCCCGGGGCGGGAAGAACATGTCCTCGTCGATTGGCATCACGAAGGTCTTCGCCGTGATGCGCCCAAGCGCTGCCGCGAGGTCTCCATCGGTGTTTCGGGCGACATCACCTCGCTGCCACTTCCAGGCCATGGTCAGCAGCGCGTTCGGGTCCATCGCGCCGAAGATCGCCACGAGGAAGTTGGCTTGGAACTCCTGGAAGGTGTGCCACTCGACACCTTCGAGCTCGATACCGCGCCAGAACTCCGTCTTCCAGAACTCGGTCGAGTAGCCGAGCACCGCCCAGATGTCCGAGTGACGGCGGAGTCCGTCAGCCACATCCAGGTTGGAGGTGTACTCCCCGCCGCGAAACCCGGGGTCCGAGGTGATCGCGTCGATCAGCGTCTGGGTGAACAGGAAGTCGTGCGGGGTGTTCTGAGCCGTGCCGGCGATCGGTGCGGCCCGCTTGACCTTGTCCGGGAACCGGACGGCCCACTCGTAGGTCTGCTGCGCGCCCATGGAACCGCCCACGACCAGCGCGAGCTCTGAGATCCCGAAGAGCTCGCGGAGGAGCTGTTCCTGGGCGCGGACATCGTCGCTGATCCGCACCTTGGGGAAACGCGACATCGCGATCGAGTCGTCGGCGGTGTTGTGCGGCGAGGTCGACAGACCGTTGCCGATCTGGTTGATGATGACGATGAAGTAGCGCTCCGGGTCGAGCGCACGACCTGGACCGATGTAGACCTGCTCCCAGGTCTGGTGCGTCCCCGAGTACCACGTGGGGATCAGGATCGCGTTGTCCTTCGCGTCGTTGAGCGTCCCATGCGTTGAGTAGGCCAGCTGCAGATCCGGGATGACGCCGCCCTCCTCCAACTCGAACCGGCCTGCGTCATACAGCTGGTACGGGCCCTGCATCTCAGCGGTGTAGAACTCGTTGTGATATCCCATCAGGCTCCCTTGTCGGTATCCGCGACGTCCCGCAGCCCGATGACTGACCGACAAGGCGGGCTCGACGACGCACGGGCGGCCGCTCCCACGGCCGCCGGCTCAGCCTACTGAGCCTCGGCATCGAGTCTCAGGCAGTGCTCGATGTCTGCGGCTCTCCTCGCTGGCGGCCATGCCCTAGATCTGGGACGACCGTGCTCACCTCCGGACGGTTCAGAGCCCCACTGTGGTTGCTGCGTTGAGCTTGAAGAGGTCGCCTTCCCGGATGTAGCCGCGGAGCACGCTCATGGAGCGGTGCCTTGTTTGGCGTGCGATGGTGATCTCAGAAGCCCCGGTGAGCGCGGCCGAGGTTGCGAAACCGGCGCGGAGGCTGTGGCCGGAGTAGCGATCGGGGTTCAGTCCGGCTGCGGCGGCGCGCCGCTTGATGATCTCGGCCACAGCCCGCCCGGAGAGGTGTCGTGCGGCGATGTTGCCGTGCCGGTCCACGGGACGGAACAGCGGGCCGCTGGCCGGGTTGAGTTGCTGAGCCCAGGCCGAGAGGGTGCGTTCGGGGCAGGTGCTGGGGGCGGTGCCGCGTGGGAGCCCGAGTCGGTGTCCGGCGCCGTGCTGATCGCCCTTGGAGCGCCTGATCGTGAGGATGAGCCCGTCGGCATGCCGTTCGATGTCGGCGAGGTTCAGGTCTGCGATCTCGGAGCGTCGGAGTGCGCCTGCGAAGCCGATGACGAGCAGAGCGTGGTCGCGTTGTCCGGCTGGGCTCGGTGGGCAGGTGGTCACCATCTGGCGGAGGACGTCGATGGTGATGGGGGCGACCTTGCGGGTCGCGGTGCCGAGTCGGCGCCGTGCCCGACGCCACGCGATCTGCACCTCGGGGGTGTCGGTCGGGGAGGTGTACCCGGGGTCGAGGTGCATCCGGCGGATGGTGAGAAGCCGCCGTGCGATGGTCGAGGTTGCGTAGCCGTTCTCCTCCTGGTCAGCCAGCCAGCGTAGGACCGTGTCGGGGTCGGACGGCAGCGGGTTTGACCCGTGACGGTGGCACCACGTCGTGAACGCCCGCCAGTCGGTCTCGTAGGCAGCTTGCGTTGCTGGCGCGATGTCGCTGGCGGCCAGCACCAACCGGTTCCTGTCGGTCATCGTCTGGCTGCGAGATACCGCCCCCCAGCCTCTCGGTCGCGAGGGCGGGGAGGTGACGGAGCCGGACCGGGGCTGCCGTTCAGCTGTGCGTGCGTCGGCCGGGTGTCTTCGAGGACGGGCAGGGCGGCAGGGAGTCGGGTCAGGGTGCGGATGGCGTCGTCTCGTGCGTGCTGGAGGTCGGGGGCGCGCCGGTGAGGCCGTCCGTCGACGACGACGAGCAGGTGCGGTGGGGTGGGGATACGGGTGACGGTGACACGGCCGGTGGGGTCGGCGAGGTCGCCGCTGGCAGTGAGGATCAGTGGCGCGAGCCGGGACGGCTGGTAGTCCTCGAGCGTGTTGGCGAGGTGGTGCCGGATCTCGTCGCGCTGGTCGGTCCGCAGGACGGGCTGGCCATCGACGGTCAGCAGCAGGGAGGGGGTGACGGGCAGAGTGATCACGAGTGCCCGGCCGCTCAGGTCGGTCAGGTCGCCCTCAAGGGTCGGGAACAGCCCAACCGTCGGTTCGGGCTCGGCTGGCAGCGTTGCTCTGCGGCGGAGGGTGCGCCGCGCCTGGGCGGTGGTGCCACCCCAGATGCCGACGTCCGCGTCCGGGTGGTGGGCGAGCGCGGTGGTCAAGCATTCCTGACGGACGGGGCAGGCGTGACAGTGCGCGACGGCACGACGGGTGTCGTCGGTGCCTGGCCGTGGGTCGGTGAACAGCCTGGGGTCGGCACGGGTGCAGGCGGCCTGGTCGCGCCAGGCGTCATCAGATGTAACTTCCGAGATCAACGGCGCACGCTCACGTGGATGTGGTCGTAGTGCCCGCCGGTGGGATGG
The DNA here is from genome assembly GCA_046483565.1 of Nitriliruptoraceae bacterium. Classification (GTDB taxonomy): domain Bacteria; phylum Actinomycetota; class Nitriliruptoria; order Nitriliruptorales; family Nitriliruptoraceae; genus T1Sed10-7. Next base: position 3,040 of record JAWOCZ010000239.1, read on the forward strand.
TTGGGGTTGTAGATCCCGCCGCCGGTGTAGGTGCGCCACCCGCTGGTGGGGCTCCAGATCCGGCCGTCCCAGATGAGGTAGGTGATGCCGAGCGGCTCGGCGTTGCCGGTGAGCCAGTCGGTCATGCGCCAGCCGTCGGCGCGTTCCGTGGTGGTTGGGAACCGGCCGATCGCGCCGAAGGTGATGTCGCAGGCGCGTCCGGTGGGGTGGTCGGAGGTGGGGTTGTTGGGTCGTGCTGCCCAGCACCAGATGGGGATGTCGCCGAAGGTGTGGCGGAGTTGGACGACGAGGTGGGCGGTGCGGGGTGTGACACAGCCGCCGGTCCCGGTGGGGTCGGGCACGGTGCAGCCGCCAGCGGTGCCGGGGAGGTAGGTGTCGGCGGTGGTGCCGGGGCCGTTGAGGCCGGCGATCAGGTGGTAGTGGCCGGCCAGGTCGATGGCGGCGGTGGCATAGCCCTCCCCGGCGACCGGGTTGGCGTTGTTGGGTCCGGCGTTGTAGTGCTTGGCGGCGGTGCGGGGGTCGTCGCGGCCGCCGAGGTCGACGAGGTAGCGGGCGGCGGCGTGGACGGCGTCGTAGGCGTTCCAGGGGTCGGCGATCCCGTCGCTGTCCCCGTCGACCCCGTACCCGCCGCCGGGCGGTGGGGGCGGTCCGGCGACGTCGGGCTGGTGGGTGGCGGCGCTCGCGCGCCAGGTGGAGCCGAGGAACTGCATGGGGCCGCGGGCACCGGCGTGGTTGACGGATCCGGGGGGCCAGCAGCCGGGCAGTTGGCTGCGGAAGTGGTCGCACTCGAGCTTGCCGATGGCGGCGAGCAGCGCCCAGTCGAGGTCGTAGCGCTCGGCAGCGTCGAGGTAGGCGCCGAGCATCGGTTCGGGGATCTCGGTGGCGAGCCGGTCGGGGTCGAACCCCAGTGGGGTGTCGGGTGTGGGGAGGCCGAGCAGTGCCAGCGGCAGGGCGGCGGTGAACAGCCCCACGGTGAGCGCGACGGGGCGCATCAGGTCGGGTCCTGGTGGCCGGTGACCGTCCATCCGTTGGGGGTGTCGGTCACCTCCAGGCGGTAGCGGGACTGGGTGGGGTGACCGTGGCCGGGGCTGTGCGCGACGGTGACGTCGACGGTGGCCTGCCCGCCGGTGTGGCCGGTCACCTCGGTGTCGATCGAGGTGGCGAGGAGGCCTTCGGCGGTGAGCCCGTCGAGGATGAAGGTTGCCGCCACCTGCTGCGGGTCTGCCGCCTCCGCGGCTGATCGCGCGGGGGAGTGGGGCGGGGCACCGGCCGGTGGCGTGGAGCCCGGCGCTGCGAGCTGTCTGGCGGCGTGGGCGGCGGCAACAGTCGAGACGGTCGGCTGGTCGGCTCGCGGTCCGGGGGTGTCGCTGCCGAGGCCGCACCCGGTGGCGGCGACCGCGAGGACCGCGGCACCGGCCGACAGGCGGGCCGCGACGGCGGGACGGCGCCGCAGCCGCAACGGCCGGGCTGGGTGGTTGATGGCGTGGTTGGGCATGGCGTTGTCCTGGACGTCTCATCCAGGGACTGCCCGCCCGGCAGGTCGGGTGGGGACAGCACGGCCGCGATCGGCGCCGGGTCGTGCGCTGGCGGGGGTGGTCTCGTGCAGGGCGCGCACGAACGGGCGGTCGGGGGTGGTGGCGATGTCCCCGACGGTGGGGTGGGGGTGGCAGTCCCTTGGTGTCCCCGCAGCGTCGGGGCTGACCAGGAGGTGGATGGTGCGAGCATCGATGTTGGTGATCATGTCGGCGGTGCCGCGGTTGAACCCGTCGTCGGGTCGGGAGTGGATCCCGAACTACTCCCAGCTGATCTCTGCGTTGAACGGGCTGACGTTGGCGGGGCTGCTGTTCGCTGCGGGCACGGTCATCATCGGTGGGGCGACCTGGGCGATCGGTGCGAACCGGGCCCACACCCAGGGGGTGACCTGGGGCCGGTTCATGGTCGTGGGCGGGTTCGTCGGTGCGGTGGTGATCGGGGCCGCGGTCGCGATCGTGAACACCGGCTTCCGGTTGGGGTCCTGAGATGGAGGGGCTGCCGTCGAGGAGCCGTG
>JAWOCZ010000262.1:0-3297 GCA_046483565.1 Nitriliruptoraceae bacterium
GAGGATCACGTCGCTGCCGCCGTCGAGCAGCCCCCGCACCTGCCGTCGGTAGCCCTCCTCCATCACGGTGACGTCGATGTAGTCACGGGTGTCCGCGGGGTCCTTGCCGAGTGACAGCGTCGGCGCACGGGTGCCAGGGCCGATCGAGCCGATCACGAAGCGCGGGTCACCGGTGGTGGCGAAGGCATCCGCAGCGCGCCGGGCGACCTCGGCAGCACGGCGGTTGAGTTCCTCGGTGTCGGCGCCGAGGCCGTACTCATCGAGAACCCAGGGCGCCCCGCCGAAGGTGTCGGTCTGCACCGCGTGGACCCCGACCTCGAGGAAGTCGCGATGCACCTGCTCGACGACGTCCGGGCGGGTGCGGACCAGCACCTCGTTGCAGCCCTCGAGCTCATCGCCACCGAAGTCGGCCGCGGTCAGCTCGGCGGCCTGCAGGCTGGTTCCCATGCCCCCGTCCAGTACGACGACACGCTCACGCAACCCGTCGAGGAACGGGTGCGAAGCGAGCGGGGGCAGGGGTGCGGTAGCCACGGCAGCGCAGGGTACGGCGCGTGGAGGCCGGGGATCGACCCTGCGCTAGGTCACGCCGCTGAGGCCCGGTCCGGGGCGGAGTCTGGGCGCCAACGGGGAGCCGCGATCGGTGCCCCCGGGTGGGGCGCTCTATCGCCGCCGCGGCCGGTGCCCCCGGGGGTTCCATCGCCGCCGCGGCCGGTGCCCCCGGGGGTTCCATCGCCTTCCCGGCCGGTCCCTGCACGGTGTTCGTCGACCCTGCCTCGACGAACACCGTGAGGCGCTGACGCGCTGCTTGGAGTGCGGGACCGCGGAGTAGGGGGCCCCGGGCATGCCAACCACGCCCGGCAGACCTTGGATGTCCACAGCTTCCGGGGCCCCGAAGCGCACTCGCGGGCTCGGACGGGCAAGCTCCGCCGTAGCCGCCCACAGCGGTGACGAGGTAGGAGTCCACCGGTGCGGTCGGCGAGGTAGGTGCGGCCGCCGAGGTAGATGCCCCCGGCGCGCCCGGTGAGGCCGGTGCGGTAGGTGAGGCCGGTGCGGTAGGTGCGGTAGATGCGGTAGGCGCGGCTGGCGGCAGGTGCGGTCGGCGAGGTCGGCGCAGAAGGAGCGGTCGCCTTCGCTGGGTCGGTCGGCATTGCGGGTGAGCAGGTACGGGGGCGCGGCGTGTCCTGGAGGTGCGCGCGGCGCGGCGTTCGGGTCCGATGGAACGGGGAGCAGCCAACATGGAAGACGAGCGGAGTGCCGCGGCTGTCCGTCGGTCGTCGACCGCGGTCAGCCCGCTGCCGAGCCAGCCGGGACGCACGCCGGCTGCAGATCCGGTGGCGCGACGCGACGTGGCGTTGGAACGGTTGTCCCGGGTGGCGCGACGCCAGTTCGGGGTCGTGACTACCCAGCAGGCGCAGGTGGCCGGTGTCAGCCGCGACTCCCTCGCCACGCTCGTTCGCAGCCGGGTCCTGGTGCGCCGGTTCCGGGGCGTGTACGCCTTCCGCGGGACGCCCGACAGCCGGGAAGCCAGGTGGTTGGCGGCGCAGTTCGCGATCGGGCGCCGCGCGGTCCTCTCACACCGGACGGCCGCAGCGATCCACGGCCTCGACCACGGTGCGGTCGAGGGTGCGGTGCATGTGATCGTGCCACGGCGTTCGCGGGAGTCGCCAGCCGGCATCGTCGTCCACGAGTCGCCGAACCTGCAGGTGGCAACGGCGAAGCGGCACGGCGTGCTACGGGTCACCTCGGTGCCTCGGACGCTCTGCGACCTAGCGGGCGAGATCAGGGATCCGGATCGGATGCGCCGCCTCGTTGCCGCTGCCGTCCGATCGGGTGACGCCCGGATCGACCAACTCCGCGAGGAGCTCGAGCGTCGGCGCACCTTCGCAGGCCGCGCGTTGTTGCGACACGTGGTCGCCGAGCTGTCCCCGCTGGAACCGATGGCACGGGAGGAACTCGAGTCCCTCTTCCTGCGCATCACCACTGCGGCCGGTGTACCCCCCACGGCCATGAACCATCGTGTGACCGACGCTGACGGTCGGACGCGTTACCTCGATGCCCTGTGGTTACCCGAGCGGGTCTTTGCGGAGCTCGACTCCCGGCGGTTCCACGGGACGCTCGTCGATTGGCACGATGACCAGCGCAGAGAGAACGCGGTGTTGCTTGCCGGCTACGGGCCGTGCCTGCGGTTCTCCTGGTGGGATCTCCACCACCATGCAACGGTGGTTGTGGACACCCTCCGTAGGGCGTTGGCTGCTGCCGCTGCCGCTGCCGCTGCTGAAGCGCCGTAGCGGCGCGCTGAGTGCGTGGCGCGCTGAGCGCGTGGCCCGGTTGCAAGGCGGCGGCCAGGCTGCGGGGGTTCTGGCTGGCCGCCATAGGGATCCGTGCTGGTCGTGCCCGACCCAGGGGAGCGGCGAGGTCGGACGCACTCATCTCCTCCTACGGTGTTCGTCGACCCGTGCTCGACGAACGCCGTGGGGCGAGCACCCGCGGGGTGTGGTGACCGCCGTGGGGCGAGCACCCGCGGGGTGTGGTGACCGCCGTGGGGCGAGCACCCGCGGGGTGTCGTGGCTGCGGGTGTGCGACCGCCGGTGCGGTACGGCCGTGGGAGCGGCGGTTCGCGTCGAGGCGACGCGCCCGCGATACTCCCGCCCATGCCCCTGTTCGCCCGCAAACCCGAGCTCCCCGCCGACCTCCACGAGGCCTGGCGGGCCTTCCTCGACTGCGCCGAGGTGATCGAGGGCGGCCGGCGCGTGCTCCTCGGCGTGCTGCCGACCGGCCGGGTCGAGCCGGCACCGATCGGGGTCGGAACGGACGCGGTCCGTCGATCCATCGCCGATGCCCGCGCCTGGATGCCGAGGTGGCGCATCGACGAGGTGGCGGCGGAGTGGCAGGACTGTCTGGATGCGCTGGACGAGGCGGAGCGCGGGTGTGAGGAGATCGACGAGGTGGCGGCGTCCACGGACGAGCTCGAGGAACTGCTCACGGCGGTGCAGGACGTCATCGAGCCGTTGGACGTCTACGCCGATGCCGAGCGCGCGTGGCGACGCCACTGGAAGCTGCCACGCGAGGTCGGTTGAGCGAGGCAGCGGCCGACCGCCGGGTCGGCCGCACCCAGCCACAGGAGATCGGGACGACGTGGACATCGAGCGGGCAGCGCCGGATCCGGCCGGAGAACGCAGCGACCGTCACCCCGTGACCTACGCCGACGGCGGGGTGGATCTGGACGCCGCCGACCGCAGCGTCGCCATGCTCGGGGACATCGTGGCGCGCGCCACCCGTCCCGAGGTGCTCGGCGGC
>JAWOCZ010000274.1:0-3172 GCA_046483565.1 Nitriliruptoraceae bacterium
CCGAGCCCGAAGGACCAGCCATGAGCGTCAGCGCCGCCGCCCCGCCCACCCCCAGCTACGTCCTGACCGACGAGCAGCGGCAGCTGCAGGAGATGGTCCGTGACCTGATGACCGAGCGCGCCACCTCCGAGCGCGTGCGGGAGGTCATGCTGGCCGAGCAGCCCGGCTACGACGAGCAGCTGTGGCAGGAGCTGGCGGGCTACGGCCTGCTCGGCCTGACGATCCCGGAGGCCGACGGCGGCGCCGGGGCCAGCTTCGCCGAGCTGGCGATCGTGCTGGAGGAGGCGGGTCGTCGCCTCGCACCGGTGCCGCTGCTGTCCTCGGCGGTGCTCGGCACCGAGGCCGTGCTCGGTGGCGCCGACGAGGCGCAGCGGGCCGCGCTGCTTCCCGGGGTCGCGGCGGGCACCACGCGCCTGGCACTCGCCCACCTCGACGTCGCCGGCGACCTGCTGGCCGCCCCCGGTGTGGTCGCCAGCCGCGACGGCGGGAGCTGGCGTCTCGATGGCACGGCCGCCTACGTGATCGACGGCGCCTCGGCGACCCACCTGATCGTCGCCGCTCGCACCGACGACGGCCTCGAGCTGTTCGTCGTCCCCGGCGAGGCGTCCGGGCTGGCCCGCACGGCCGTCGAGGTACTGGACCTCACGCGCCCGCTGGCCACGGTCGAGTTCGCCGGTGTCGAGGTGGCCGAGGCGGACCGGCTCGCCGGCGGCCCCGCCATGGCGGCGCTGCACCGTGCGCTGACGGCCGGCGTGGTCGCGATCGCCGTCGAGCAGGTCGGCGGGATCGAGCACACGCTGCGGGCCTGCACGGCCTATGCCGGCGACCGGCTCCAGTTCGGTCGGGCGATCGGCTCGTTCCAGGCGATCAAGCACCGTCTGGCGGACATGCTGGTGGAGCTCGAGTCCGCCCGCTCGGCGGCGGTGCACGCCGCTCGCGTGCTGGCGGCCGGCGAGCGCGACGAGCTCGCCATCGCGGCACCCCTGGCCAAGTCCTACTGCTCCGAGGTGTACGAGCGCAGCGCCGCCGACGGGATCCAGATCTTCGGCGGCATCGGCTTCACCTGGGAGCACGACCAGCACCTCTACCTCAAGCGGGCGAAGTCCACCAAGCTCCTGCTCGGGGACCCCAAGCACCACCGCGCCCTGCTCGGCGATCTCCTCGAGCTGTGAACGTCGCGGCCGGGACGTCCACCGACCGCGGCCGCCGCCGGCGCGCCGCGGTCCTGGATGCCGCCGAGGCGCTGTTCGTCGAGCACGGCTTCCACGCCGTCTCGGTCGACGACCTCGGCAGCTCGGCGGGCATCTCCGGCCCCGGGCTCTACCGGCACTTCGCGTCCAAGGACGCGCTGCTGATGGCGGTCCTGGACCGGATCTGGGAGCGGCTGGCCCCGTCGGTGGCCGCCGCGGAGGCCGCGCCGCCCGACCAGGCGCTGGAGCTGCTGCTGACGGCGCACCTCGAGCTGGCCCTGGACCGGCCGGCGGCGCTCGAGCTGCTGCTGCGCGAGCTGGTGCACCTGCCCGCGGAGTACCGGGAGCTGGCGCGCCGTCACCACCGCCGCTACGTCGACGCCTGGGCCGGCGCGATCGCCGAGGTCCGTGGTGACCTCGATGCGAACCAGGCCCGGCTGCTGGCCCTGGCGGTCCACGGCCTGCTGGACTCCACGACGTTGACCACGCGCCTGCCACCCGTCGGTGTGGCGCGGGAGGTGCACCGCCAGCTGCTCGAGGGCGCGGCGCGCCGGGTGCTGGCCGTCCACGACTGAGCGCGGGCCACCTACGCTGCGAGGCATCCTTCCCGAGGCCGCCCAGCGAGGTGCGATGATCCCCGACGAGCTGCTCGCCGCCGCCCGCGCGTGGATCGACGGTGACCCCGACCCGGCGACCCGCGACGAGCTCGCCGCCCTGGTCGACGCCGGCGACCGTGCGGCGCTCGAGGAACGGGTCGCGAGCTCGCTGACCTTCGGGACCGCGGGGCTGCGCGGTGCGGTCGGTGCCGGGCCGAACCGCATGAACCGGGCGGTGGTGATCCGCACGAGCCGGGGCCTGGCGGATCACCTGCTCGCGACCGTGCCCGAGGCCACGACCCGCGGCGTGGTCGTCGGCTTCGACGCCCGCCACGACTCCGAGCGCTTCGCCCGCGACGCCGTGGCCACCTTCGCGGCTGCCGGTCTGCCGGTGCGGTGGTTCCCCTCCCCGCAGCCCACCCCGCTGGTCGCCTACGCCCAGAAGGCGCTGGACGCCGCGGCGGCCGTGGTGATCACCGCCTCGCACAACCCGCCCGAGGACAACGGCTACAAGGTCTACGGGGAGGCCGCGGCGCAGATCGCCCCGCCCGTCGACGCCGAGATCGCGGCGGCGATCGAGCAGGTCGGTCCCGCCGCCGAGGTGCCCCGGGTCGACCTGCTCGCCAGCGCCCTCGTCGCACCCGTGGCCGCCGAGGTGCTGGACCGCTACTTCGCCGAGCTGGCGAGCGCCCGACCGAGCGTGGCGGGCCCGGAGCTGACGATCGCCTACACGCCGCTGCACGGCGTGGCCACACCGCACGTGCTGCGGGCGCTCACCGAGGGCGGCTACCACGACGTGCACGTCGAGCCGACGCAGGCCGAGCCGGATGGCAGCTTCCCCACCGTGACCTTCCCCAACCCGGAGGAACCGGGGGCCATGGACGCCGTCCTGGCGCTGGCGGGAACGATCGACGCGGACCTGGTCCTGGCCAACGACCCCGATGGCGACCGGCTGGCGGTGGCGATCCCGGCGGCGGCCGGTGGCCACCGGCCGCTCACCGGCAACCAGATCGGCGTGCTGCTGGCCGATCACCTCCTGCGGGGCCGGCAGGTCGACCGGCCGCTGATCGTCTCCAGCATCGTGTCCACCCCCATGGTGCACGCGGTCGCCGCCGCCCACGGCGCACGCTCGGAGGTCTCGCTCACCGGCTTCAAGTGGATCTGGGCCGCGGCGCGCGAGCTGGAGCGCTCGGACCAGCGCACGGTCGTCTACGGCTTCGAGGAGGCGCTCGGCAGCTCGGTGGGCTCGGTCGTGCGGGACAAGGACGGCATCGGCGCCGCGGTCGCCTTCGCCGATCTGGCGCGGGCGCTGGCCGCCGAGGGGCGCAGCGTGGCCGACCGTTGGGCCGAGCTGTGCGCCGCCCACGGCCTGTGGGTGTCCCACCA
>JAWOCZ010000276.1:0-5905 GCA_046483565.1 Nitriliruptoraceae bacterium
CCCAGCGCGGCGTTCGCCAGGACCAGGCCGGGGTAGGCCATGTCCAGCGTGCCCTTGGAACAGATGAGCACGAGCTTGCGGCCACTCTCCTCCTCGTCGTCGTCGAAGGAGGGGATGGGGGCGGTGTTCAGATCGGTCGCAGTCATGATGGCCTCCTCCGGCTCAGACGCAGCCCACGGGCTTCTGGAGCCCGGAGACGTAGGACAGCTTCTTGGCTGGCTTCTTCGGGAAGAGCTGGAACAGCTCCTTGGTGGGGAACCCGCCGACCGAGGTCATACGGCGCAGGGTCGGGGTCTCACCCTGCTCGGCCTGGTCGGCGCGAGCGAAGGAGATCACCTCGAAGTGGCGGGGGGTCAGCTCGAGGCCGATGTTGGCGGCGAGCTCGCGGGCGAGCTCCTCGTCCCACTCGGTGGGCTCGGTGAGGAACCCCTCGTCGTCGAGGTGGATCTCACGGTCATGGACGGTGACGACCGGCATGGTCTGTGCTCCTGGTGGTGAGGTGGAAAGGTCAGTACAGGTAGTCGGGGTCGTGCAGCTGGTCAGCGGTCGTGCAGCTGGTCAGCGGTCGTGCAGCTGGTCAGGGACGGGGCAGCCGGGTGGGCGGCGCGCCCGGCGATCGGGGGTCCGAGGGCTGGTCGCTGCCGACGCTGCGGAGCAGCTCGAGCATGCGGCCCAGACCGCGCCGCACCTCCGGGTCGCGCAGTTGCTTGACCAGCGCGAAGGTGGACGGCGGGGTTCCACCGTCCGGGGTGTCGAGGTGGCTGACGGACCCGGCGGTCTGGCGCAGCAGCTGGAGGATCTCCGGCTGCGTCAGGTCCCGCAGCGTCTCGAGCATGAGGACGACGTTGTCGCCGAGGGCCTCGACGTCGTCCTCGTCGAAGGAGGCGACGATGCGCTCGACGACCCGGCCGCCGCTACGGGCGAAGCCGAGGTAGCCGCGCTGCTCGAGCTCGTCGATCCGTCCGGTCACGGCATCCATGGCGGGACCGGATAGGACGCCGACCTCGGAAGCCAGGTCGCGCAGCGGCTCGAGTTCGGCGTCGCGGCGCTCCGCGTGATCGAGCAGCAGGTCGAGGCGTGCCTCGATCCGGTCGAGCCGGTCCGAGGCAGCGGCGTCGGCGGCGGCGGCGTCAGCCGTGCCGGGGGCGGTGTGCGTGTCGAGGGCGGTCACATCGACACCTCCATCAGGTTGCTGGAGCGTCGGGGCGCCTGCTCGGCCTCCGGCGCCGGATGCGGCAGTGCTGGCCGGTCCTTTCCGATCATCGACATGTCGGCGTGCAACGGCAGCGGGCGGCCGGGGAGCAGCAGGTGCCAGTAGATCCAGCGGAAGGCGAGCTTGCCCCAGTGGTTGGCCTCGTTCTCGCCGAGCAGCTTGAGCGGGCCGAGCTCGGGGAACGGGAAGGTCCCGGTCAGCGGCTCGGTGTCGTAGTTGAAGTCCAGCAGCATCGCCTTGCCGTAGCCGGACTCGATGAAGCAGTTGGCGTGGCCGTCGAAGTGCTCGCGCATCTCCAGTCCATCGATGTGGCGCAGGAAGTTCTCCACGAAGACGTCCAGGGAGAAGTGGGCGACCGAGCCCGCCTTGGAGGTCGGCAGGTTCGCCGCGTCCCCCAGGGCGAAGACGTTGTCGAGGTCCTCCGCCAGGAAGGTGTGCTTGTTCACGCGGACGTGGTCGAGCTCGTCGCCGAGCCCCGAGCGGCCCACGAACGCAGCGCCCCGGTTGATCGGGATCGTCACGAGGAGGTCGAAGGGGACGACGCGCTCGTCGTAGCTGACGAGGCACTGCTCATCGAGGTCGACCTGTTCGAGCATGAAGTCGGGCTCGAGTTCGATCCCACGGTCGGTGAACATCCCGCCGAGCTCCTTGGCGGCGAGCGGCTTGGTGAACGCCCCGTCCAGCGGGGTGACGTAGGTCACCTCGGTCTTCTCGCGCAGGCCCCGCTCGTGCAGCCAGGCCTCGACCAGGAAGGCGAACTCCAGCGGCGCGACCGGACACTTGATCGGCAGGTCGATCAGGTTCACCACCAGCTGTCCGCCGTCGAAGCGCTGCATCGCATCACGCAGGGCAACGGCGTCGTCGAGGGTGTAGAAGCTGTGGACCCCGCGCTCACGCGCGTTCGGCTCGGCCAGCCCGGGGGTCTCCGACGGCGTCGGGTGCGTGCCCGTGGCGACGATCAGCTGGTCGTAGGCCAGCTCCGTGCCATCGGTCAGGTGGACGCGGTTGGCGTCGGTATCGACCCGGTCGATCTCGCCGGTGAGCTGGGTGACCCCGCGCGTGATGAGCCGCTTGCGCGGCTTCACGATCTGCTCGGGCTGGTACCAGCCGAAGGGGATGAACAGGTAGCCCGGCTGGTAGTGGTGCTCCTCGCTCTGATCGACGATGGTGATGTCCCACTCGTCTTCGGCCAGCAGCGGGCGGAGCTTGTTGACGGCCATCGTGCCGGCGGTACCGGCGCCGAGGACCAACAGGCGTTGCATCCGGGGACTCCTTGGGGTGGGTGACCGTGGCGGTCACGCGGGGGTGTGGGGCGTCGTACTGGTCGGGGTCGGGGGTGTGGGGCGTCGTACTGGTCGGGGTCGCAGGTGAGGTGCTGGTGATGGAGGTCGCGGGGCGGTGATCGGGGCCGGCGCGGCATCCGCTGTGCTCACACGTTCGTCGCCTGGCCGTTCGTCGAGGCCGGGTCGGCGGTCACGAACCGGGACAGCAGGGCAGCGGTGCGCGGCAGGGTCTCGAGCACGAGGGCGTGCCGGTCGGCATCGAGCTGGAAGAGGTCGGAGGTGTCGCTGCCGTCGGGCGCCATCCCGCCGGCCAGCACCATCGCCACCAGCGAGGCGCCCTGCCGCACGAAGCTGTGGGCACACAGGAACCCGAACCGACCGGGCTGCAGGCGCGGGACGAGGTGCGGCTGGTGGGCGAACCCGCGCCACTCCGTGGAGCAGGCGGTGCTGAACTCCGGATCCTGGCTGTAGGCAACGATGGCCGGGGCGGGGTGCACGATCGGGGTCAGGGGCCGGCCGGCCAGATCGGTCACGACCATCGACACCCCGAGCGCCGGCGCCACCGTCTCGAGCGTCGCGGTGGCGATCTCGGGCGGCAGCGGGCTGTCACTGGGCGGGACGGGGATCGAGACCGCGGCCGGCGACCGGTGTCCGGCCGTCATCGACACCGCTCGCGCGCCCGGCCCGGTCGGCAGGCTCGGCACGGTCGGTGGCGTCGCACCGGGCCCCGAGGGCTGCGCGGCCTCCGCCGTCGGGGTGCCCCCCGCCGTGGCGGGCCGCAGCATCGCCTCGATCTGCTCGGCCGGGAACCGCCACTGCCGACCGATCCGCACCGCCGGCAGGCGGCCATCGGCTGCCATCCGGTAGATCGTCGAGGCATCAACATCCAGCAGGTCCTGGACCTGCTGGGTGCTGAGGAACCCGGATGTCATCGGTGGTGATCCTGCCGTTTCGTGCAGCTGTCCTGCTGCTTGTGCAGGATGCATCACCTGCAGGAACAGGCATCAGGGCCTATGGGCAGCAGCTCATGGGCCCATCGGCCCCATGCCGAGACAGCTGCCCCGGCCACGGCAGGTCTACCGGCACCGTCGACCTGCAGAGCCGGCTCCCGCCGCAGCAGCAGACGACCGGCTTGCAGCGCGCGGAGAACAGCGACCATGCGCTGCTTCCCGCACCACCACCGACCGGTCGGGCCGGCAACGCAACACCACGCTCCGGCGTCAGCTGCGGTCGGTCTGGGTGACCTTGGACAGCCCTCGGGGCGCGTCCGGGTCGAGCCCCCGAGCCCGGGCGAGCCCTTCCACGAGCAGCTGGCCCGGGACGATCAACCCCAGCGGGGCCAGAGCCTCCGACAGCTCCGGGCCTTCCAGGTGCTCGGTTCCGGCCGCTGCCAGCCGCTGGTCACCGCCGATCGTCACCACGTTGGCACCCCGTTGAGCGAGGTCGCGGGCGAGCTCGGCCATCGGCTCCACCAGGGGGCCGTGACCGGCGGCGACGAGCAGCGCGGTGGTGTCGGCTTCGACGACCGCGATCGGTCCGTGCCGCAGATCGGCGTAGGACAACCCGCGCACGGGCTCGAGGCACGTCTCCTCCAGCTTGAGCGCCAGTTCCAACGCCGTGCCGTACACGATGCCACGTCCGCTCACGAGCAGGTGGGGTGACCGGGCGAGCGAGGCGATCGCGTCGTCGATGCCGTGGCGAGCAGCCACGAGCCTGGCGACCTCCGACGGCACCCGCGCGAGCTCGTCGCCGAACGAGGGTCCCGCCGGACGGAGGGCGTCGACGAGGACCGCGACCGCCAGCAACTGCGAGGTGTAGGTCTTGGTGGCCGGGACGGCGAGCTCGGGGCCCGCCTCGGTCACGAGCGCGATGTCGGCAGCCTCGGACAGTGGACTGTCGTGGGCGTTGGTGATCGCCACCGTCACCGCACCGGCGTCGCGGGCCCAGGCCTGCGTGGCCACGATCTCCTCGGTGGCACCGGACTGGGACAGGCTGATGACGGCGGTGTCCGACAGGTCACGCTGGACGGCGTAGTGCGTGGCGAGGCTCGGGGCCGCGAGCGCTGCGCCACGGCCGGTGTGCACCTCGACGAGGTAGCGGCCGTACACCGCGGCGTTGTCCGAGGTGCCGCGGGCCGCGAAGAGCACGTGGCGCCGGTCGCGGAGCAGGCGGGCGAGCTGCGGCTGCAGGGGCAGCAGACGTTCCAGCGTCCGCTCCAGCGCGTCGGGCTGTTCACCGATCTCGCGCAGCATGTCGGTGGTCATGTCGAGGTCCAGACGTCGAGGAGGGTCATGAGGTCACGGTCGGCAGGTGCTCGGCACCGGACACGACGCCCCCGGCCACCCAGGTCGTGCGCGTGGACCAGGCCTCGTCCAGCCACACGAGGTCCGCAGCCGCACCCGGAGCGAGCCGGCCGAGGTCCGGTGCGCCGAGCGCGTCGGCGGGCACCCTGGTCGCGGCGGTCAGGGCGACGGCCGGGTCGATCCCGCAGGCGACCGTGTTGGCGACCGCTGCATCGAGTCGCAGCGCGGAGCCGGCCAGGGTCCCGTCGGATCGCACCGGCGCGGCTCCGGTACGGACCTCGGTCGGCTGGCCGCCGAGGGCGTAGGTGCCGGGAGGCATCCCGAGCGCGGCGATGGCGTCGGTGACCAGCATGATCCGCCCCGCGCCCGCGGCGAAGGCGAGCCGGACCGCGGTCGGCGCCACGTGCTCCAGATCGACGATCAGCCCGCACGTCAGGCGCGGGTCGGACAGGGCGACCCCGACCACGCCGGGATCGCGGTGGTTGAGCGGGCTCTGCGCGTTGTACAGGTGGGTGACCAGGCTGGCACCGGCATCCACCGCGGCGATGGCTCGGCCGTCGTCGGCGTCGCTGTGGCCGATGGCGACCCGCACCCCCGCGGCGGTCAGCTGACGGATGGCGTCGAGTGCCCCGTCACGTTCCGGCGCGAGGGTGAGGTAGCCGAGCGCATCACCACCAGCGTCCAGCAGCGCCGCGACCATCTCGGGTGACGGATCGCACAGGTGCACGGGGTTGTGGGCACCACGTCGTCCGGCGGCGATGAAGGGCCCTTCGACGTGGATGCCAACGACCCGGGCACCCGGCGATGGCGCCCCCCGGCGTCGCCCGGACCGTGATGGCGGGGCCGCCCGCCCACTGGCCCGTTCCGCGACGCCCACCGCCGCACCGCGGTCGGGGACACCCGCCCGTCCCCGCGCCCGGTGCAGCGCCGCGGTCAGCACCGGGATGGGCGCGGTGATGAACGTCGGGACGAAGGCGGTGACCCCCGTGCGTGGCAGCTCGGCCCGGATCCGGTCCCAGGCAGCGTCGTCGGCGTCGACCAGGTCGGTGCCGAACGCACCGTTGATCTGGGCGTCCACCAGTCCCGGGGCCAGGACGCCGTCGCCG
>JAWOCZ010000076.1:0-2914 GCA_046483565.1 Nitriliruptoraceae bacterium
CTCGCGAGCACGACGAGGGCGAGGGCGGCGACCCAGGCCGGCAGGAGGACCCGGTCGCGCCGGGCTGCGAGGGCGAGCAGCCTTGCGGTGCCCGCCAGCGCCGACCCGCTGGTGCGGTCGTGCACGCTCGTGCGCATCGGCAGGTCCTCGAGGATGGCAGCCGCAGTGGCCGAGCCGCTCTGCGCTGCCACGATCCGGTCCGTGGGGCCGGAGGTCAAGGACGACCCTTCGGCCGGGTTGGGGGTCAGGCGGCCCTGCGGTGGCGGCCGAGCTCGTCGGGCAACGCCCCGCCGAGGCCGAGGGAGGCTCGAACGACGACGCGCCACTCGTCACCGCCGAGGCCTTGCCGACGCTGACGGCCGCGGGGATCCGGGCCGCTGCGGCGTACGGCGCCGAGTTGGCCCGCGACGAGGATCCCGCGCTCTCGGCCTCTTGAGGGCCAAGCTCGACGAGAGTAGGCCGGCCTCGGCCGTCGTGCCGCTGTCCGAGGCGGGGGTCGACGTGGACACCGTCGCTGGCGAGGGCTTGGTCGGCGCCGCCGATCCGGCCGTCTTGGCTGTGGCCTCCGGTGAGGGCCGGGTCGTGGTGGCCATGGATCGAGGCTTCGGTGATGTTCGTGCCGATCCGCCCGGCTCGCACGGCGGCATCGTGGCCTTGCGGATGGATCAGCAGACGGCCCGGAGGGTCGCCGAGGCCGTCACGCAGCTGGTCGCGACCTGGCGGCGTGGAGTGCCCGGCGCCTGGTCGACCACCTGGCCGCAGCGCCCCCGGACGCGTCATCGGTCGCGGGGCCGCCCTCCGCGGCACAGATCAGGGTCGGGGGCCAAGTCCACGCGCGGCTCGCCGATGGTGGGCTGGTGCGGCTTCGCCGTGAGGCTGTCGCGCGACATCGACGTGCTGGTGGTCGGTGAGGTCGACCATGACGCCGTGTGGACCGCCGCGGCTGCGCTGACCCGCGAGCTGGGCATTGAGGTCAACCCGACGATCCGCACCCCTGCGGAGTGGCACCAGGACCCGACGGGGTTTGCCCAGCACGTCAAGGACGGCCCGCAGGTGGACGTCACCCCTGATCGGTCCACGGCGGGGACGACGTGAGCTCCGCGGCGCAGCCGGGTGCGGACCTGCCGGGATGGCCGTCGGATGCGGTCGAGCAGTGGTGCGCCAACGACGCGCGCGTCGAACGGGTCCCTGCCGACGCGGCGTTCGCCCTCCGGGTGCTCGACGACCTTGCCGAGGATGGCGAGGTGCTGCTGTATGCGGCAGCCAAGGGTCGCTGGGCGAAGGCGCACACGCTGTCGCACGACGCCGCACGCACGAGCGTCGAAGCGCTGCTGTTGACACGCGGCTGGCGGGTCACCGGCCGGGGCGGCGGCCATCAGGCGACCGTGGCGATGGTCGACGCCTGGCTGGGGTCCGCGCCTCCGCCCGGACCGCGCATCGTCCGGAAGTACGCCGCAGCCGTGGTGGCCCGACACTCCGAGGAGTATCCGCACCCGCGCGATCGCGCGCGCACCGACCGCGAGCTCCGTGAGCTACCGCCGGCGAGGCGCTCGGCGACGGCGCAGGTGGCGTGGCGGCCAGAGCTCGTAGCGGTAGCGGTCGTAGCCGCGGGCGGTCGTGAGGTCGGCGTGGCGCCGACCTGGCGGCACAGCGCCTTGACGAGGTAGGCGACGTTGGCGCTGGTCATGCGTCGCCTGTGCCGGTTGCGCAGCAGCGCGCCGGATCGACGATTCTGGCTCGCGAGAGCGACGCGCTCACGGTTGCAGGCATGACGATCGACGCCTCGGGGGTGGGCACGCACGTCCCGCCGGCGAGGAGGATCAGGCCCCGACTCGTGGCTCGGTCCAACCCGGCGGGGGCGGAACTCCGCCGCAGCGGGCTGGGAGACTGGGCCGGAGTTGCTGCGGGTCTCCGCCTTTGTGGGCGGCAGGATGCAGGCAGCTGCTCCCGGCGCACGGAGGTGCTCGTGCTACAGGTCGAGCAGGGCGACGATCGTGTCGCGGATCTGCGCGAGCGTCACCGGGCCGACGTTGCCGAGGGTGCGGTCGATCCGCTGGGAGGCGACCGCTCGGAGGTGCTGGCACTGGGCCGCCGAATCGACGTCGAGCCCGTTGGAGGGATCTGCTGGCACGGTGACTTCCATGGCGTAGCCCCGCACGGTGCCCGTCAACGGGACGACCTGGACGACGCTGGGTCGGTGCAGCAGGATGCGATCAGCGGTGACGATGACCGCAGGGCGTCGGAGACCGGCTTCGGAGCCCGCCGGGACGCCGAGGTCGACCTCGACGACATCACCGGAGGTCGGCATCCAGCCACTCGCGCTCGGTGTCGGTCAGCGGTTCGGCGAGTTGCTGACCCATCTGCTCTTGCCGCAGCAGCCGTACCCCCCGGGCGACGGCCTCGGCGACGGTGATGTCGTGCTCTCGGGCGAGACGGCGCACCTGCTCATGGGTCGCGCGGTCGATCCGCACGGTCGTGGTGTCGCTCATGCGAGGATCGTACCCCGTGTAGACGGATCCGTCTACACGGCGTCTGGGGCTTGACCGCATCCGGCAAGGCTTGCACTCTCAGCACTCGCGAGGCGTCGTGGACCGTGCCGGCGCGGCGAGCATCACAGTCGGGTCACCGGAGCAGGCTGCCGCCGGGTGGTGCTCCACCCTCGGGCCGGGTGCGCCGGCGCGCGGCCGTCTCCCAGAGGACGGCGGGTGGGGAGGGCTGACGACGCCCTCATGCGTCAACGCTCCGGCGAGGAGCTCCTGGAGCACGCGGTGGCCGGCGGCTACCCGAGGGGGGCGACGAGGTCGGGGAGGGCGCGGGCGAGCCGGTCGTCAGTCGTGACGAGGCGTGCCCCCAGCGCGTGAGTGGCGGCGACGTAGAGGGCGTCGCGCGCGGCGATGCTGTGTCGCATCGACCA
>JAWOCZ010000118.1:0-12578 GCA_046483565.1 Nitriliruptoraceae bacterium
GCCGCCGAACGTCACCGGCTCCCTACACGTCGGCCATGCCCTGGACAACACGATCCAGGATGTGATCATCCGCCGCGCGCGGATGCAGGGCCGCAATGCCGTGTGGATCCCGGGGACCGATCACGCCGGGATCGCCACCCAGAACGTCGTGGAGCGGCAGCTCGCCGCCGAGGGCACCGACCGCCATGAGCTCGGCCGTGAGGCGTTCCTCGAGCGCGTCTGGGCCTGGCGGGAGACCTCGGGTGGCCAGATCCTCGACCAGCTCGAGAAGCTCGGGGCGTCCGCCGACTGGGACCGTGAGGTGTTCACCTTCGACGGCCCCCGTTCCGCAGCGGTACGCGAGGTGTTCGTCGCCCTCTACGAACAGGGTCTGATCTACCGCGGAGAGCGCCTCATCAACTGGTGCATCCGCTGTCACACCGCCCTGTCGGACATCGAGGTGGAGCACGAGGACGAGACCGGTGAGCTGGCCCGGTTCGTCTACCCGCTCGCCGACGAGGCCGCCGTGCCTGCCGAGGTGCTCGCCGCCGTCGGCGAGGAGGACGGTGGCCTGGTGCGCGCCCCGGGTGGTCAGCTCGGCATCGAGGTGGCGACCACCCGTGCGGAGACGATGCTCGGCGACACCGCGGTCGCCGTGCACCCGGCGGACCCGCGCTACCGCACGGTCGTCGGCCTCGAGGTGCGCCACCCCTTCCAGGACCGCACCTTCACCGTCGTCGCCGATGAGTACGTCGACCCCTCCTTCGGCTCCGGGGCCGTGAAGATCACCCCCGCCCACGACCCCAACGACCACGCGATCGCGGAACGCCACGACCTCGACGTCATCGACATCATGGACGACACCGGTCACCTCACCGAGGTGGTGGGCGAGCGGTTCGTCGGCCAGGACCGCCTCGCGGCGCGTGGCAGCGTCAAGGACGCGCTCCAGGAAGCTGGTCTGCTCGTGCGCACCGATGAGCACGAGCACAGCGTCGGGCACTGCTCCCGCTGCGGCACGGTGATCGAGCCGCGCCTGTCGCTGCAGTGGTTCGTGGCGATGCGCCAGCTCGCGGACAAGGCTGCCCGGGCGGTCCGCGACGGTCGCACCGTGTTCGTGCCGGAGTCCCGCACCAAGCCGTTCCTCGAGTGGCTCGACGACCTCCACGACTGGTGCATCTCCCGACAGATCTGGTGGGGCCACCGGATCCCGGCCTGGTACGGGCCGGGCGGGGAGATCAGGGTCTCCCGGGAGGACATCGAGGAGGAGGGCTGGGTCCGCGACGAGGACGTCCTCGACACCTGGTTCTCCTCACAGCTGTGGCCCTTCAGCGTCTTCGGTTGGCCGGAGCGCACGCGTGAGCTCGAGACCTGGTTCCCGACCTCGGTGCTGGTCACCGGCTACGACATCAACACCTTCTGGGTGTCGCGCATGCTGATGATCAGCCTGTGGTTCACCGATGAGGTGCCCTTCCACGTGGTCCACAACCACGGGCTGGTGCGCGACGAGCACGGCAAGAAGATGTCGAAGTCCTTCGGCAACGTGATCGACCCTCTTGACCTGGTCGATTCCTACGGCGCGGACGCCACCCGCTTCGCCCTGCTGCGCTCCGCGGCCCCGGGCGCGGACGTGCCGCTGGCCGAGGAGTGGGTCGAGGGCACCAAGCGCTTCGCCAACAAGCTCTGGAACGTCGGTGGCTTCGTCCTCTCCCGGTTGGAGGAGGCCGCCGGGCTTCCGCGGCCAGAGGGGCTGCCGCCGCTCACGGACCTGCCACTGGAGGACCGGTGGGTGCTGTCACGGCTGTACGCGGCCCACACTGCCGCCGACGCGGCGTACGACGCCTACGACTGGGCGACGGTGTGCCGCACCCTGTTCCACTTCCTGTGGGACGAGGTGGCGGACTGGTACATCGAGGCGGTCAAGCTGCGCATCTACGGCGACGATGCGGCGGCGGCGGCCACCGCCCGGCGCGTGGGCCGCTTCGTGCTCGAACACGTCCTGCGGCTCCTGCACCCGGTGATGCCCTTCGTCACCGAGACGCTGTGGCGTGAGCTCACCGGCGCCGCCGGTGGCCGGGACTCGTTGATGGTGGCGGCATGGCCGGAGGTGAACGACGACTGGCACGACCCGCAGGCGGAGCAGGGCTTCGCCGTGCTCCAGGACCTGGTCACCGAGCTCAACCGGTTCCGGTCCCAGAACGGCATCGCGCCCTCCACCCGGTTCCCGGTGGTGGTCTCCTCGGAGGAACGGCCGCTGCTCACGAGCGAAGGTCCGCTCGTGTCCTCCCTGGCCGGCCTCTCCGAGCTGCGCGTCCTCGAGGAGATGACGGACACGCCCGGGACGACCACGGTCCGGTTCGGCAGCGGCCAGGCGCAGGTCTCGTTGGCCGGTTTGATCGACGTCGACGCGGAGCTCGCACGGCTCGACCGTGAGCTGGCGAAGGCCCGGGACGACCTCGCCCGGGTCGAGGGCAAACTGGCCAACGACGGCTTCACGTCCAGGGCTCCCGCCGAGGTCGTCGCTCGCGAGCGCGAGAAGCGCGCGGAGGCCGCCGCTGCGATCGCCGGCATCGAGGAACGGATCGCCGCCCTGACCGCTCTGACCGGCTGACGACCCGCCCACGCCGATCGGTACCACCCGAGCGAGCGACCGAGGGCGGGGACGCCGCCGGCCGCCGGGTGCCGAGCGCCGAGGCCCAGCAGGTCGCGCCGTCAGGCCTCGGTCGGTTCGCGCTGCGTCGATCGTGGTGGCCACGCCGTCGCGCCGAGTTCACGGGAGATGCTGACCGCCGTGCGGCGGACCTCGTCGCTGATCATGCGTTCCGTGGGGGCGTCCGAGGTGGGGAGCACCACGCCGACGGCACCGATCACCACGTCGTTGGCATCGAAGATCGGGGCGGCCACCTCGGCCTCGCCGAGGATCGCCTCGTCGGTGGCCGCGGCGATGCCGTCCTCACGGATCCGCTCGAGCTGCGCCGCGAGGTCGTCGGTGTCGACGCAGGTGCGTCCGGTCAGTTTCGGGAGCGGCGCGGCCGCGAAGAGCCGCTGGGCCCGGGGCGGATCGAAGGCCAGCACCGCCTTGCCGAGGGCGGTGCCGTGGGCCGGGATGTCGATGCCGATCTCGCGCATCTGGTGGCTGCCGTCGGGGCGGAAGACGTGGTGGATCACGACGACGTCCCGCTCGAGGGGGACGGCCACCCGCACCGCGCAGCCGGTGCGCTCGGCCAGGGCCTCCGTCCAGGTCAGGGCCCGCAGCCGCAACTCGTTGGAGTCGAGGTAGACATTGCTCAGTCGCAACACGCCGGGCCCCAGCGCGTACCGCCCGCTCAGATCCTGTTCGACCATCCCGCGTGCCACCAGGGTGGCGACGATGCCGTGCACGGTCGAGTTCGGCAGGGACAGACGGCTCGCGAGCTCGGTCAGTCGCAGCCGCCGAGCTCCCTGCAACTCGAGGAGCACGGCGACGGCGCGGTCGACGGACTGGATCACGCGCGCCACCTCCTCGTCGCTGCCGGGGGAACGGGGTGGGTACCGAGCTTCATGCCCCGGCCGCGGTCCGCAGCGCGTCCAGGAGGATCGCTGCCGAGGTGGCGCCGGGGTCCTGGTGCCCTTCGCTGCGAGCGCCGAGGTAGCTGGCGCGGCCGCGCCGCGCACGCAACGGGATCGTGGCGATGGCGCCGTCCTCGGCCGCGCCGGCCGCGATCCGGAGCATGCCGGCCAGGTCGGCCCCTGAACTGGCGACCTCGTAGGCCTGCCGGGACGCCGGTGCGAGCGCGTCCACCATCGTCTTGTCGCCCACCTCGGCGGCGCCGAGGTGCTGGACCGCGTCGAGTGCTGCTTGCAGCGCCGTGGCGAGCTCCAGGGGGGTGGCGGCGTCGGTCTCGGGAAGGGAGCGCCCGAGAGCGCTGAACCAGGTGCCGTACAGCGGCCCGCTGGCACCGCCGATGGAGCGGGAGAGCGAGTGGCCGATGGCCATGACCAGCCGCGCGGCCGGCGCGGTCGTCGTGGGGCCGGCCTCCGGGTTCTCGGTGCGGGGTTCCTCGGTGCCAACGGTGTCCGCCACGGCCGTGACGGCGGCGCGGGCACCACGGGTCATGTTGGCGCCGTGGTCGGCATCGCCGATGGCGGCATCGAGTTCGGTGAGGTGGGACTCGGCTGCCCGCAGCCGGCGGTCCACCTCGGTGATCCAACGCTCGACCAGGCCCGCATCCAGATCGGTCGCCGGGGTGATCGGTGCATTGGCTGCCGGCCCCGAGGGACCGTTCGGGGCGCCCTTCGTGGTGCTCACGTCGCTCCCTCCAGCGGGTCTTGACACCGTAGCTGTCCCGGGCTTGACTCGGTGGTGTTCGATGATGTCGAAACATGTTCGGACACGTTCGCGGAAGGCGCGGATCAGACACGGTCGGATCGCGATCACCTGCCTCGATCGCCCGGAGACGACAGTGACCATCAGGCACCACGGACCACACGCGGCGCCGACACGGCGCAGGTCGGCGGGCCCGCAGCCCGGCCGGCGTGCGGGCAGGGCCCATGTCGATGTCGATGCCCGGCGTCCGAGCAGCACCACAGCAACGTTTCGAGCGCACCCACCACCGGCCGGTGCGCGGACGGGGCGGGAGCCGCCCCGCTGACGGGATGGCAGCGAGCGGGACCGCTCGCGGGAGAGAGCACATGAAGAAGCTCATCAACGCAGCTGAGGACGTCGTCGCTGAGGCGCTCCAGGGGATGGAACTCGCGCACCCCGAACTGCAGATCAACCACGAACTCAAGGTGATCGTCCGCGGGGATGCCCCGGTCTCCGGCAAGGTCGGGATCGTCTCCGGTGGCGGCTCCGGCCACGAGCCGATGCACGGCGGTTTCGTCGGCAGGGGCATGCTCGACGCCGCCTGCCCCGGTGAGGTCTTCACCTCGCCGACCCCGGACCAGATGCTCGAGGCGACCAAGGCCGTCGACGGTGGCGCAGGGGTCCTCCACATCGTCAAGAACTACACCGGGGACGTCCTGAACTTCGAGATGGCCGCAGAGCTCGCCGCTGCGGACGGGGTCGACGTCGAGGCGGTCGTGCTCGACGACGACGTCGCGGTGCAGGACTCGAGCTTCACCGCCGGTCGTCGTGGCGTCGGCGCCACCGTGCTCGCGGAGAAGATCTGTGGTGCCGCGGCCGAGGCCGGTAGGAACCTCGCCGAGGTCAAGGAGCTGTGCGAGCGTGTCAACGCCAACGGGCGGTCGATGGGCATGGCGCTCACCTCGTGCACCGTCCCGGCCGCGGGCAAGCCGACCTTCGAGCTCGGTGACGACGAGATGGAGATCGGCATCGGTATCCACGGCGAGCCCGGCCGCGAGCGCCGCGCCGTCGCCTCCGCTGCCGAGGTCGCGAGGCTGCTGGTCGAGCCGATCCTGGCCGACCTGCCCTACGCCGAGGGGGAGAAGGCGCTGGTCTTCGTGAACTCGATGGGCGGCACCCCGCTGATCGAGCTCTACATCCTCTACAAGGAGGTCGCCGGCCTCCTCGCCGAGCGCGGCATCGAGATCGCCCGCAACCTCGTCGGTCCGTACATCACCTCGCTCGAGATGCAGGGCGCGTCGGTGACGATGCTCAAGCTCGACGACGAGATGACCGGCTACTGGGACGCCGCGGTCGAGACCCCCGCGCTGCGGTGGGGAGCCTGAGCATGGCGGACGGAACGACCGTCACGGTCGATGACCTGGTGGCGTGGATCCACCGGTTCTGCGAGGTGATCGGCGATCACGCCGACGAGCTCACCCAGCTCGACTCGGCGATCGGCGACGCCGACCACGGCACGAACATGCGCCGTGGCTGCCGGGCGGCCGTGGAGGCGCTGGCAGCGGCCGAGCCCGAGGACGTCACGGGCTTCGGCCGCGCCATCGCCATGAAGATCATCTCCACCGTCGGAGGGGCCTCCGGACCGTTGTACGGCAGCTTCTTCCTCGCGCTCGGTACCGCAGGCGGCAGCACCCCGTCGCTGGACGGCGTCGGCACCGTCGCGGCGCTCAAGGCCGCCGTGGAGGCGGTCAGGTCACGGGGGAAGGCGGAGCCGGGCGACAAGACGATGCTCGACGCCCTGTTGCCCGCGATCGCCGCCATGGAGGCGTCCCTCGACGGGGGAGGCTCCCTGTCCGATGCCCTCGGGGCGGGCACCACCGCCGCCGAGGAGGGCATGGTCGCCACGATCCCGATGCTCGCGCGC
Organism: Nitriliruptoraceae bacterium; assembly: GCA_046483565.1. Lineage (GTDB taxonomy): Bacteria > Actinomycetota > Nitriliruptoria > Nitriliruptorales > Nitriliruptoraceae > T1Sed10-7. Next base: position 6,186 of record JAWOCZ010000118.1, read on the forward strand.
AAGGGTCGCGCCAGCTACCTCGGTGAACGCAGCATCGGTCATCAGGATCCGGGCGCGACCTCATCGTGGCTGCTGATCAGATCCGCGGCGGAGACGCTTGCGGTCTGACGTCTCCTCTCCGGGACCGGGGCGCCGTCTCCCGCGGCGGCTCGGTCCGGGAGAGGTCCCCGCGGTCACCCCCGTCGTGGTGCCTCGTCGCGACGGCGAACGACGGACAGGAGCGCACCGGTGACGGTCGGCATCGTGGTCGTGTCACACAGCGCGGCGCTGGCAGCCGCGGCGGGCGAGCTGGCGGCCGAGATGGCCGGCGAGCAGCTGCGGATGGCGCTGGCGGGCGGCATCGACGACGAGGACGCACCCCTCGGGACCGATGCGGGCAAGGTGATGCAGGCCATCGAGGAGGTGGACGACGAGGCCGGTGTGGTCGTGCTCATGGATCTCGGCTCGGCGGTGCTCTCCGCGGAGATGGCCAAGGATCTGCTGCCTCCCGAGACCGCCGCCCGGGTCGTGTTGTGCGAGGCCCCCATCGTCGAGGGGCTCGTCGCCGCGGCGGTCCAGGCCGCTGCCGGTGCGCCGATCGAGGAGGTGCTCGCCGAGGCCCGCGCCGGCCTGTCCGCCAAGGCGAGCCATCTCGGCGTCGAGGTGGGGGCGACGACCGCATCGGCTGCCGTGACGCCGGGCGCCGAGGCGGGGGAGGTGCGCACCGCGACGCTGGTCGTCCCCAACGCCCTCGGCTTCCACGCTCGTCCGGCGGCCCGCATCGTCGAGGGCCTGGCGGGGCTGGAGGCACAGGTCGAGCTCACCGACCGGACCACCGGCCGTGGCCCCGTCTCCGCGCGGAGCATGAACGCCCTGATCACGCTCGGAGCGCGTCAGGGGCACGAGCTCCTGCTGGCCGCCACCGGCAGCGACGCCGGGGTGGCGGTCGACCGGCTCCTGGCGCTGGCCGCCGACAACCTCGGTGACCCCCTCGGCGACGAGTCGACACCAGGGCGCGGAGACGACACCGGGGGAGGTGTTGGCTCGGTCGTCGACGGGGCGATCACCGAGGGGACGGCCGATGTCGTCCACCCGGACGCTGGTGTCGTCCACCCGGACGCTGGACTCGTCCACGGCTTGCCCGCGGCGCCAGGGATCGCCGTCGGCAGGGTGCAGCGCCTCGGCGCCGTGCACCTGCCGACGCTCGACGAACTGCTCGCCTCGGCGGGCGCGGGCGCGACGGTGCCGGATGACGAGCATGCGGCCCTCGATGCCGCGCTGGGCGTCGCGCACGAGCGCCTGGAACGCTCCCGGGCCGAGCTGGCGGCACGCGCCGGGACGGCCGCTGCCGAACTGGTCGGTACCCAGGCGCTGGTGCTCGACGATCCTGCGCTGTTGGAGCCGACCCGGGTCGCGATCGACAGCGGGGAGACGGCCGCGTCCGCGTGGGCCGCGGCCGTGCGCTCGGTGCTGGCCACCTACGCCGAGGTGGAGGACCCCTACCTGGTGGAGCGGGCCGGCGACCTCGATGCGATCGGTCGTGAGGTCCTGGCCGCGCTGGTCGGCCACGAGCGGGTCGAGGTCGTCCCGCAGGGGGTGGTGGTCGCGCGGGATCTCTCCCCGGCCGAGACGGCGCGGCTCGATCCCACCAGGGTCGACGCGATCGTCACCGCCGCCGGGTCGCCGACGGCCCACGCCGCGCTGATCGCCCGCGCGCTCGGGCTCGCGGCGGTCGTCGGGGCAGGGCCGGCCGTGCTCGGCCTCGACGACGGGGCCGAGGTGGTGGTGGATGGCGACGCCGGGGTCGTGGAGACGGCTCCGGACAGCGCCCGGATCGCGGCTGTCCGCGAGGAGGTGGCCGCCCGGCTGCGGGCGCACGAGGAGCTGCGGGCGGCGGCCGCCGAACCCGCCCTGACGCGGGACGGCACACGTATCGAGGTGCGGGCCAACGTCGGCCTCCCACGCGATGCCGAGCGGGCTGCGGCCGAGGGCGCCGATGGCGTCGGGTTGCTGCGCAGCGAGTTCCTCTTCCTCGACCGGTCGAGCGCGCCCGACGAGGAGGAGCAGGTCGCCACCTACACGGCCATCTGCGCTGCCATGGGCGGCCGGCCGGTGACGCTCCGGACCCTGGACGTCGGTGGTGACAAGCCGCTCGACTACATCGATCTGCCCCGGGAGGCCAACCCCTTCCTCGGGACCCGCGGTGTCCGTCTCGGCCTCAGCGAGCGTGTGCTGCTCACGACACAGCTGCGAGCGGCGCTGCGTGTCGCCGCCGACCACCCGCTCGAGCTGATGGTGCCGATGGTCGCCACGCTCGCGGAGATCGCAGCGGTGCGCGCCCTGCTGACCGAGACGCTCGCGGCCCTGGCAGCGCAGGGCCACGCGGTGCCCGAACGGCCTCGGCTCGGTGTCATGGTCGAGATCCCGGCGCTGGCGTTGAAGGCACGCCACGTGGTCGAGGTGGTCGACTTCGTCTCGATCGGCACGAACGATCTGACCCAGTACACCCTGGCGGCCGAGCGGGGCAACCCGGCGGTCGCCGAGCTCGGCGACCCGCTCGACCCCGGCGTGCTCGCCCTGATCGCGGCGGTCGGTGACGCGGCCACGGGCACCGGCACCGAGGTGGCGGTGTGCGGGGACCTGGCCAGCGACCCGGCCGTGGCGACCCTGCTGCTCGGGCTCGGTGTCACGGAGCTGAGCGTCCCACCGATGGACGTCCCGGCCATCAAGCAGGCCGTGCGGCTGGTGGGCTTGCCGGATGCCCGCCGGCTGGCCGAGCGGGCTCTCGAGTGCGCGAGCGCGGCTGAGGTGCGGGCGTTGCTCCGATAGCGTCCGTCGCGCCCGAGCCGGCCCGGCGCTGGGTCGGCGCCGACGTCGCCCCGCGGCGACGCGTCCAGCCACCGCCTCGAGGTCCCCCGTGTCGCGCACCGACGAGCAGGACGAGATCGCCGCCGCGTTCGCCCGCGCCAACGAGCGGCTGACGGCACGGGGTCCCGGCCGCATGATCCCCGATCTGGACCGCATCACCGCGCTCAGCCACCTGCTCGGCGACCCCCAGCGCGCCTACCCGAGCATCCACCTGACCGGGACCAACGGCAAGGGCTCCACCACCCGCATGCTCGGGTCGCTGTGCGCGGCGGCTGGCATCGCGGCCGGGACCTACACCTCGCCGCACGTGCAGAGCGTGCGGGAGCGGCTCTCGATCGCCGGCCAGCCGATCTCCGCACGTCGGTTCGCCGAGGTTCACGACGAGGTCGCTGCGCTCGCGGACCTGCTCGACGCGCAGGCCCGGGAGCGGGACGGGGAGGCGGCCGATCACCTCACCTACTTCGAACTGCTCACCGCCATGGCCGGCTGGTGGTTCGCCGAGTCCCCGGTGGACGTCGGGATCTTCGAGGTCGGCATGGGAGGACGTTGGGACGCGACCAACCTGGTCCGTGGCGAGGTCGCGGTGCTGACGCCGATCGATCTCGATCACCGCGAGCTCGGCAGCTCCCCCGAGCAGATCGCACGGGAGAAGGTCGGCATCATCAAGCCCGGGGCCCACGTCGTCAGCGCGGCGCAGCACCCCGGGGTCGCGGCCGTGATCGACGCCGCCGTCCGCGAGCAGCACGCCACCTGGTGGCGAGCCGGCGAGGACTTCGCGGTGGAGGGCCGGGCCATCGCCGTCGGGGGGCAGTCGGTGACCCTCAGGGTGGGGGAACGTGAGCTCGGGGACGTGCTGCTGCCGCTGTTCGGCGACCACCAGGCGGACAACGCCGCCCTGGCGCTGGCCGCGTTCGCCGCCTTCACCGGGGAGGCCTTCACACGCATGGACGACGAGGTCCTGCGTCACGGTCTGGAGGCGGTCACCGCGCCGGGACGGCTCGAGATCGTGCAGCGCGAGCCCACCGTCGTGCTCGACGGTGCGCACAATCCCCACGGGGCCGTGGCCACCTCACGGGCCATCGCCGAGGCGTTCGCCTTCGGGGAACTCGTGCTCGTGGCGGGCTGCATGGCCGACAAGGACATCGAGGCGATCCTGGGCGCGTTCCGTGAGACGGTGTCCCACGTCATCGTCACCCGGGCCCCGTCGCCCCGGGCAGCGAGCCTGGAGCGGATGCGGTCGGCCGCACTGGCCGTGTGGGGCGAGACGGGCGTGGTCGTCGAGGTGGCCGCCGATCTGGGCACCGCCCTCACGTTGGCCACCGGGGTCGCCGGGCCCGGGGACGGCGTGCTGGTCACCGGTTCGCTCCACACGGTCGGGGCGGCCCGGGAGCGGTACCTGCCGAGCGTGGATCACCTCGAGGACGAGGTCGTGGTCACCCCCGAGGCCGCCGCCGAGGACGATGACCCGCCGCCGCTCACCTGGCCCGAGTGAGGCGCACCACCGGGACCGGGGCCCCGCCGACATGGTGCACGACCCCGGGAGGCCCGCAGTGGTGCCGCAGGCGCCCGGCTTGGCGTCGTGGCCTCCGGTCGGGCAGGCTCCGCTGCCCTGAGCGTCACGGTGCGGGACCGAGGACCGGCAGCAGCCACGGCCGACACGAGCAACGCGTCGCCGTCACTGCTGTCAGAGACCGACCAGCCCGCCGACCAACCCGCCGAGCAACCCGACGACCAAGCCGACGACCAACCCGAAGACCGGAGTCCACCCATGGCCACCGAACGCACCCTCATCCTCGTCAAGCCCGATGGCGTCGCCCGTGGGCTCGTCGGCGAGGTCATCGCCAGGATCGAGCGCAAGGGGTTCACGCTCGAGGCCCTGGAGCTACGGACCCTGGAGCGCGCGACGGCCGAGGAGCACTACGGCGAGCACGTCGACAAGCCGTTCTTCGCCGAACTCGTCGGGTTCATCACCTCCGGGCCGCTGGTCGCGATGTGCGTGTCGGGCCCCGATGCGATCGCCGGGATGCGCACCCTCATGGGGGCCACCAACCCGATCGATGCCGCTCCCGGCTCGATCCGCGGGGATCTGGCCACGGTGATCGGCGAGAACATCGTGCACGGGTCGGACGGTGCCGACTCCGCCGCCCGTGAGCTGGAGCTGTTCTTCCCGGGACGGTGCTGAGATATCCACAGGCACCCGACGACGTGTCGGCGATCCGGCCCGATCCTCGGGCATGGTGTCGCCGACCGAGTCGGGGAGCCGAAGCGTGCAACGTGCCAGCGACCACCTCGCGACCCGCAGTGACTACCAGCGGGGCCCGGCCACCGGAGACGTGCCGAGCACGGTGTCGGCGGTGTGCCCCCACCGGGCCTGCCACGATCGCTGGCATCCGGACGGTGGACGGGATCGTCCGGCGCTGACCAGCCCGGAGGCCGCCGCGGCGGTGCTCGCCGCCGAGCTCGCCGGAGCTGACCGCGAACGGTGCGTGGCCGCGCTGCTGGACACCAAGCACCGGCTGTTGGCGGTCGTGACCGTCAGCATCGGCAGCCTGGACCACACGTTCATGTCGCCACGAGAGGTCTTCCGCGATGCGCTGCTGGCCAACGCCGCAGCGATGGTGCTGGCGCACAACCACCCGTCCGGTGACCCCGAGCCCTCCGGTGACGACGAGCTGCTCACCCGTCGCCTGGTCCGGGCCGGGGAGCTGATCGGCGTGGAGGTGCTCGACCACCTCGTCGTGGGGGGCCGGGAGTGGATCAGCCTCGCACGTCGTGGTGTCGTCTGAGCGACGCCGTCCTCGCTGATGAGCGCCGGGCGCGCGTCCCTGAGCGCGCGCCCTGAGCGTGCGCCCTCCGGCGCACGTCCCCTGGGCGCGTGTCCCCGTGGGCCAGCGTGCCGGCTCGTGACGGGTCGGCAGTGGGCGGGACGGGGCGATGGGCCGCTAGCGCACCAGCGGCCGGGACCTTCGGGGCAGGGGCCGTCCGCCGGGGGCACGGTGGACGGCGCACCCCGGGTCCGGGTGTTAGCCTCGCGTCTTGCGCGGGTGGGCCGCCTCGCAGCGCACGTATCGGTGTGCGCCGCCCCAGAACACCCCACCCGGCGATGTCCTGGCGTCGACGACGACGCATCCTCCTGAGCGGCAGGTCCACCGTGGCGGCGAACATCGGCAACTCCCTCCAGTTCCTCGGTCGTGACATGGCCGTGGACCTCGGCACGGCGAACACCCTCGTCTACGTGCGGGGTCGCGGCATCGTGTTGAACGAGCCCTCGGTGGTCGCGATCAACACCAAGACCGGGCACATCCTCTCGGTCGGGTCCGAGGCCAAGCGCATGATCGGCCGGACCCCGGGCCACATCATGGCCATCCGTCCGCTGAAGGACGGCGTCATCGCCGACTTCGACGTGACCGAGAAGATGCTGCGGTACTTCATCCACGCGGTGCACAAGCGTCGGTTCCTCGCCAAGCCCCGCGTCGTGGTCTGCGTCCCCTCGGGGATCACCGGTGTGGAGCAGCGCGCGGTCGAGGAGGCCACGATCCAGGCCGG
>JAWOCZ010000176.1:0-6992 GCA_046483565.1 Nitriliruptoraceae bacterium
CAGCCGCAACACCCGCACCAGCCGCGACACCCGCAACAGCCGCGACAGCCGCGACAGCCGCGACAGCCGCGACCGGCTGCTCAGGGTGCCTGCGCGTAGAGCCCGTCGATCACGTCGGAGTACTTGGTGTGGATCACGTTGCGCTTGAGCTTGAGCGACGGCGTCAGCTCCTCGGACTCCGCGGTCCACTCCGCCGGCACGATCGCCCACTTGCGTACCTGCTCGACCCGAGCGAGCTCGGCATTGCCAGCATCGATGGCCCGCTGGATCTCCGAGAGGACCGTCGGGTGCTGCGCGGCTTCCGCGACCGAGCCGAAGCTCAGACCCTGAGCCTCGGCCCAGGCCGGCAGGGCCTCGGCGTCCAGCACGACCAGCGCGGAGACGAAGGGTCGTTCATCGCCGACCGCGCACAACTGGGCGACCAGCGGCGAGCGCTGCTTGATGGACTCCTCGATGTTGTTGGGCGACAGGTTCTTGCCACCCGCGGTGATGATCAGCTCCTTCTTGCGACCGACGATGCGTACGTAGCCGTCGTCGTCCAGGCTGGCCAGGTCCCCGGTGTGCAGCCAGCCGTCCACGTCGATGGTCTCGGCAGTGGCCTCCGGACGGTTGAGGTAGCCCGGGGTGATGATCGGACCACGGGCCAGCAGCTCCCCGTCCTCGGCGATCTCCACCTCGATGCCCGGCAGGGGGGTGCCCACGGTGCCGATCCGGACGCGACCGGGCGTGTTGGCGGTGATGACCGCGGTCGACTCGGTCATGCCGTAGACCTCCAGGATCTCGATCCCGATGGCGGTGAAGAAGGTCAGCAGGTCGGCGCTGATGGGTGCAGCCCCGGACAGGGCGTAGCGCAGCTCGTCGAGGCCGAGCCCGTCGCGGATCTTGGCGAAGACCAGCCTGTCGAACAGCGCGTGCTGGGCCCGCACCTTCAGCGGCGGGGTGCGACCCGCCAGCTCCGCACGGACCTTCTCCTTGCCCACCTCGACGGCTCTGAGGGCCAGTGCCCGCCGACGGTCGTTCTCCGTCTCGTGGATCTTGCCCATGATGCGGGTGTGCATCTTCTCCCACACCCGGGGGACCGCCATGAAGATGTTGGGACGCGCCTCCTGCAGGGTGGGCAGGACCTCGGCGACGTCCTTGACGAAGTAGATCGTTCCACCGGCCCGGATCCCGACGTAGTGGGTCGTCATCCGCTCGGCGACGTGGGCCAGCGGCAGGTACGACACGCCGCGGTTGCCGGCCTGGACGTCCAGCATGTCCATGACCACGGCCAGCATGTAGAGCAGGCTCTTGTGGGTGATGACCACACCCTTCGGCGGGCCGGTCGTGCCGGAGGTGTAGATCAGCGTGACGGCGTCCTCGGGGGTGACACCGCGCCAGCTGTTCTCGAGCTCCCCGTGTCCGGTCTCCAGGGCCTGTGTGCCCTGGGCCAGCAGGTCGGCGTAGGTGATGACGTCGTCACGGCCATCGAGGTCGACGCCCGCCGGATCGACGACGACCACCACCTCGAGGGAGGGCAGCTCACCACGGACGGCGTCCCACGTCGCCAGGAAGGTGGCGTCCTCGACGATGGCGACCTTGGCGGCGCAGTTCTCGGCGATGTAGCGGATCTGGTCGGCGGCGAGGGTGTTGTACACCGACACGGGGATGCCGCCGGCCATGAGCGCCCCCACGTCGGCGACCACGTGTTCTGGACGGTTGGTCATCATCAGGGCGACGTGGTCGCCGTGCGAGACGCCGTAGCGCCGCAGGGCCATCGCGACGTGGCTGGCCTCGGTGCGGTACTCCCCCCACGTCCACGTCCGGAAGCCCCCACCCTCCTTGATGACCAGGGCCGGCCGGTGCCAGTTCGCATCGCACGTGGCGGCGAACACGTCCAGCAACGTACGGCCCTCGGTCCGCGCCAGCAGTTCCTCTCGCACGGCAAGCTGCTCCGTCACGCGGTCTCCCTCCGCTCGGCTGCAGGCAGCACAGCCGAACGGGACGGCCAGGTCAAGCCTCGTGTGTCAGACGAGCGCCGACAGAGGTCCCGCTGCACTCGCCGCGAGCCGGTGTCGCGAGCCGCAGCGAGGTAGCTCAGACGCCCAGATCACGCCGGTCGTAGGCCAGCACGGCGACCCCGAGGCTCACCAGCGTCAGCGCTGCCAGCGCCAGGGCTCCCGCCACCCCGAGGCCCTCGTTGAGGGGATCGTTGCCGAGGTACCAGAAGAACGGCGACAGCCGCTCGAGCCACGCACCGTCGTCGAGCAGCGGTGCCAGCGCATCGGCCATGTAGCCGAAGACCGCGATCGCGGCGCCGACCGTGAGCGCCAGTGCCCGGCGACCGGTGGCAGCCCCGACGGCGAACGCCACGCTGCCGAGCGCGAGCACCAGCAGGATGAGCCCGACGGTCGCACCGATCAGTGGTCCCGTCCCGATGTCCATCCCCAGAGCTCTGGCCAGGGTGAGCGCGACGACACCGGTCAGGGTCCCCAGCCACACCACACCGAGCACCAGCGCCATGTAGCGCTCCAGGAGCAAGCGCCGACGCCCCACCGGCCCCGTGGCCTCCAGCTCCATGGCCCCGCCCTCCTCGTCCCCGGCGATCAGCCGGGCGCCGAAGGCGAGCGCGAAGACCAGCATCAGGATCGGTGCGAGCAGGGCGTACACCGTGCTCTCGAGGTAGCCGGCCGGCGAGGAGATGGCGTCGTAACCCATCGCGGTCACCAGCGCCTCGGGCATGCTGTCGATCAGCGCCTGCATCTCCTGCGTTTCGCCCATGGCCGGCCAGAAGCTCACGTAGAGCGCGGTGACGAGGCCGAGGGCGACACCCCAGCCGATCAGCGCCCGCCGCTGGACACGCAGGACCCAGCGCAGCACCGGGAGCGAAACGGCGGTGGGCATCGGAACGTGCGCCCGGCTCGTGCGACGGCTCCGGTCCGGGCCCGACGCCTCGGCGTCTGCCGCGCTCGACGACGTCGAGGTCGTGGACGCGTCGGTCAGGGTGCGATCAGCGGCCATCGTCGGCCACCTCCTCCTCGGTCACGGGGACCCGGTAGTGGTCGAGGAACAGGTCCTCGAGTTCGCGATCCTCCGCGGACCAGCGCACGACGTGGAAGCTCGCGGCCGCCTTGAGCAGCTGATCGGGCTCGCCGTGCAGCAGACAGGTGAGGTGGTGGTCGGCCACCTCGACATCGCTGACACCGGCGAGACCGTCGAACACGCCAGCGTCGACGGGCTCGGCGAAGTGCAGTTCGACACGCTGGCCGGCGTGGTGGCGGAGGGTGGCGACATCGTCGAGGTCGACGATGCGGCCGGCCCGCACGATGGCCACGCGCTCGGCGATGACCTCCACCTCGCTGAGGACGTGGGAGGACATGAACACCGTGGCCCCGTCGGCCGTCGCCTCTCGCACCATCGAGAGGAACTCGTGCTGGAGCAGCGGATCGAGACCGCTGGTCGGCTCGTCGAGGATCAGCAGCTCTGGACGGTGCATGAAGGCCTGGATCACCCCGACCTTCTGCTTGTTGCCCTTGGACAGGCCACGGATGGGACGGTCGAGGTCGAGGGAGAGACGCTCGGCCAGCTCACCGAAGCGGTCGGCGCCGGCACCGCCGCGGAGCTGGGCGAGGTGGGTCAGCAGCTCCCCCGAGCTCGCCCGCCCGGCCATGGCCAGTTCACCCGGCAGGTACCCGATACGCGCCCGCTGGGCGGGGCCACCGGCGCGCGGGGCGGTGCCGAAGACCTCGGCGTGCCCTGCGGTCGGCCTGAGCTGGTCGAGCAGGACCCGGATCGTGGTCGACTTCCCGGCCCCGTTGGGCCCGAGGAAGCCGAACACCTCCCCCGGTGCGATCTCCAGGTCGAGCCCATCGAGGGCACGCACGCGGCTGGAGCCGCGGCCGTACTCCTTGACCAGGCCTTCGGTTCGGATGATGGTGGCCATGGTGGGTCATGCCTCCTGCGCGGGAGTCGCACCGGGGGTGGTGGTGCGCTCGGTCGGCGTCGCACCGGGGGTGGTGGTGCGCTCGGTCGGCGTCGCGGCGGCAGCGCCGTCGGGGCGCATCGCGCCGGCGACCTGGTCGTAGGCGTGGGCGGTCATCACTCCCTGCCCCATGACCTCCAGGGCGGGCCGCAGGTAGTCCAGCAACTGGTCGGGTGCTCCGAGCAGGTCCACCCCCAGCAGACGCGCTGCCTGCTCGTGGAGGACCAGCGCACCCATGGACCACAGCAGCAGGACCGCGGCACGGGCGTGGGGGTCGTCAGTGGGGCGCAGGAGGCCGTTCGCCTCGCCCTCCGCCATGTAGGCGACGGCATCGGCGACGAGTTCCTCCAGCAACTCGCTCACGTGGGGCGAACCATCGATCAACGTCCGGGCGAGGTAGGCCAACAGCGGTGACCCGTCGCCGTAGGTGCGCAGCGCAGCCATGGGGTCCAGGCTGCCGCCCGCTCGCATCGAGTCGGACTTCTGCTCGCGGATCAGCGCGGCCACGTGCCGGTCGCAGGCGACCCGCAGTTCGTCCTTGGACCCGAAGTGGTGGATGACCAGGCCCGGTGACACCCCGGCTGCCTCGGCGATCGTTCGCACAGAGGTCCGGTCCACCCCGCTGGCGGCGAAACAGCGGATCGCCGCGTCACGGATGCGGGCCGGCGTGGAGCGGTCATCCGCCGTCGGAGGGCGCTGAGGAGCTGCGTTTGAATGCATGTTCAATATGATGAACGCACGTTCAACGACTGTCAAGGGCCGACCGGACCCAGGCAGCGCCTCGCTCGTGCCGCGTCGGGTCCGAGCAGGCTCAGGCCCGGGCCGCGTCGGGTCCGAGCAGGCTCAGGCCCGGGCCGCCGCGAGGAGGTCGAGGGCCGGCTCGAGGTCGAAGGGGTCGGCGCAACCGACCATCAGGTGCTGCGCGCCGGCTTCGAGGTACTCGTCCAGCCGATCGACCTGACGGTCGTTGATCAGGACGCTGCGCTCGATCTCGGCGGGATCGCGGCCGATCCGTTCACACCAGTGGTCGAGCACCTGGTTCTTGTGCGCGATGAGCTCCGGCTCGCCGATCCCGTTCCAGATGTCGGCGTGCTGGGCGGTCAACCGCAGGGTCACCTGCTCGCCACCCCCACCGATCAGCAACGGGAGCTCACCGACTGGCGGGGGGGTGAGTTGCTGCCGCCGCTTGCCGATCCGGTACAGGTCCGCCTCGAGGTCGCGCAGGCGTCCGCCACCGGTGCCGAAGGGGAACTCGTACTCGTCGTAGTCACGCTGGAACCAACCGGCGCCGATGCCGAGCACCACCCGCCCCCCGCTCAGGTGGTCGATCGTGCGCACCATGTCGGCGACCAGGTGCGGGTTGCGGTAGGACGCGGACAGGACCAGGTTGCCGAGCTGGACCTGGCTCGTCGCCATCGCGAAGGCCGTCAGGAGCGTCATCCCCTCGAAGTGCGGGGCGTCCTCGTCCCCGTACAACGGGAAGAAGTGGTCCCAGGTCCACAGCGAGTCGAACCCGGCCTCGTCGACCGCGGTGGCGGCCGCCAGGAGCGCCGCCGTGGACGTCGCCTGGGGGTGGAGCTGTACCCCGACCTTGCACCGTGACATGCGGATCCCTTCAGAACACGGCGTCGACAGCGGCCGCGATGAAGACCAGCGCGAGCCAGAGGGTGGAGAACCCGAACAGCCGCATCGCCGTGCGCACGTCCACCGCACGTCGCAGCTCGTGCGCGAGCAGCAGCCAGAAGGCGGTGAGCACCAACGCGGGCACGATGAACAGCCAGCCGGCCTGGGCCCCGGCGATGTAGAGCAGGACGATGGACAGCAGGAGGTAGCTGTAGAACAGGATCTGCCGCGTGGCTTCCTCGTTGCCGTGCGTGACCGGCAGCATGGGCAGCCCGGCCGAGGCGTAGTCCTCGCGGTACTTCATCGCCAGCGCCCAGAAGTGGGGCGGCTGCCACCAGAGCATGATGGCGAACAGCAGCCACGGGCGGGGATCGGCCAGCGACCCACCGGAGACCGCGGCCCAGCCCGTCAGGACGGGCACACAGCCGGCGATCCCCCCGATGACGACCCCCTGGGAGGTCCGCCGCTTGAGCCCCAGGGTGTAGACGAAGATGTAGAAGAAGATCGCGCCCGTCGCCAGCGCCGCTGCGGTCAGGTTGACGAACACCGCGAGCCACACGAACCCGAGTACCCCGAGGACCAGCCCCAGGATGAGCGCTCCGCGGGGCGCGATCTCCTCGGTGGCGGTCGGCCGGGCGGACGTTCGGCGCATCTTCCGGTCGATGTCACGGTCGAGGTGGTTGTTCAGGGCGTTGGCGCTGCCGGCCGACAACGTCCCCCCCAGCAGGGTCGCCACCACCAACCAGGTCGACGGCCACCCCTGTTCGGCGACCACCATCGCCGGCACGGTCGTGACCAGCAGCAACTCGATGATCCGCGGCTTGGTGACGAGCACGTAGCGCTTGACCACGTCCAGCGTGCCACCGCGGTCCTCGTACCGACCCGCGGTGTGCATCGGCCCGACGGCTTCCGCGCCGGTCACCTCCGGGGAGGCGTCCTCCACCGAGCCGCCGACCCGGGGGGGCGTCCCGCCACCGGGATCCTCCGGCCCGCTCATGAGCGCACGCCCCGTCGCGGACGGTCATCCATCTTCGTAGCCGCGGGCGCCTCCGAGGCGCCGTCTGCAGCGGTCGAACGGTCCCGGCCCACCGCCTCCCGGAGCGTTCGGCCACCCAGCCACAGCAGCAGCACGCCGGCACCGACAGCGGCGACGTAGAGCGCGAGGTGGACGGCGACGAAGGCCGCGGAGAAGCTGCCCACCTCCTGGAGCAGGTTGACGATCCGGGTCCCCCACAACCACAGCTGGAAGACCCCGAGGGCGAGCAACGCCAGCCCACGTCGATGATGGACACGGGCTGGGAGCACGACCTGGCTGCTGGCAGGCGGCGGACGGAACACGGTGGTCGCCCTCTGGACGGCGGAAGAGCAGGGTACGTCCCCGGTACCGGCCGTCACGACCCCGTCGGCA
>JAWOCZ010000177.1:0-3616 GCA_046483565.1 Nitriliruptoraceae bacterium
CAGGGCTTCCAGGTCGCGATCCATGCCGGTGGGGACGCCGGCATCGACTCCGCGATCGATGCGATCCGTAAGGCACAGGAGTCCGACGGCCGCACGGACGCGCGTCACCGTATCGAGCACGCCCACTGCACCCGTGAGGACCAGCTGGAGGCGATGGCCGAGCTGGGCATCACACCCTCGTTCTTCATCGGCCACGTCTACTACTGGGGCGACCGCTACGTCGAGCACATCCTCGGGCAGGAGCGTGCCGACCGGATCAGCCCGCTGCGATCGGCGATCGAGCACGGCGTGCGGTTCAGCGTCCACTCCGACTCCCCGCACGTGCCAGCGGACCCGCTGCGTGACCTCTACTCGTGTGTGACGCGCCAGACCAGCGGTGGTCGGGTCCTCGGTGCCGAACAGCAGATCGACGTGCAGCAGGCGCTGCGAGCCGTGACGATCGATGCGGCCTGGCAGTCCTTCACCGAGCAGGACGTCGGGTCCATCGAGGCGGGCAAGTTCGCCGACCTCACCATCCTCGACGAGGACCCCCTGACCACGCCAGCGGAGCAGCTGCGCCACATCGGCGTCGCCGAGGTGATCATCGGCGGACGCACGCGTTACGACCGGGAGACCAGCGACAAGACGAAGACCTTCGTCGACGTCAGCTGATCGAGCACCGTCGCCCCGCTCGCCCTGCACGCGGACGTAGGCTGGACCCATGGAGCTCGAGGCTGTCGTCGCCCTGGGGCGCACCGGGTCGCTGCCGGACGCCGTGCTCGTGGCACTCGACGGTGCCGTCGAGCAACCCGAGGTCGTCGTGCGCGCAGCGGTGGAGCTGCTGGCCTCGCATCCCGGACTCACTGTGGGGGTAGCCAGCGAGCCACTGACGCGCGAGGGCCGGGAGGTGGCGCAGGCCGTGACGACCACCGTGGCCCGGTCGGAGGTGGGGAGCTGCGGGGTCCGGGTCGCCGATGTCGAGGTGGCGGCAGCCGAGCTGCTCGAAGCGTTCGCCGCTCAGCCCGAGGCGTGCCGCCTCCTGGTGCAGACCTTGCGGCTCACGGACGCCCTCGGGGACCACCAGGGTCTGTGGGCCGAGTCGATGGCGTACTCGACCCTGCTGGGTGGTGGTGGGTTCGCTGCCTGGCGCCGGTCCCGGCCGCCTCGCCGTCGGGCACCGTCGGTGGACGCGGTCCGGCTCGAACGTCGCGGTCAGGTGTTGCGCGTGGTCCTCGATCGGCCGGATCGGCGCAACGCCCTGGATGCCTCGGCCCGGGCCGAGCTCACCGCGGCGCTGGATGTTGCCATCGCCGATCCGGAGCTGTCGGTGGAACTGTCGGGAGCGGGCCCGGACTTCTGCGCCGGCGGTGATCTCGACGAGTTCGGGTCGGCGACCGACCTGGCAGCGGCTCACGTGTTGCGCCTGGAACACGGGCCGGCGCCACGGATGCAGGCGGTCGGTGGCCGGACCTCGGCGTTCGTGCACGGCAACTGCATCGGTGCGGGCGTCGAACTCGCGGCCTTCGCCCACCGGGTCGTGGCGGCTCCCGGGACGCGGTTCCGCCTGCCGGAGGTCGGCATGGGTCTGATCCCGGGAGCGGGCGGCACCGTCTCCGTCCCGCGGCGGATCGGCCGGTGGCACGCGGCCTGGTGGATGCTGACCGGTGCGGAACTGGACCTCGACACCGCGCTCGCCTGGGGGCTCGTCGATGAGGTCCGGTGAGCCCGTCGACGCCGCATCAGGGCATGCTGCACGACTCGTCGCGACCCTCCGGCGAGTCTTCGATGCCCCGATGCCGCTGCCACCCGACATGGAGCCCCGGACACCGCTCCAGGACTGGGCCGCTTCCGGGGCCATGGCCCTGACCGGTCGTGCCGATGGGCCGTCCCTGATCCCCGACGGTGCCCCCGCATCGGCGGTGCGGGGCGCTCTGCACCTCCTACGCGGACTGGCGCCCACCGGGAGCTGGGACGACCTCGATGTGCGGCTGTTGGGCGAGCGCGCCGCCGTCGCCGGCCTCCGGCGGCAGGGACCGGCATCGGTGGGGGGCGCGTTCCGGCTGCTGCCCGCCGCCGATGGCTGGATCGGCGTCAACCTGCCCCGACCCGAGGACGTCGACCTCCTGCCCGCGCTGACCTTCGGACGGCTCGTTCCGTCATCCGATCCCTGGCCCGAGCTCGGCGAGTGGCTGGCAGGGCAGGACGCCGCCGGGGTCGCGGCGCGGGCGCGTCTGCTTGGGTTGCCCCTGGTGCAGGTGCCGGTCCCGGGTGCGCCACCGGACGCACAGCTCGAAGCGCGTTGGGGGACCGGGGAGCCGTCCTGGGTCCGCTTGCGGTCGGGCGGGATCAGGCGGGGCCAGAGCACCACCCATGGCGGTCGGCCCGTGGTCCTGTGCCTCGCCTCGCTGTGGGCCGGTCCGCTCGCGGCGCACCTGCTCCACCGCTCGGGAGCTCGGGTGGTGACCGTGGAGTCGTTCCTACGACCGGACGGTGGCCGACGTGGCTCCGTGGCCTTCCACGACCTCCTCCACGCCGGGCAGGAGATGGTGGCGCTCGACCTGCCGGAGGCCAGCGCGTGTCAAGCGCTCCAGAGGCTGGTGCGTGTTGCGGATCTGGTGATCGACGGCTCCCGGCCCCGTGCCATGCGCCGTCTCGGCATCGACGTCGACGAGGTGGTCGCGCAGGGGACCTCCTGGCTCTCGATCACCGGCTACGGACGCCAGGGACCCTGGGCCGAGCAGCCCGCCTTCGGTGACGACGCGGCGGCAGCCGCAGGGCTGGTCGCCTGGGATGCAGCGGGTCCCGTCCCCGCAGGCGACGCGATCGCGGATCCGCTGACGGGCGTGCATGCCGCGGTGGCTGGTCTGGCATCGCTCCACGATCCCCGCGCGTGGCTGATCGAGATGGCCATGCGGGAGGTCGCGATCGTCGCTGCCCGGCTGCCGGGGAAAGGCCGGTCCGAGGAGGTCACCCCGATCGAGCCGAGCGCTCGACGACCGGCGGGCCGGGCGCGACCGCTGGGTGCCGACACCGCTCGCGTGCTCGACGAGTTCGGGATCGGATCGTGACTGGGCTGCTGCTCCGACACGTGCGCGGGGACCACGGCCGTGTGGTGGACGTGCGGACCCGCGGTGCGCTGATCGTCGAGGTCGGGGTCGACCTTCCGGTTGCTGGTGAGCGAATCGTGGAGGGCGGGTACCTGCTCCCGGGCCTGCACGATCATCACCTCCACCTGCTGGCCACGGCTGCAGCGGCCGATGCGGTGCCCTGCGGCCCGCCCGATGTCCGCGAGGTAGACGGGTTGGCTGCCGTGCTGCGCGCCGCCGCGGCGGGTAGGCCTGCGGGAGAGTGGCTCCGAGGTGTCGGGTACCACGAGTCCGTCGCCGGGATGCTCTCGCGCGAGGTGATCGATACGTGGGTGCCGGACCGGCCCGTGCGTATCCAGCACCGCAGTGGGGCGCTGTGGATGGTGAACTCCGCCGGCCTCGCGGCGCTGAGCGTGGCGGAGGGGGAGCTGCCCACCGGGGTCGAGCTCGATGCACAGGGGCACCCCACCGGGCGGCTGTGGCGTGTCGATCCGTGGCTACGGGACCGGTTGGGACCCCAGCCGGGTCCCGACCTGGCCCCACTCGGGCGT
>JAWOCZ010000241.1:0-4527 GCA_046483565.1 Nitriliruptoraceae bacterium
CGCGCCTCGGCGTGGGCCCCGGGCACCCCCGCAGCGCTCAGCCGGGCAGCGACCGCGGCGACCACACGGTCGTGGGTCGAGGGAGGCGCCACGCTCAGCCGGCCACCGCAGCCGCGCCGTCGCCGTCGAGACCGGCGAGCTTGGCCTCCTGCTCGGCGCGCCGCAGCGCCGCGACGAGGACGTCGAGCTCACCGGCGAGCACCGCATCGACGTCGTGCACGCTGACACCGATGCGATGGTCGGTGATCCGCGACTGCGGCAGGTTGTAGGTCCGGATCTTCTCCGACCGATCGCCGGTGCCGATCTGGCCCTTTCGGGCATCGGCACGCTCCTGCTCTGCCCGCTCCTGCTCCGCCTGGAGCAGCCGTGAGCGCAGGATCTTCAGGGCCTTGTCGCGGTTCTGGTGCTGCGACTTCTCGTCCTGGCAGGAGACGACCAGCCCGGTCGGCAGATGCGTGATCCGGACCGCGGAGTCGGTGGTGTTGACGCTCTGGCCGCCCGGGCCGGAGGAGCGGAACACGTCGATGCGCAGCTCGTTCGCATCGACCGCGACGTCGACCTCCTCGGCCACGGGGAGCACGGCCACCGAGGCCGTTGAGGTGTGGATGCGGCCCTGGGACTCGGTGGTCGGGACCCGCTGCACGCGGTGCACGCCGGACTCGTGCTTGAGATGGGCGTAGGCACCGCGCCCGACGATCTCCAGGATCGTCTCCTTGATGCCACCGATGCCCTGGGCGGTCCGCTCCAGGGTCCTGGTCCGCCACCCCTGCCGGTCGGCGTAACGCTGGTACATCTCCTCGAGCTCGCCGGCGAAGAGACCTGCCTCGTCCCCACCGGCCGCGGCGCGGACCTCCACGATCACGTCACGGTCGTCGTTGGGGTCCTTGGGCACCAGGGCGAGCTGCAGCTCCTCCTCCAGCCCCGCCAGCTGTGCCGCCAGCTCGTCGGCCTCGGCCGCCATGGCGTCGGCCTCGGCGCCTGCGTCCGAGTCCGCGGCCATCTCGCGAGCGGCCTCGAGGTCGTCCCGGGTGGCGCGCCAACGACGGTAGAGGCCGACGATCTCGTTGAGCTCCGCGTGCTGCTTGGCCAGTGAGGTGTAGCGCTCGCCGTCGCCGGCGATCTGCGGGTCGGCGAGTTGGGCCTCGAGGTCACGGTGCCGATCCTCGAGCTGGGCGAGGGTCTCGAACACCTCAGCCGTCCTCAGGGCGTGCCGGTGCCTGCTCCGGCTGCCCGGCCACCGCCTGGGGATCGGCGGTCGGCGAGCCAGGCTCCTGCGGTGCCGGCACCACCTCGCCGTCGGGCCCGGCGATGCGCAGGTCGGCCGACTCGAGCGTCACCGGCAGGCTCTCGTGCGCCAGCAGGACCGGGCTGTCGAGGGTGGTGGGCACCCGCCCCGTGCGGCTCTCGGCGGGCACCACCGCCTCGAAGGAGCGGATCGCCACCTCGATCTGGTCGGTGTCCGGCGGCTTGGTGGTGATGAGCTGCAGCCACAGTCCCGGCTTCATGATGGCGCGCACGAGCAGGTTGTCGCCCTTGGCGGCACCGAGCCTGAGTCCCTCGTAGGCCGCGCCTGCCACCACCGGCAGCAGCACGATGCGCAGCACGACGTGGTAGACCACCGCACCCCACCAGGCGATGCCCTCCGGTGGGGGGACCAGCAGCCCGCCGGCGGTGTAGATCACCACCGCGAGCAGCATCACCAGGATCAGGAAGTTCGTCCCGCAGCGCACGTGCAGCGTCGAGTACCGGTCCACGTTGGCCGGTTCGAGGACCTCCCCGTGCTCCCAGGCCGCGATCGTCTTGTGCTCGGCACCGTGGTACTCGAACACCCGCCGGATGTCGGAGATCAGCGAGATGGACCACAGGTAGGCCAGGAAGATGACGATCCGGATGAACGACTCGACGAGGTGGAACCAGATCCCGTCACCCATCACGTTGCCGATGAGAGCGTCGATGCCCTTGGTCGCCGTGGAGGGAAGGAAGATGAAGATGCCGATGAAGAGCAGGGCGGCCAGCGCCATCGAGGCACCCATCGCGGCACCCGACAGCTCCTCTTCCTCCTCGTCCTCCGGGACCGACTGGTTGGCGGAGATACCGAGCGCCCGCATCCCGATCGACAGCGAGTCGACCAGGGCGTAGCAGCCACGGATCATCGGCCACTTCAGCCACGGGCGCCGCGAGGGCGCGGTCGAGGTGGGGTGGCACTCGAGCCAGATGTCCCCGTCCGGTCGTCGCACCGCGACGGCCCAGCGGTCGGCACCGCGCATCATCACCCCTTCGATGACCGCCTGACCGCCGTAGTAGTGCGGGGCCATCTCCGCCACGTCGCCCGAGAAGTCCGGGACGTGCCCGGGCCGCTCGGCGTTGGCCTGTCGGGCCTCGGGATCGTCGTTCTGTGACACGTTGCGCTCTCTGGCTCGGGGACCAACCCCACGGGATGCCCGCATGATCGTCGTGGGTCTGTACGGCAGCGCCCACCGGCGCGGTGCTGGTGGGACGCTCCGCATGCCTCGGAGGGTACTGCCATCACCCGGCTGTTCACGGGGCGTGAGGCCCCAGGGCTGACCGACATCGACCTGCCCTCCGGATCCATCGCCTGCCAGGCGTCGGCAGCCGGCGAGCGGGGGTCTCTACGACCCGACGCGTTCGCGCGTCAGAACGGCGGTTCACAGCCGCGGAGGGCCACTGTCAGTATCGCAGCACGCCTATTGACCCGTTCCCTGGATCGGATGTAGGGCCGGGGGGTCGATCCGCTCGTTGAGGGCGTACCGGCCCACTCCGACGGCGACCGGCTCGGGTACAACGGTCTCCGGGTGGTCCTCGAGCACGGCCTCGCACGCCTCGTCGATGGGCGCCCCTCTCGCAGCGAGGAGAGCTCCGCTCGGCTGGGAGGCGCTCAGGCCGAAGCGGTCAGACCTGCGAGGTCGGACAGCCCGGCCTCGAAGACCCCGCGGACGAGCTCCACCGTTCCCTGCTCGTCCTCCGGAGCGACCCGGAAGTCGACCCACCACTCACCGAACGTCTGCCCGCTGGTCGTGATCGGGGTGAAGCGCGCAGTCGCGAGGTACTCGCTCACCGGCAAGGGTGAATCGAGGATGCGGTATGCGAACTCGTGCCGTTCATCGGACAGCCCGACGAGCTGTTCGCGTAGCTGCCCTCCCCCATCGGCCAGCGAGAAGTTCCGCACGCACCCCACCGCGTCGGATGGGAGGCCGCCCTCGATCTCGCTGTCCGCGATCACCGAGGAGTGCCAGTTCCCGGTGAAATCGCGTGCAACCGACCACACCTCCTCGACCGGCGCCTCGATGACCATGCTGACGTAGATGTGTGCCATGACCACTCCCCTTGCTCTGCGTAGAGTCGTTCAGCTGCTGATGGCCTTGAATCGCTGCATGTTCTCGGTCATCGCCTTCTCGGTCGGGAGCCGTTCCATGCTTGACGCACCGAAGAACCCGACCACGCCCGTGGTGTGCTCCAGGACGTAGGCAGCGTCCTCCGGCTCGGCGATCGGTCCGCCGTGGCAGAGCACGATCACGTCGTCGCGGACCGACACAGCGGCGTCGTGCATCGCCTGCACACGCGTGACGGCCTCATCGAGCGTCAACGCGGTCTCGGCACCGATCGTGCCCTTGGTGGTCAGACCCATGTGCGGGACCAGCACATCGGCACCGGCGGCCGTCAACGCCTCCGCATCCTCCGGCGTGAACGCGTACGGGGCGGTCAACAGGCCACGCTCGGAAGCGAGACGGATCATCTCCACCTCCAGATCGAAGCCCATACCGGTCTCCTCGAGGTTCTGGCGGAACGTCCCATCGATCAGGCCGACAGTGGGGAAGTTCTGGACCCCGGCGAAGCCCATCCGGGCCACCTCGTCCAGGAACACCTCCATCTGCCGGAACGGATCGGTACCACACACCCCCGCCAGCACCGGGGTCTCCCGCACCACCGGGAGCACCTCACCGGCCATGTCCATCACGATCGCGTTCGCGTCGCCGTAGGGCAGGAGACCGGCGAGCGAGCCCCGTCCGGCCATCCGGTAGCGCCCGGAGTTGTAGATGATGATCAGATCGGTACCTCCGGCCTCCGCGCACTTCGCCGAGAGGCCGGTCCCGGCACCAGCACCGATGATCACACCGCCCGCGTCGAGCGTTGCCTGCAGCTGTCGCCGTGCCTGTGCTCCATCCATGTCAGCTCCGCTCCTGGGTCGTAAGTTCGATCAGCCGGTCGGCCATCGCGTGCGCGAACTGCTCGTCGTTGATGGCATGGTCGAGCTCGACCAGCTCGACGTGATCAGCGAGGTGGTCACGAAGTGCCGAGAACAGCGCCTCGTCCGCTACCGGATCGTGGAACACCCCACCCTCGACCGAGATCAACGAGACACCCCCCAACGGCACGAACAGCACCGTCGGCCCGGTGGCGCCGTTGAGCTTTCCAGCGATGACCCGCCCGAGCTCCGCGGTCTCCTCCGGCGTCGTCCGCATGAGCGTGACCGTCGGGTTGTGCACGTACAGATTCCGGTCCTCGAAC